>CAYIHD010000035.1:0-2173 GCA_964363205.1 uncultured Candidatus Saccharibacteria bacterium | reverse complement strand
AGGAGTCCGAAGGCAAAATCCTTAACTACACGCAGGGAGCTCGAGGTGAGTGACTTAACGGTCATCCATAGGGCACCCACCTAGTGAAAACTAGGATAAGCCTTCGGAATCCTGCAGAGCGCCCCATGAGATAGGCGAAGCCGCCATCTCACGGGGCTTTCTGTTAAGATTAGTATTCATGAGAGAGTCTATTTTATATTTTTATGGCGCGGCGGAGATGGTAACGGGTTCGAATTTTTTGTTAGAAACTTTTGACCCCGACGCAAAGGTCGGGGCTCGTATCCTCGTTGACTGCGGCTTGATGCAGGGGATGGGGGAGGAAAAAAATTGGGAGCCGTTTGCGTATAACCCCGCAGACATATCACATCTTGTCGTCACGCACGCGCACCTCGACCATATCGGGCGCATTCCGCGCTTGGTCAAACAGGGATTTAAAGGGAAAATTATTTCTACCAAGGCGACCATGTCGCTTGCCGAGCCGCTCCTGCTCGATGCGATGGAAATACTGGGCGGATTTGCGGAGCGCCGCGGTAGGGAGGAGTTGTTTAATGCGCACGACATCAGCGCGGCCATGGCGTTGTGGACCGGCATCGGCTACAGCGAAAAGGTTGATCTTCCGGACGGTGTAACACTCGAGCTCTTGGACGCCGGCCACATTTTAGGTTCGGCGATTGCAAGGCTGGCGCGCGACGGCAGGAATATTATCTTTACCGGCGACCTCGGAGGCGGCAACTCTCCGCTTTTGCCGCCGACACACGAGGTAACCGGCGCCACGTACTTGGTTATGGAGGGAACTTACGGTGACAAAAACAGACCGGAGGACAAAAACCGCCGCGAGAGGCTCGAGGACATTATCGAGGACTCCGCCAAGCGCGGCGGCACGCTGCTGATACCCGCTTTTTCGACCGAACGCACGCAGGATTTAATGTACGAAATACGGACGCTCATGGTGGAAAAACGGGTGCCGTCTATGCCGGTCTTTATCGACTCGCCGCTGGCTCTGCGGGTGACCCGCGCGTTTGTCGCGCATCCGGAATATTTTTCCGCCGCGATGCAAAAAAGAATCGAGGGAGGCGAAGACATATTTGCCTTCCCCGAACTGCATTTTGTCGAGAGCGTGGAAGCGTCGCGCAAGATAAAAGAGAGCGCCGGCCCGAAGATAATCCTTGCAGGTTCGGGCATGAGCGGCGGCGGCCGGGTGCTCGCGCACGAGCGCGAGTATTTGCCCGACATACGCTCAACACTGCTTATCGTCGGGTATCAGGCGGCGGGCACCATGGGGCGCCGTCTGATAGAGGGTGCAAAGCATATCGAGTATCACAAAGAAAAAATTCCCGTGCGCGCCAAGGTTGAGACGCTGTACGGCTACTCGGCGCATCGCGACAGCGAGTCGCTGCTGGAGTTCGCCAACAAAGCCGCGCAGGATGCGGAGCAGGTGTTTGTCACGCATGCCGAACCGGCCGCGTCAGCCTTCCTGGTGCAAAGAATAAGAGATTACCTTGGGGTTAAGACGACTGCGCCGGAAATAGGGGAGCATGTTGTGTTAAAATTCTAGTGATGGATCCGAAGCACACGCATTTACAGCTCAAGTTTGCTATTTCCGGCGCCGCGGAGACCGGGCATTGCGGCATCGACGCTTACGACAAAGGGCTGGAGCTCGGACGCCAGGTTGCCAAGCATGATGTGGTAGCCATCAACGGCGCGACCACCGGGTTTCCGCTGTGGGCGGTCATGGGGGCTAAGGAGGCCGGCGGATACACCATCGGATTTTCCCCGGCCAATTCCGAGCGCGAGCATATCGAGCAATTTAACTTGCCGGTCGAATATCTCGACCTCATCATATATACCGGCTTCGGCTACCCGGGCCGCGACCTCATACTCACGCGCTCCTCCGATGCAGTACTCTTCGGTTGCGGACGCATCGGCACCATACACGAGTTTACTATCGCGTTTGAGGATCAAAAACCCATCGGGATTTTGGAGTCCGCCGGATGGGACACCGACGAGGAGTTAAAAAATATAATAGAACTCGGCCACCGCCCGAACAACCGAATCGTCTTCGACTCCGACCCTAAGGCCCTCGTCGAGCGCATCATCGAGTTGGTCAACAAAGACAAAATAAATAGAGCCTCTTTCCGCTTCGACCCCTCCTCCCCGGCATTGTAAGCAAAAA
>CAYIHD010000034.1:0-2211 GCA_964363205.1 uncultured Candidatus Saccharibacteria bacterium | reverse complement strand
TCATGTTGGGAGCGACAAAGGAGTCGCCGGAGGACAGTATGCCGGTCTTTGTCTGCGTGGTGGCGGTTACGTTTATCGGTGCGGAGGCGTTGTTGGCCGGCGCGGTGCCGGTGGGGCCCGTCCACGCGACCACCGCTCCGGCGGCGATGACACCGAGCGCCACGACGAACGTCCGTATAAAAAGATTTTTCATAAACAAGCGTTTAAGGTTACGCATAATAATTGTACACCACTATTATTGCCCCAGTGATTTCAAAAGGTCCGCGCGGTCCTCTTGAGTCGTATTATTGTTCTGTTGATTAAGTAGGTCCGCGCGTCCGCTCTGCGCCCCGGCGCTGGCATCAAAGTTTTGGCTTGACTGGTCAAGTATATCCACCAAGCCCAACTGCTCCTGTGTCACAACCGTCTGTACGCTTGGCCGGGCGGCCTGATTAACGACAAAAAACTGGCGGTACAGAACAAACGCTCCAAGCGCCACGACAAACGCGGCGAGAACCCCAAGAACTATATAGGCAATGCGCAGATTACTCATAGCTCTTTATACTCCGGTATCACATTGACCATTGCCGTGTCGGCAAACGCCCCATTGTCGCAGGAAAATGTATACACCTGTTTTGAGGTTATGGCGCCGGTGTTATAACTGCCCGAGTAGGTAAACTCCGCTCCGCTGGCAAGCGTGGCTCCCGACTGGTCTTTGAGGGTACAGCCGGTCTGCACATTGGTGACGTTCCAATATATGGTCGTCGAGTTGCCCTTGCGCACGATATAGTTCTTGTCCACCGGCGGCGTGCAGTTGGGGTTGCTTGCATTGACCGACAAACAGCCGGACGGCGGAACACTGGTACAGCCGAAGTCGTTGACGCACAAAAGCCCAGGAGCGCACGCCGCGGCCGGACGGTCGACGCACGTAACGTCGGTATACGCATTGTAATGGGTTGAGTCGGTGCACACGATGGGCGTTCCGCACGGAGTGCTCGCGCCGTTAAACTGGAGCCATCCGACAACCTCGTCGCCCCACGCGTATCCGCTGAGCGACCCATTTGCGTAAGTTAGGCCGTCGCCGTGTCCGGAGGAAGAGCCGAGAGATATCCATCCGTCCCACCCGCCGCCGTTGGAAAGCGCCCTTGCCCAGCCGACGACACTGCTTCCGGAGAGCTGGGCATTGACCGCCTGCGTGCCGGCGCCGGCGGGAAAGCCGCTGAGGCCGCCGAACTGTATCCATCCTATATTCTCGCTCCAAGCGTACCCGGTTATCGTATTGTCGGCGTTAAGAGCAAGAAAGTAGTTGCTCGTAGCGCAGACATTATTGCCCGTCGGGCCTCCGGTACTGCAGTTGAGAGATACCCAGCCGATGTTGTCGCTCCATGCCCATCCGGTCATATAGGACGCGGAAAAAACGCGCGTCGAACCGGCAAAAAAGAGAGCAAAAAGCACAAACGCGCAAAAGGCGGCTGTATAGTAGTCCCGGCGGGCAAGTCCCATACCCTTTAGTATAGACGAACAAAAAATCCACCTCACAAGTGGGGTGGATAAGAAGGAGAAAAGGAGTTTTTATTTTTCCTACCGAACTATATACGGCAAAAGTGCCATGTAGCGGGCGCGTTTGACTGCCTCGGCAAGCGCGCGCTGGTTACCCGCCGTAAGGCCGGTGCGGCGGCGCGGCAGTATCTTGCCGTGCGGATTGAGAAACTTTTTGATAGTTTCCGTATCTTTGTAGTCTATGCGGACAAACTGCGGTGCGTAAAAATCTTTCATATTAGTTAAATTTACTCTTTATTGTTTTAAGCAAGCTTAAAAGGGTATATCGTCGGGGTTAATGTCTTCTGCCGGGTAGTCGATTGCGTCTTCCTTAGGCGCGACCTGCGGGGCCTCAGATATGTCGCGGGAAGAGGCGGCTTGCCCGGAGCTGGTCGAACGGGGTCCAAACTGCACGGTGTCCGCTTGTATCTCGGTCTTGTAATGTTTGACGCCGTCCTTCTCCCAGCTGCGGGTCTTAATGCGGCCTTCGACATACGCGGTACTCCCCTTTTTGAGGTACTGCGCACTGGTCTCCGCCTGCCGGCCAAAGACAACGATATTGTGAAACTCAACCTCTTCCTGCTTGGTGCCGTCGGCTTTTTTGTACGTGCGGTTGGTCGCTATAGAAAAACTGCACACCTGCGCGCCGCTGGGGAGCGCGCGGAGCTCCGGGTCGCGGGTCAGGTTGCCGAA
>CAYIHD010000033.1:0-2214 GCA_964363205.1 uncultured Candidatus Saccharibacteria bacterium | reverse complement strand
GCGGCGCGCCACTCTCCACGCAAAGAGCCCTCGCCAAAAAGGATCCTGTGCGGTTACGACATCAAAGTGTCCTGCCGGCACTTTTGGCCACACGCTCCCTTTGCCCATATACACCACGTCGAGCTTTTCGACCTGCGACGCCTGCAGGGCAAAGCGCGGGCTCGCAGAAAAGTTTTTGTCGCCGGTAATCATTAAAACTTTCATATCGTTTTAAGCAACTCCGCGAGTTTGGAAACGGCCGTGTCTATGGAAAACTGTTTTGTTTTTGCGCGCGCCGACTGCGCGCGCGCCAATGCGGACTCTCTGTCCTCCTCTACCCGCTTGAGCGCCGCATACAGGGCGTTGTCGTCTCCGGGAGGCACCAGCAAGCCGTCGACCTTATCCTCGATGAGCTCCGGGTTGCCGCCGACCGCAGTGGCAACGACCGGCGTACCGAGTGCCATAGCCTCGACGAGCGCGTGCGAGAGCCCCTCGTAAGTGGAGTTGAGCACGAACACATCGGCAGACTTAACCCAGCCGAGCGCCTGTGCGCGCGGCAGTTCCCCGGCGATAAAAAGATGCCAGTTTTTTTCTTTTGCGACGACACGCTCGATGCCGTCAAAACCTTTCCACGGGACGCGCCGGCCCGATGACACAACCAAAAAACCTTCCGGGCGATGTGCCGGCAATGTGTAATCCGCGGCAAGATCGATACTGCTGTAAATGACTGAAATATTTTTTACTCCCCCCTCGACCCCGCTCGGGGCAAGCCAGCCGGTAACTATATTTTTCATGTACTCACTCGGCACGACAACCGCGCGCGCGCCGCGCACGACAAACCGCTGGATGCGTCGCAGAAGCCCGACACGCCGGCCGTACTTTTTTGTTTGAAACATATCCAGTTCGTCTTTGACTCCAAAGCGCTGTCGCGCCTGCTCCCACGCATAGTCGCCCGGCACGCGCACGACAAGCTTTTTGCCGAGCACTTTTGCCGCAAGCGCCGCAGGAAATCCTACCGATACCGTGTCGAGCGCGTATACCACATCGGTAGAGCGCGCCATCCGCAGACACTTAAAAAAATACGCAACGTGCCGGATTAGTTTCGGCAGATGCCGCACCCGGCTAAACGGCAGAACGGATACGGCAAAGCCGAGCGCGGGGAGGCGCTCCTCAAGCAATTTTGAATACGTAGCGGGCCCGCCGCTTTCGGGAGGATAGACGCCGGTTGCTATAAGAATTTTCTTTGTCATGAAAAAAGGCGGGCAAAGACTTTATCCCGCATGTCACGCGCAACCAGACTCCAGTCGTACTTCTCCACAACAAGCCGGTGCGCGTTTTCTACAACTCTTTTAACCTGCTCTGGGTTACCTAAAATATCCTTAATTTGCAACGCTATTTGGGCAGGGCTGTCTTTTGGCACTGGCCAGGCAACTTCGGACGTGATGTAGTCTTTTAAACCGCCCTCTTGCGTAGTTATGACGGGTAGCCCCACGGCAAAGGCCTCGGGGAATGAAGCGCCAAAACCCTCCGAGCGGCTCGGGCGCACATAGATGTCTGACGCGTGTAAAAGAGCCGGCAAATCTTTATGACTTACAAATCCGAGCCACTCGACCCGCTCAGCAACACCAAGCTCATGCGAGAGCTTTTTTAACGCAGCCTCCTCCGGACCGATGCCCGCGACTTTAAAGCGTACACCCGGCACCATCGACAACGCCCGGAGTACGTCGTCGATTGCATTTTTGTAGACTAAGCGCGAAGAGGTCACCAGTACCGTACCTTCGTGTGAAATCGTGGGGCCGGCAAAATGCTGGATGTCGGCGCCGTTGGGCACAATCTCGACCTCACCCCCATACCCCATGCGTTTGGCCCATGTAGCAAGAAAGGTTGAGAGCGCCGAAACTGCCCGCGCTCCGCGAAAACCGCGCCGCAGCAAAAACAAAAATGGCAGGATGCGCAGCCGCCCGAACATGTGCTGCTCCGTGTCGCCCTCCTGCAGCGTGAGTGCATACGGTGTGCCGAGTTTAGCGAGTACCACCGGCAACACCATGTAGCTCATCATCGCCCAGGCAGCGTCAAACTTTTCTTTAGCATGCAACCGGCGGGCAAACTGCGCCGCGCGCGGGATAAAAAGTACCTTGTCGAGATACGAGCCGCTGCTTCCCACCCGGTGCACAAAAACATTCCCCACTTTTTCCAGCTCGGCATCGGCGGCAGAAAACCGCATCGTAATCATAT
>CAYIHD010000032.1:0-2517 GCA_964363205.1 uncultured Candidatus Saccharibacteria bacterium | reverse complement strand
CGGGGCTTTTGCCTGCCTATATCTTTATTACTGTTCCCTCGACAATCCCATGCGCTGCCGCAAAACCCGCGGGCAGTTCAAGCACATACCGGGCCGGCGCGGACGGATTAAAAACTTCCGGATATGTTTCCGGAGCGACATTGGCGGCGACCGTGATAACCGTACCGGATGCATCGGCCCACACAATGTCTATGGGGAACTGCATATCTTTCATCCAAATACCCCACGCGCCGTCGGTATCAAAAACAAACAGCATCCCCTGCCCCTTGGGAAGGTCAGACCTTCCCGAAAGCCCTTGCTCACGCAAGCTTGCGGTGTCGGCAACCTCAACCGAGACAGAAACGCCGCCGATTGTTATCGCGCGCAGTGCGGTAATATCCGCCTCTTTAGGCAACGCCGCATAGGCAAGTATCGCGACCGCTATCAACACCAAAAATGCAATCAGATACTTTTTCATCCTGGCGGAGGCGGAGAGATTCGAACTCTCGATACCTTGCGGTATGCCGCCTTTCCAAGGCGGTGCACTAGACCACTATGCGACGCCTCCGTATGTAACTAACTTACAACAAATAAAATGCCCCCGCCAGCTTGCCGGCGGGGGTCGATGACGCTAGAACTTGAGCTTATGGCCGACGCCGGCTTGTTTGCTCGTGCCGATAATAAGCGGCGAGCATTGCGCGGAGCCGTCGTTGCGGGGAGGGTACGGCTCTTGCGGCCGACCGCTTGGCTCCGCCACCAACTGCACAGTCACGCCTTCCGCAAGCGTAACGGTGATGAGAGATTGGCGATTGGCCGACGAAACGGCCGGCAACGGCTTTAAAAGCGTCGCGCCGTTTGCGGCGGGTAGCTTTACAGCCGGCGTCCGTTCGAAATCAAAACTCCTTCTCCTCCTGCCTCTCTTAACACGCTTATATACATAGCCGACTTCTTCGACGTTCTGCATATGCATGACTGCATTCCCTAGACTGTGAGGTTAAAACAGGTACGCGGCGGAACAAACCTCTATAACTATATAACGGTATATAAATAACGCTACCGGCCTATCAACGCCTCAATGCGCTCCTCTACCGGCGGGTGGGTCATGAAAAGTTTTGCAATACCGCTTTTTGCCGCCGCGGCGCCGAACGGGTTTGAGATATACAAGTGCGCGATTGCGTTGTTGGCGCGCCGCATCGGCGCTTGGTAGCCGCCGATTTTGCGCAGGGCGTTTGCCAAGCCCTCCGGGTAGCGGGTAAGCAGGGCGCCGGACGCATCTGCCAAAAACTCGCGCTTGCGCGAGATGGCGAGCTGCATCAGCGTCGCGACAATAGGCGCGAGTACAATAAGCACCACGGCGATAATCGCCAAAACAGGGTTGGTCTTGTTGTCGCTGTTCCTCCCCCCGCCGCCAAAGAGCGTTGAGCGCAAAAAGAAGTCCGACGCGAGCGTGACAAAACCCACCAACACCACGGCAATGGTGGAAACAAGCATGTCGCGATTGCCTATGTGGCTGAGCTCGTGCGCCAACACTCCCTCAAGCTCGGTTTTGTCCATCATTGCCAAGAGGCCGGTGGTGACCGCCACCACCGCGTGGTCTTTGTCGCGCCCCGTTGCAAACGCGTTGGGCGCCGGGTCGTCGATTATATATACCCTCGGCTTGGGCAGCCCCGCGGTAATAGCCAAGTTTTCTACCAAGTTATGCAGGTCGCGGTACTGGTGTTCGTCCGCGGGTTTGGCGCCGGACATAGCAACCACCACTTTGTCGGAGTTCCAGTAGGCAAAGACATTCATGCCGACGGCAAACACAACCGCAAAAAGGAGAATGCCCGGATTATGAAAGTAGTACGAAATAGCCCAGCCGAGCGCCATCACTACGCCAAAAAAACCCGCCATCAGTATCCAGGTCTTTGCGACGTTTTCTTCTTGGTGAGTATAGAGGTTAGAGGCCATGTATAGAGTGGAGCAAAAACAAGTTTGCGGGAGTGTTTCGCAGCGCGACGGCGCGAGAATCAGCAAATTTTCAGCAGAAAATTATGCGACTCCCGCAGGCTTGTTTTTGAGTAACAATTAGAACTTAACCGCGACAGGATTGCGGGCCGCCGCTTCCGACTCGTCGAGCGCAAAGAACTCGCGCGGCTCAAACCGGAACGCGTTTGCGATGACGTTGCCGGGAAATACTTCCATTGCTGTGTTGAGGTCGCGCACGTTGGTGTTGTAGAAGCGCCGCGCCGCTTGGATTTTATTTTCGGTATCAGAGAGCTCGCGCTGCAACTCGAGGAAGTTGGTGTTGGCCTTGAGGTCGGGGTAGGACTCCGCAACCGCAAAGAGGGACTTAAGAGCGCCGGTAAGCATGTTCTCGGCCTTGCCTTTCTCCTCTACACCGCCGGCGTCCATTGCCGCCGCGCGCGCAGCGGTCACCTTTTCCAGTGTCCCCGCCTCGTGCTTAACATACCCCTTAACCGCCTCAACCAAATTGGGGATAAGGTCATAGCGGCGTTTGAGCTGAACATCGATGTCGGCCCACGCCTCCTTGGCGCG
>CAYIHD010000031.1:0-2855 GCA_964363205.1 uncultured Candidatus Saccharibacteria bacterium | reverse complement strand
GAGCCGAAGATGTTTTGGAGGGAGGATTTTTTGGAGGGGAGGTCTATTGAGTTTGCTACTTGGTCAAGCTGTTGAGCCTCGGAAATCCAGTGGCGCATAGGTTCGAGCCACGCGCCGGCGTCGCGCTCCAAACGGGTCATTTGACCCTCGACCGACTTACCCTGCGCCATGAGCGCAGCACGGCGGCTCAAATAGTCGCCGCGCTCTATATCCTGCGCGATATAGAGGTCGGTAAGCCGGTCAAGCTTGCGGGAGATATCACGAGCTTCCTCCCGCAAGCTGTGGAGTGCGACCGCCGCGGTTTTTTGCGACTCTTTTTCATCCTCCTGCATACGACGCTCAAAGTCCTGCGCCCACTCGGGCGGCAAGACGTAGAGCGAAAGGAGCTCCGACAAGTCGGCGGACAGGGACTCCTGCCGTACATACGGTTGCGCGCACCGCGCCGCCGACTTTTTGGTACAGCGGTAGTAAATGTATTGGTGGGTATTGCCGTTCTTTTGGTGTTTGACCCGAACCTCGGCGGTAATGCTCATGCCACACTCGCCGCAGGAGAGTAAGCCGCACAGCGGCTGGGGGTCGGTGGTCTCGGCCTGCGGATGCCCGCGCCGGACAAGCACCTTTTGCACTTTGTCGAAAAGCGACTTCTCAACAATAGGCGTGTGCTTGCCCTCATGCACCTCGCCTTTGTAGCGGAAGTGTCCATAGTAAAAAATGTTGGAGAGGATAAAAGTGATGCGGTCTTTGTGCATGCGGTTGCCGTACCAACTCCGCACGCCGTTATCAAAAAGAAAGTTGGAGATATCCTCTAACCGCGACTCGCCTTTAGCGTAGAGCTCAAAGGCGGCGCGCATGACCGGAGCCTTCTTTTTGTCCACCACGATTAGTTTGGTGCGCGGGTTGTTGCGATATCCTACCGGCGCAGTACCGGGGAACTCGCCACGCTTGGCCTTTTGGCGCAGGCCGCGCGAAGTGTTGGAGCTTAAATCGCGCACATACTGGTTAGCCATGCCAAACTCCACCGACATCAGCAAAACATTATCTTGCGGGTAGTAGCTGCGGTCGTAGGCTTGTATGTGCGCAATGGTGCCGCGTTGCAAAAGCCATTGGATTTGCGCGGCATCCACCGGATTGCGCGCAAGCCGGTCTATCTTCCAACACAGTATCCCCTGCGCCTCGCCGCGCCCGAGGCGCGCGAGCATGTCATTAAAAACGGGACGGCCCGGCACCTTGGCGCTCTGCCGCTCCTCAAACTCCGCGACAATCTGCAAACCCTCCTTTGTAGCCAGTTTGCGCAAAACGGCCAGCTGGTCCTCGATAGAGTGCACCTGCTTATCCCTATCGTCGGTGCTTTTGCGAGCGTAGAGGAAATACTGCATAGATACATTCTACCGTAGTTTGACTTGGTTTACCGTAAGAGTATGCTTGTAAGGTAAAATATATTTATCAAGTAAATAAATCTCTCCAATTATGGCTCTCAATTCCTCCTATCTCATCACAACAAAGAACCTCGAGTCATTTTTCAACAGTCTCATCACGGCAAAAGCACCGGAAGCATTTACGCAGAAAGTATTGGAAAGTCTTGAGTTCAAAAGTACAAACGACCGCCTATATATAAGTTTACTCAAGGGACTGGGCTTCCTCGACCCAAACGGGGTACCGACCGAACGATATTATAAGTTCCTTGATCAATCCCAATCGAAGCAAGTTCTCGCGGAGGCAATAAGAGAGGCTTATAGCGATCTCTTTGCTGTAAATATAAAAGCGAACGAACTTACTGTTCAGGATGTTAAAAATAAATTCAGGACTCTAACTCAAGGTAAAAACTCAGATAAGGTGCTCGCCCTCATGGCTAATACTTTCACGGCATTAGTTGCTTACGCTGAATGGGGTACCGTGACAAAGAAAAGCGAGGAGAAGAAAGATAAGAAGGTGGATATCCCAGCGGAGCAACCTAAAGAACCAACTATCAAGGAGGAGGACTCAGAAGATGAGGACATTGGTATTAAGCTCCCTAAGACCCAGCTTCACTACAACATACAATTACACCTGCCTGAGTCGCGAGACCCGGCAGTTTACGATGTCTTATTTAAGAGTTTGAAGAGACACCTCTTCTAGACATGTCACACGACGACCTTTATTCGTTTGCCTTTAAAGGCCTTCTAACGGAGGAGGCTCTAGATAAAGCTGGCCGTAAGCCCAAGGGAGATTTCTCGGAAGAATGGCGTCTTGAAACGTATAAGCGATTAGGTCTTTCTCTCATGGACGAAGAACTCGTCATACAGTCTCGAAAGATGGCCGTTGTTTATACCGCAATCTGCGCGTTCGAGAACTCTGTGAGAGAATTTATCGCTAAAAAACTCTTGGAAGAGAAGGGAGAAAATTGGTGGGAACTCTGTGTGAAAAAAGAGATACGAACCAATGCCGAAACTCGGAAGAAAGCCGAGAAAGATGTTAGGTGGCTCACGGCTCGAGGAGACTCCATGATCTATTACACTGAGTTCGGTGATCTTATATCAATAATGGCGAAGCCGGAAAATTGGGCGTTTTTTGAAGTACACATCGGGAACATCGACTGGGCAAAACAGATAATTAGCACCTTGGAAAAATCCCGAAACATCATCATGCATAGTGGAGAATTAGCGTCAACTGATATTGAACGTGTCGGCATGTATATCCGCGACTGGATTCAACAAGTAGGATAAAGGGAGCTTCGCTGCCCTTCGATTAGGCGAAGATAAACGTGCGCGCATGGGTGGGAGGGGCAAGCACTCCTCCAGTGTGTTGGGCTTTGTGCGTGGTCTTGAGCTCCCCTCCAAAAAATCCTCCCTCCAAAACATCTTTGGCTTTTGAGCTTT
>CAYIHD010000030.1:0-3611 GCA_964363205.1 uncultured Candidatus Saccharibacteria bacterium | reverse complement strand
TATGAAAAAAGCACTTATCGCGATTATTGTTTTGCTTATTATCGGCGCGGGCGGGTGGTATCTTGTTTCTTCAGGCACGCTTAATCTTAATCAATTTATGCAACCGGGCGGTTCTGCAGATTCCACAGACACCGCCACGACCGTCGCGACCGTGAACGGCGAAAATATTTCCAGCGCCCAATTAGCGGCGGCGGCGGCGCAGATCAACGCGCAGAACGGCACGAGCACTATAACAACCCCGGCGCAGGTACAGGCGCAAGCGCTCGACTCGCTCATCGCACAGATGCTTTTGGTACAAGCAGTTAAAAAGGCGGGCATCGTCGCGTCGAGCACGCAGGTTGAGGCGCAGATACAAGCCGCTAAAACTCAGCTCGGCACGCAGGCCGCGTACGAGCAGGCGCTCGCGGCGCAGGGCATGACCGAGGCTAGCCTTCGCGCGCAAATAAGCGCCGACCTTGCCATACAAGAGTATCTTAGTCAGACGCTCAACCTGTCGGCTATCACCGCGACCGATGCCGAAATACAAACCGCCTACAAACAGGCATCAGAACAACAGACGGATGTTCCTCCGCTCAGCCAAGTGCGTGACCAGGTGCAAAAGTTTGTCATCCAGCAAAAGCAACAGCAACTCATAAACGCGCAGATACAGAAGCTCCGCTCCGAGGGGGACATCAAAATCCTCATATAAAACGGTGGTACTATAAAAGTGTAATTATCAAGGTAATTATTTTTTATGGCTCAATATACAATAGAGCAGTCTAGGTTTGCTCATTTGCTTTTTTCGGATAAAAGGACCGCGTGGTTGTGGCTCATTGTCCGCCTGTACCTCGGGTACGAGTGGCTCATGGCAGGGTGGGAGAAGGTACAAAGTCCTGCGTGGGTCGGCGACCAAGCCGGCGCCGGACTTACCGGGTTTTTAGGAGGCGCGCTCAAAAAGACGGTGGAGTTCTGCCAGCCCGCGCCCGCGCCGTGCCATCCGGATGTACAGATGTGGTACGCGTGGTTTGTCCAGCATGTTGCCCTGCCGAACGCGCAAGTATTTTCCTACCTGGTTGCGTACGGCGAGCTCCTGGTCGGCGCGGCGCTCATACTCGGGTTCCTGGTCGGTGTTTCAGCGTTCTTCGGCATGTTTATGAATCTCAACTTTATGCTTGCCGGCAGTGTCTCGGTCAATCCTATTTGGTTTACGCTGGGCTTAGGCCTCCTGTTTGCGTGGCGCATTGCCGGCCACATCGGCTTGGACCGCTACGCTCTGCCTATGGTGAGTAAATATCTGCGCCGAAGAAACACATAAACCGTACAAACTTGTATGAAAGATGATTACCTCTTCCGCATCCGCAACATAGAGCATTACTACGGCGATTATGTGCGCGTGCTGTTTTTGGGAGCGGCGGTGCTCTCCGTCGTCGCTATACCATTGTTCGGCGACCTCCTGCCGTTCGGCACGTTTGCGCAAGTCGGGTGCGCGCTCCTGCTGGTGCTCCTTGCCGGGCTTACCAATCCGCACAGCAGGATGCTCATGGCCTACGATGTCGTCGTCTCCGGGCTTGGAGTGTTCCTACTCGAGTCCGCCGCTATCTCGTTTTATGCGGCGGACACCGCGCAGCTGTTTGCCGCGCGTGAGGTGGCGGCGCTGGCACTGCTGTTTGCGTTCTACTTCAGTATAAAGACGTTACGCGCCATGATGCTCGGCAAGGTCGGCAAAATGGAGCGCCCGTGGGAGTTCGAGGACGGAAAAGACAAGCTGGAATAATAAAATGAAAGGCTACGTAACCAATATCGAAAAGGATTCGCTTGCAAACGGATACTTCCGCAAGGTGCTCTATACCGACGAGCGTCTCCAACTGGTGGTGATGTCTTTGTTGCCGGGCGAGGATATCGGGATGGAGGTGCACCAGCTCGACCAGTTTATCCGGGTGGAAAAAGGAGAGGGCAAGGCGGTGCTCGACGGCGAGGAGCACGCGCTTGCCGACGGCTCGATTGTCGTTGTGCCGAGCGGCACCAACCACAACATCATCAATACTTCCGACACAAACCCGATGAAGCTGTATACGCTCTACGCGCCGCCCAACCATCGCGACGGCGTCATCCACAAAACAAAAGCCGAGGCCGAGGCCGACGAAGAGCATTTTTAATAGAAACAAGTTTGGGAAATTGTAAAGAGCGTGGTAAGCTGTCACGATGCAACGCGGAGAGGTTATCGTGCGGTTTGAGAAGGTCTCTTTTGACTGGGGAGTCAAAAAGCCCGTTCTCCAAGCGGTGGATTTTTCGATCCGCCGGGGCACTAAGATTACCCTCATGGGCCAAAACGGGGCGGGGAAGTCGACCATCTTCGGCCTCATAACCCGCGCCTTCGAGCCGCACGACGGTCTTATACACCTTTCGCACGGCCTGACCATCGCGACCAGCCGCCAGGTTATCCCCGCGGGTGAAATGGAGCTGACGGTACGCGAGTTTTTTGAGAGCGTATTTTCCAAAAAAATCTACGCCATAGACCCGAAGGTAGAAAAGGTGCTTGAGGCGGTCAATCTGCACGCGCCGCTCGAAAAAAAGATAGGAACCTTTTCCGGCGGCCAGCAGGCGCGCCTCCTGCTCGCGCAGGCGCTCATACAAGACCCGGACCTGCTTTTGCTTGACGAGCCGACCAACAATCTCGACAAGGCCGGCATCGAGCATTTGACCAAGTTTTTGCAGGCGTATAAAAAGACCGTCATTGTTATTTCGCACGAAGCGGCGTTCTTAAACGCATTTACCTACGGCGTGCTGTATCTCGACGTGCATACGCACAAAGTGGAGCAGTATGTCGGCAATTATCTCGACGTGGTCAAAGACATCACCGCGCGGATTGAAAAGGAAAATCGCAAGAACGCGCTCTTGGCCAAGGAGATTCAGGAAAATAAAGACAAGTCCAACTTTTTCGCCAACAAGGGCGGGCAGATGCGCATGGTCGCCAAGCGCATGCGCGAAAAGGCCGCCGAGCTGGAGGATGAGATGGTCGACGTGCGCAAGGAGGACAAAACTATACGCTCATTCCGCATCCCCGCCGGAGAGACGCCGCCCGGCGACCTCATTACTATCACGAGTTTTTTGACGATTAAAAATCACAAGCCGGTCGAACGCAAAGCCAAACTCGCATTGCGGAAGAATCAACACCTGCTCCTCAAGGGGCCCAACGGCATCGGCAAGTCGACGCTTCTGCAGGCTATTAGCTCAGGTACCGCAAAAGGAACAAAAGTCACAAAAGGCGTTACGGTCGGCTACTACCGGCAGGACTTCTCCAACCTCGATTTCGACAAAACCGTGTACCAGGAACTCTCGAGCGTGCTCGAGCGCCCGATAGAGGAGGATGTCCGCAAAGTGGCGGCGGGCTTTTTAGTTTCCGGCGAGATTTTCCACTCCAAAATAGGTTCGCTCTCGGAAGGGCAGAAGGGCTTGGTGGCTTTTGCGCGGTTGGTACTGCTCCAGCCGGGGCTCCTGATACTCGACGAGCCGACCAACCATATCAACTTCCGCCATTTGCCGGTTATCGCCGAGGCGCTCGACGCGTACGAGGGCGCGATGATACTGGTCTCGCACGTGCCGGACTTTGTGGAGAAAATCCGCATCGACGA
>CAYIHD010000029.1:1171-5156 GCA_964363205.1 uncultured Candidatus Saccharibacteria bacterium | reverse complement strand
TAAGCAAAGTCTACGAAGCAGTCCAAAAAGCGGGAGGATCTGATGCTCCCGCGGGGACGCAAAGCGCTCCAAGTGACAACCCCGAAGAAAAGAAGTAAAAAAAATTCTAGGCTTTCCTTTCGTCGTTCAACCACGAAACCTCGACGGGTATGCGGCCGAATGCCGCGTAGAGGCTGTCGAAGCCAGCTAACACCGCCTTGCGCATACTAGCCTCACTTAACTGGTATCGCCCCACATTGACGTTCTCCGCAGGAAAGACTCCCATGACGTTCGTATGCTCATCGAGCGTCTCCCTCTCAAGTTCATCGTAGTCACGTCGCTGGCCTCCATTGAGCATACTTGCGTGATACGCGCGGAGCGCGTGCCACCACCACCAGAACAGCATATAGGAGAGAAACCTCTCCAACTTCAACAGGCGCGGACCGAATGAATTAGTAAGCCGCGTGCGTCCATCCCCGGGGACGGTCGTAAGAATCAGATGCAAGTCCTCCGGGCGGACGCGGTATATGTCGCCGAAATAGGAATCGGCGAGTCCTCCGTCGTAGGTGCGCAATTCTTGCAGCCGAACCTCGTTACCTTGAAGGTCGGTGACAAGCATTTCAGCGAGCAGGTCTTGTCCAAGGCAAAATGGCCGGAAGCCCGCCGTCAGCGGTATCCATGAAGACGCTTTAATGGCCGCACGCAAAGCACGTGGCGTTGTGAAGCGCGAAAGCAACAGGTTCTTTCCAGTGCGCGAATCGAGTACTTGTACCAAAAAGCGGCCGTCACGATTGGCAGGGTGCGTGAGCACGCGCTCCCACGGAATGCGCGGGTCGATATCGAACATCTCGTCGACCAGATAATGCAAGTCGAGAATTGAACGGAATGGGTTAAATAACCTCCACGGGTTTACAAGCTGTTTGCCGTTGAACGCTTTAGTGAGAGCCCTCCAGTAGCCGGAGGCTCCTTCGCGGGTCTCCCCGGCGAGAAAGAACATGAGTGAAAAACTTCCAGAAGATTGGCCGATGTAGCGGTGGAACTTATCGGTCCACCCTTCAGCCGCGATCGCGGCAAGCATTCCCGCCGTGAACGCCGAATCCTGGGCACCGCCAGTGACATACAAAATAATCTTTCGATCCGAGGCACCGGCAAGCGCGTCCAAAAATCTGTCACGTTTCATTATTCACTCAATATTACATGGCATTTACAATGCATAAAAGTCAGTGATTGGAGCATCCAGGCGGGCGGATTTTTGGGCGGTGAGCACAAGCCTGAAACCGAAGATGAAGACGAAACAACGGAAGAAACTGGAGAGGATACGGATGAGCTTGCGAAGCAGGAAAAGCCGCAGTAAACTACATGCACAATGTCAGGTAAACGAGATTACTACGAACTGCTTGGAGTACAAAAAGGAGCCTCGAAGGATGAAATAAAAAAAGCGTTCCACAAACTGGCGCACAAGTTCCATCCCGACAAAAAAGAGGGCGACGCGGACAAATTTAAAGAAGTGTCCGAGGCATACTCCATATTGAGCGACGATAAAAAGCGCGCCGAGTACGACTCGTACGGCCGCGTCTTTGGCGGGGGAGGCGGTGCCGGCGCGGGCGGATTTAACGCGGGAGGGTTCGACTTTTCTCAATTTCAAGATGCCTTTAACCAAGGGGGATTCGACATGGGCGACATCTTCAGCGACTTTTTTGCCGGCGGCGGCGGAACGCGCGCCAAGTCGAGAGGCCGCGACATTTCCATCGATTTGGAGATATCCTTCCGTGACTCGGTCTTTGGCGTCAAGCGCACGGTGCTCTTGGCCAAAACCGGCCTCTGCGACACCTGCAAGGGCTCAGGCGCGGCCAAGGGGAGCGAGGTCGCCACCTGCACCCACTGCAACGGGCAGGGCAAGGTGCATGAGACCACCAATTCCTTCTTTGGCGCGGTAACCATGGTCCAGCCGTGCCGGCACTGCAAAGGCAAAGGCAAGATACCGAAAGAAAAGTGCCACACCTGCCGCGGCGAGGGCATCTACAAAAAACAGGAGGAGATAGACATCAACGTGCCGGCCGGCATCGACGGCGGCGAGATGATACGGCTTACCGGCATGGGTGAGGCGGTGGCGGACGGCATCGCCGGCGATTTGTATGTCAAAGTGCACGTGCAGTCGGACGCGCGGTTTAAAAAAGACGGGCCCAATTTGGTGACCGAGCTTTCGGTCAAACTCTCCGACGCTCTGCTCGGCAGCAGTTATAAAATAGAAACACTGGACGGGCCGGAGATGCTTGATATCCCGCAGGGCATTACCCACGGTGAAACTCTGCAGATTAAAGGCAAGGGCGTGCCGGTGGCGCGCGGCAAGCGCGGCGACCTGTATATCCGCATAAAAATCAATCTCCCGAGCAAACTCTCCCGCACCGCCAAAGCGCTCATAGAAAAACTGAAAGAAGAGGGGATATAAAAAAGGCAGCCTGTTAGGCCGCCCTTAGATACTGCGCCGCGTACCCGTAGGTGGGCCGCTGTACGGTCGCCACCAACAGCTTCTCTTCCTCATCCTTAATAAAGGTTACAAGGATGTTACTGCCTTTATTGAAGGCCCCCTCCAACGGAAGTAGGTCAAGGAAGCGCTTCTTTTTGGCGCCGGCGGTGTTGACTACCAGCGCCAGGTTGAGCGTACTGGGCTTCAATTGCGCCACGCATCCCAGCGCCCACAGCGGCTCGTGTTCTTTATCCAGCGCGCTATAGGCGAGCAAGGGCCCCATGCCGCAGACGACGAGATTCCGGCCGGTCAAGTGAGAACGGAGCGGTATGCTGTCGGTGTGGTCGTTGAGCGTCGCCACCATCACCCGCGGCCGCCATCCGCTGCTGTTCCGGATTGAAAACCGCCAGCGGGTGATGAAAGGGTTCACTCTGTTTTTGTCAAAGCCAGCCTCAGCAAAAAGCCCCTTCATGCCCAACCAGTAGTGGATGTCTACCCGTAGTGGAGGCGAAAGCGTTATCACGTGCCGCTCCTTTCTATTCCTATTTAAGAAACCCGCATCTGGGGTTAATTTATATTGATTGTGTGTTTTGTCAATTTTTTAGGTATACTAGAGCACATGGCAGAAGATAAGAAACGGCTTTTCACGGGCATACAGTCTTCCGGCCAGTTGCATATCGGCAACTACCTCGGTGCGCTTAAACCCGCGGTAGAGCTTTTAAAAGAGTACGACGGCCTTATCATGGTCGCCGACTATCACGCGCTTACCTCGCTGCGCAACTCGACCCAGCTGCGCGAGAATATTATCGACGTGGTTGCCGACTACATAGCAGTGGGCGTCAACCCGACCGGAGCGACCATTTTTAAACAATCCGATGTGCTTGAGCACACCGAGCTCGCGTGGATATTTGAGTGCTTGGTGACCGTGCCGTTTCTAAGCCAAGCGCACGCGTACAAAGACAAAGTGGCGAAGGGGCTCGAGGCCAACGCCGGCCTTTTTAATTACCCCATGCTGATGGCGGCGGATATTCTGCTGTACGACACCGATGTCGTGCCGGTGGGCGAGGACCAACGCCAGCACATCGAGTACGCGCGCGAGGCCGCGGCAAAATTTAATACCGCTTATGGCGAAACGTTTAAAGAACCTAGGGAGATGATACTCAAAGGCGTCGGCACGGTGCCCGGCGTCGACGGCAAAAAAATGAGCAAGAGCTACGGCAACACCATCCCGCTCTTTGGCACCGATGAGGCTATCCGCACCGCGGTCATGTCTATCAAGACCGACTCAACAGCCGTTGGCGCGCCGCTCAATCCGGCCACCGATATCACCTTCCAACTGCATACGCACTTTACGCCGAACCTCGCCGAGATACAGAAGCGCTATATGGACGGCACGATAGGGTATAAGGAATCAAAAGAACTGCTTGCCAACAATATTATCGCGACCATCGCGCCGATGCGCGAGCGCCGCGCCGCGCTCAGCCGCGAAGCCGTCATCCAAATCCTCAAAGACGGCGCCGAGGTCGCCCGCGCCAAAGC
>CAYIHD010000029.1:0-1071 GCA_964363205.1 uncultured Candidatus Saccharibacteria bacterium | reverse complement strand
TATGGAACGGACACTTATCGGCGATTTGGCGGGGAAGAAGGGGGAGGCTGTTTTGATACAGGGGTGGGTGAGTGTGCGGCGCGACCAGGGGAAGATGGTCTTTTTTGACTTCCGCGACCGCTCCGGCTCGGTGCAAGGCGTGGTCCTGCCAAAGTCCGAGGCGATAGAAATTGCCAAAGAGGTGCGCAACGAGTACGTCGTGTCGGTGGAGGGCAAAGTCAACGCGCGACCGGAAAAGAATGTTAAGGCCGATGCACAAAACGGCGACATCGAGCTGGAGGTCACCAAAATAGAAATAATTTCCAAATCAGAAATCCCGTTCGAATTGGGGAGCGAGGTCAACCTCGACACCTACCTCGACCACATGCCCTTTACGCTCCGCTCGGAAAAAGCCAAGCAAATATTTAAAGTACAGGAGGCGATTATCCAAGGCTTCCGCGACGGCATGAAGGCGCAGGACTTTGTTGAGTTTCAGGCGCCGGCGCTGGTAGGCGGCGACGCCGAGGGTGGCGCGGCGGCGTTTAAGGTTGACTACTACTACGACCAAAAAGCGTTTTTGGCGACCAGCCCGCAGATTTACAAACAAATAATGGTGGGCGTATTTGAGCGCGCGTTTACAACGCCGAAGATATTCCGCGGAGAAAAGCACTCGACCAGCAGGCACCTTAGCGAGTACTCGTCGCTCGACTTTGAGATGGGCTTTATCAAAGACCACACCGACGTCATGGCCGCGCTCGAGCGCACCATGCGCCTCATTGTCGACAAGGTCGGCTTGCCGGTGGCACTGCCGGCGACCATCCCCGTGTTGAAACTGCGCGAGGTACAGAAGATACTCGGCGTCTCGACCGACGAGCCGGACCTCGAGCCCGAGCACGAGCGCGCGATAGGCGAGTGGGCGCTTAAGGAGCACGGCTCGGACTTTGTGTTTGTGACGCACTATCCGGTGAGCAAGCGGCCTTTCTATACCTACGAGGATGAGAACGACAAGGGTTACACTAAGAGCTTCGACCTGCTCTTCCGCGGGCTCGAGATTACGACCGGCGGTCAGCGCGTCCACAACCACGACGAGCT
>CAYIHD010000028.1:0-5798 GCA_964363205.1 uncultured Candidatus Saccharibacteria bacterium | reverse complement strand
ATATCGCCTCGAGCGACACAATGGTCGTCAGTATGAGCAGCATCCGGTCCACGTCAACAAAGCCGGTCCATGCCGCGCCAAAGCTTATGGCGAACAGGAGCGTGTGCACGCTGATGGACTGGGTCGAGCCAATCCAGCGGGTAGCCGTGCGGGCTGTTTTTTTAACATCTACTTCCATGGGCGGCTAGAGAGAATTGAACTCTCATTGACAGCTCCACAAGCTGCAGTGTTAACCGTTACACCATAGCCGCCATAAGCTTATCCCGCTCTTCCGGATACCGGTGGACAAGATGATGACAATTATGGCAAAGATATACCAAATTTTCAATCAAATTATTTTTTCTGTTCTTATCGATATGGTGCACCGCAATCACGCGGAAGTCTTTCGTTTTGCACAATGTACAGTATTTTTTTACTCCTGCGCGGTTCAACACGCTACGGTATGAAGCCTTGCCATCGGTATAGTTGGAGTGGTCTTTACCGACATACAACTGATTGCGCCATAAAGTCTGACAGCTTTTGTTGCAAAAATATTTTCCGCTTTTTGACCGCTCTATCATACGTGGTGCACGATAGACTTCTTTTCCACACATATCACATTTTTTGGTAGTGCCTTTCTTAAGGCCAATAAAATGGCACGCCTTGGAACAATACTTACCCCACCCCTGCCGCACAAAATAAGGCTTAGTTTTAAATTCCTTCCCACACACTTCGCACGATCGTATTAAAGCCATGCATTAATTTTGGCCTTTTCTTATATAAATGTAAATACACAAGTTTGTGGATAAAACCAGAACCACGTGTCCCTACTTTTGTGTGCCAAATTGGACGAAGTAGGAACCTCTCAATATATACGTGACTGAACAAACTATAAGGATTTATAGGTAACTCTTGTACAGAGCTATCACAAGCCCGGCTAGAAAAACAAAGCACACTGCCAAAAAGTAGAGACTGCTCTGCAGTTTCCAGACCTTACCCTTAAGTTCTTCAACTTCTAGCTCTAAGTCATCCAAATCCATATAACGATTATACCCCTTAGTCTCTCTTTAAATTCTTGTAGAAAGGGAAGAAAATACTCCCAGCGCCTACGCTCAGAAAGAAAATTATGAGAAAAATCATAATCTTAGTAAAGCAGTTTGGTTCAATCGCGACTGATCCACTCATCAACAGAGCTGGGAGCTCGTTATCGTTTGTGACTAATTTTACATATTCATTTGGTCCAACCTCCACCTTCTCTTTTGGTTGATACGAAACTCGTATATCTGCCCCTTCACATTCATAAAAATTAGCGACTTCAGGCACAACTGCCCATTCCCTAACAGCGTATATCCAGGAATCAGGTTTATGAGAATCAAACTTTAAGGTTTTTTCCGGCCCACAGTATATTTGAATATCTGTTATTTTTTCAGAATATTTTGGATAGGTGACTTCAAAACTAAGGTTACTATCCAAGTAAGTAGAAACTCTTATGTTCAATTTTGACAATACAGAGAGTGGGAAGAAGTTATCAAAACTTTTCAATTGATCAGAAATATTGGAAACATCAATACTGTCGGTTTTCCCTAAAATAGTGCATGTACTATTTGCCTTACATTGACCGCTAAGCACCTTTTCAAAAGGAATTCTTTCAGCGGAAAGTTTAAAGACCTGCGGCTCAATTTGCCAAACTACGTAAATACTGAATAAAACGCTCACTAGGAGCCATGTAGTGTGAAAAGTGCTCCAATTCTTTAAATTCATAACCTGAATGGCCTCAGTATACTCCTCTTGCGGTTGGAACCGCTAGAGAACCCTTAGCTCTCAACACACTTTCGTAAAAATCGCAGATTTCGGACACCAAAGGACAGGACGCGGTGGGAACCGCCAAAATAGCCGTCAACAAGCGGCTTTCAACGTTCATAACGTTCACAAAATATTCTTCTGGTCACAAGTTCGTTTGCGCCGTCGCGTAAACGCCTCGCAACCCCGGCTCGCGGTTTTGCAAGTGCAAAACATCGCTGTGCCTCACACAAAGCAGAAAATCTGCCGCAGGGCAGATTGTTCTGTCTTTTGTGTGCCCGGGAGAGGAATTGAACCTCCACGTCTTGCGACACACGCACCTCAAGCGTGCCTGTCTACCAGGTTTCAGCACCCGGGCATGGGTGCGAACGAGATTACTCTACCGCAACTTCGGGAGTTTCGGAAGTGACTTCGGCGGCGGCCTTGGTGTCGGTGTTGCGGCCGCGCTGGTCGACCGTTATCGAGCGGCGCATCGCGCG
Organism: uncultured Candidatus Saccharibacteria bacterium; assembly: GCA_964363205.1. Classification (GTDB taxonomy): domain Bacteria; phylum Patescibacteriota; class Minisyncoccia; order Phycocordibacterales; family SBAW01; genus GWA1-54-10. The sequence continues at coordinate 3,540 of CAYIHD010000028.1, read as the reverse complement.
CTTAACATCGTGCGCGGCCTTGCGGCGGATAAAGTAGAGCTTGGCGCGGCGCGTGCGCGTGCGGCGCAGGACCTCTATCTCATCTATCATCGGCGAGTAGAGCGGAAATATCTTTTCTACCCCGACACCGGAGGAAACCTTGCGCACGGTAAACATGGCGCCGGCCTCCGTGCCGTGCTTGACCGCGAGTATCGTGCCCTCAAACGCCTGCTTGCGCACGTTTTTGGTGGTGACCTCTTTTTTGTTGGCCTGCTTGGCGGTTTTAAGCTCGACAATGTTCTGCCAGACACGCACCACATCCCCGGATTTGAGGCCGAGGTCCGCGCGCTTTTTCATGTCGACAGGCGAGATGAGTACGGAAGATTTCATAGAGTTTTACCGAAAGACTGTAACACAGGGTTACTTGCCATGCAATTCCTTCTCTGCATGAATAAAATCCGCCGGCAGCGGAGCGGTAAAAGTTTTTTCCTTACCCGAAGGGAGCGCAATGGTGACCGAAAGTGCATGGAGCGCGAGGCGCTTAAAGCCGAGCAAAGCGGTGCGGCCGGGGCCGTAGAGCACATCGGCGATAATCGGGTGCTGTATGGCGGCGCAGTGCACGCGTATCTGGTGGGTGCGCCCGGTTTTTGGAAACGCCTCTATATATGCCGCTCCCTGCCCGCTTGCACTGAGTTCTGTCGAAGTGTTGGCAATGCGGCGCCACGTGGTTGACGCTTCGCGCTGTACGCCGTGCGGGCGCGTGGCCGAGCGGGGCCCGCGGCCGCCGCGCGCGCTCCCAATCTTGCGCTCGATCTGGCCGCGTTCCTCCTTGAGCGCGCCGTGCACGAACGCGCGGTACACTTTTTTGACTTCCCTCTCCTGAAACTGCTCCTTTAAAAATGCGTGAGCCTCCTCTGTTTTGGCAACCACCAATACGCCAGAGGTCTCCCTGTCGATACGGTGCACAAAATGAAATTCTTTATATTTCTTTTCCAACCAATGCGAAAGGGCCGGATACTCGTGCTTGCCGTCCGGGTACACAATCATCCCCGACGGTTTGTTGACCACGACTATCGTCTCGTCCTCAAATATAATCTCCGGCTTTTCCATTTGTTTAGTTGTGGTCACAAATAACTTTTTGCCGTCGCAAAAAGTTTTTGCGACCCCGGCTCGCGGCCTTGCCAGTGCAAGGCATCGCTCCGCCTCGCACAAGTGCATAAAAAAGCAAAGCAGTTTGCTTTTTTTGCCTTGTGCGCGGTGCAGGACTCGAACCTGCGACCATCCCGGTGTAAACGGGGTGCTCTACCAACTGAGCTAACCGCGCATGTCTGTATTCTATCACTTGGTCACAAATATCTTTTTGCCGTCGCAAAAAGCTTTCGCGACCCCGGCTCGCGGTTTTGCCAGTGCAAAACATCGCTGTGCCTCACATCAGTACGCCAAAAAGCAAAGCAGTTTGCTTTTTTGGTCTGATGTGCCCCTGCGAGGAATCGAACCTCGAATCGCGGCTTAGAAGTCCGCTGTTATATCCATTTAACTACAAGGGCGTGCCCTCAATAGTACTAGAAAAGGAGGCGCCAGTGCACGATAGCATACGAGACCAAAAGCGCGATAGCCCCGAGCGCCGCGTGGACCGAGTACTTGTTGACCAGCTCAAGCACCGGCGCGCCGAACTTCCACACCAGATAGGTCACCACCGACATGCGCCCGCCGCGGCCGATGATAAAACCTATGATATACGGCCAAAACGGCACCCCCAGGATCCCAGCCGCATATATAAAAACCTTGTCCGGGAGCGGTGTAAAGGAGGCCACCAGCATCGCCAAAAATATCTGCGCGCCCAGCAGGCTCTGCGCGGTCGCGTATACCTCGGTCAACCCCCACGACGCCAAAAAGGGCTCGCCGAACGTTCTGAACGCGTAATACAGGAGCCAATAGCCGGTCGCCGCGCCGGCGGCAGACGACACCCACGACACGGCAAGAAATGTTTTCCATTTTTCTTTATGCGCCAGCACCAGCGCCGCCAAAAACGCCTCGGCTGTCAGCGGAGAAAAGATAGTGTCGGTAAAGGCGATGAGCGCAAGCCATAAAAGGGCAAAGCGGCTGCGGGCATGAGTCTCAAACCACGCCCATCCGCGCTCGCGCACCGTTGTTATGTGCTCGGTAATAGGCATGATTATTTGATGCAGTCTCCCGGTGTCCCCATTGTTTCAAACAAAGCAAAAGGCGTATCAGTTCCGCCGGCCGCTAGTATCATCGCTTGGCTCTCAAGCCCCATCATCATCCGTGGCGCCAAGTTGGTGACAAAAGGACACCGCTTCCCCACCAACACCTGCGGGTCGGGAAAGTACGCCTTGATTCCAGACAGCACCTGACGCTCCTCGGAGCCAAAGTTTACTTTGAGCTTCAGTAACTTGTCGCTACCTTCTATATTTTCGACGGAAACAATTTCGCCGATTTTTATCTCGACTTTTTTAAAGTCGTCTATCGTAATCATTTCTGTAGTCTATAACCTAGCGGAGCGAGAGGGAAGAGCTTGCTCTTTGCCGAGCGAGCGACGGTTCTATAAATGATTCTTATCATTTCTATCGAGATAACTCTGCAAAATCAAAGCCGCCGCCGATGCATCCAGCGCATCTTGGCTTGGGTTTGCTTTGCGCGATTTTTCCTCCGGAGCAAACTGCCGCGCGGCAAGAGCCGAGGTAAAGAACTCGCGCTCGTAGTGCACCGGCAAGCCCGACAGCTCCCCGATATCTTTTTTAAACTGCTCGATGTCCTCCATCACCTCGTTTTTTTCGCCGGAGAAATTGCGCGACTCCCCCATCACTATCGCGCCTGCGCCTTTTTCTTTAATAAGCGCGGCGACGGCAGATATGGCATCGCGCCCCGCGTCGATGGTTGTAAGAGGAAAAGCCACCGTTCCGTTGTCATCGGAAACAGCCACCCCGATATTTTTTGTCCCGTAATCTATGCCGATGTATTTCACCACACCAGTGTAAGGGTTTTCTGACAACTTGGCGATTGCTAAAATCATGTCTTTGCGGTACTGTCTTGTCGGCTCGAACCTAAGGGGAAAAACATGGGTAGCGACAAAAAAGGGATGAACACTGCTTATGTCTGGCAGCTGATCCGTAAGGCGGTAGCGGCCGGTCATGGAGCAGAAGCCAAACGCCTGGCGGACAAATACAAAGTCCCCAACGCCGTCCGAATGGGTCTGGGTGTTGAACTTTCTTCGGACCCGAAGAAGGCTCCAAAGCTCAAATTCGGCTGAAACCAAAGTCAAAAAAACCTCTCCACGCCGCCCTAACCATGGGCGGCTTTTTTCTTTTAGCGGTGGGAGGAGGATTCGGTCAGGCGTTCAAAAGTTGCCGTCGCAACTTTTGCCGCACGACCCTGCCTCGCGACCACGCAAGTGCGTGGTACCCGCTCCGGCCTTCGAATCCCCTTCCCATCGCGCAACGACGACCCGCGCCGATGCTGCCCCGCAGCATGCGCCGCGGCTCGTTGCGGTGGGAGGAGGATTCGGTCAGGCGTTCAAAAGTTGCCGTCGCAACTTTTGCC
>CAYIHD010000027.1:0-6523 GCA_964363205.1 uncultured Candidatus Saccharibacteria bacterium | reverse complement strand
ACCTGCAGTAATTCCGGAAAAGAGAGCTCGTCGGGGTTGTACACGATTTTTACGACCTCGACATGACCACTGTCTCCTTTTGACACTTGTTCGTAGGTCGGGTTGATGGCGTGTCCGCCGGCATATCCGGGCTCTACCGATTGCACTCCTTTAAGCATCGTAAAAACCGCCTCGGTGCACCAAAAACACCCCCCACCAAAGACTATTGTTTCCATCGACGTTATTGTATCAAACTTGAACGATTAAGTTTTTATTTCTTATTCCCTAATTCGTGCGAATTAAAGAATTACGAAGGTCCTTGTTATTTTAGTATTTTTGTCGTACCCTACTTACAGAAATTTTACGTTCTTATTCATGGAGACGTCGAATGAACTCTCAACCGAAGCACGATCCGAACCGAATGCCAATCCCGGGCGAAGCTGAACAGGCTTTTTTAGACAAAGCCGAATCGGCCTTTGGACACTTAGGCGCGGTCGAATCCTCGCCGGTGGAGCTCTTGCAAGCCGTTCAGACCATTATCTACTCACAAAGTTCTGAGCTTGCCTTCTTCACCCTGCTAAGAGTTTGTATCTCGGGCCCCGGCAGACGACACGCTCCAAAACTGGCCGCCGTCATCACCAGAAACCGAAGTGCGGAGTGGGCGTACAACCTCCTCCAAACGTTAGGACTTTTGAACGCCCGGGACCCAGACTTGCCGCGTGATGCGCCGGGGAATGCCCCAATTCTTCCTGCCGAAGATGTACAGCGGCTGGTTGACGTGGTCTGTCAGGAAGGCGAAGCCGAGTGGATGTACCACACCTTGCGCACGGTCTTTTTGACCTCATCGCAAAGACGCGAAGTCCTTATTGCACTCGGCAAAACCGGCTCGCGTGGGTGGATCAAACTGACTACCGAGGATGTCCGCTTATACCAAGAGGAACTCAAACTTCTATAAACGTCCGCCGGGCTTCTAGCCCGGCGGTTTTTATTTCCTTTCCTCTATTTACCCATTCGTACGAATAAGCGCATACGTACGTTATGCTATAGGATAAACTACGTAGTTACTTAAGATATTTTTTATTTTTTAGTTTATCGGGCAGGTAGGACTCTTTGTCGTAGAGTTTGTAGCCTTTGTGGTAACCGATGTCTTTCATCAGTTTTGTCGGCGCGTTGCGCACGCGCATCGGCAAGGCCAGGTTGCCGAGTTTTTTAACATCGTCGAGCGCCTCAAAATACGCGTCGTACGACTTGCGGCTCTTTTTGCACCCGGCCAAATATGCGACACCGTGCGCGAGGTTGATGGCACACTCCGGATAGCCGATGGTCTCGCATGCGCGGAAAACAGCGTTAGCCACCACCAGCGCGGTCGGCACGGCAAGCCCGACATCTTCGCTGGCAAAGACCACCATGCGCCGCGCGATAAACAGCGGGTCTTCCCCGCTGTCGACCATCCGCGCCAAGTAGTAGAGCGCCGCGTCACTCTGGCCGGCGCGCATACTTTTTATAAACGCGGAGATGGTGTTGTAGTGTTCCTCGCCTTTTTTGTCGTAGCGCAAGTGCTTGCTCTGTACGGTCTCCTTTAAACTTTCGAGTGTAATGGCGCCATAGAGCTTCTGCGCGTTTTCCAAAACGGTAATAGCCTGCCGCGCGTCGCCCTGCGCCACCTGTATCAACCACTCCCGCGCATCTTTTGGCACCTTTAGTTTGGTGCGCTTAATAATCGCCTCCATCTCTTTTTCCCCCAGTTCGTTGAGCACAAACACTCGGGAGCGCGAGAGGAGCGCGCCGATGACCTCAAAACTTGGGTTTTCCGTGGTGGCGCCGATAAGCGTCAGGTCGCCGCGCTCGACGAACGGCAAAAGGAAATCCTGCTGAGCTTTGTTAAAGCGGTGTATCTCGTCGATAAATAAAATCTTCGGGCGTGTATCAAATTTAATCTGACCTTTCTTATCTAAAATTTTTTTAATATCTTCCTTCCCCGAGTCGACCGCCGAAAGCTCGTGGAACTCGGCATTAAGCGCGTTGGCATAGATGCGCGCAAGCGTTGTCTTGCCGCTCCCCGGCGGCCCCCACAACAAAAAACTAAAAAGATGTTTACCTTCGATTGCCTCGCGCAAAGGCTTCCCCTTTCCCACCAAATGCTCTTGCCCGACAAACTCATCAAGCGTAGTGGGCCGTATTTTGTTCGCCAAAGGCTCCATGGCCCTATTGTACTCTTTTGCCCCTACACAAGGTACACAAGTTAAAAGCTACTTTTTAGCCACAGGTAGGTCGATTTTGGAGAGCATGTCGCTGAAGTTGGTGCCGACTTTTTTACCGGGGTTAAAGATGTTGTGCGGGTCAAAAATGCTTTTCAGTTCCAAAAACAGCGCGTACATCTCGTTGCCGAACATCTTTTCCACATACGGAGTGCGGACAAGCCCGTCGTTATGCTCGCCGGTGATAGAACCCTTGTACGAAAGCACGAGGTCGTATATTTTGTGCGTCAGCTCATCGAGCAGTTTGGCAAGGCCGGGCCGCTGCGGGTCGACCAGCGGGATTATGTGGATATTGCCGTCGCCGATGTGTCCGGCGACCGTATACGTAAGGTCATAGTGCGAAAGTATTTCTTCGAGCTTCGGCAGGAACTCCGGCAGTGTAAGCGGCGGCACCACAAAGTCGTCAAAAAACGGCGCCGTGCGGCGGTTCTTAACTTTTTTGCGCAATAAGTTAAAGCTCTCGCGCCGGATCGCCCAATATTTTTTTGTGCCGGCCTCGTTTTTGATAACGCGTACGCCGACGTGCTGGCGGTTGTGCTTGGCCTCGACGGCAAGCTGTTTGGCTTTTGCCAAAGCCTCCTCCTGCGTGTCGGCGCGGAACTCGACCAGCAGTATAAGCTTGGGCACGCCGCCGGTGAGCGCCATCCAGAGCTCCGGCAAAAAGGAGATGCCGAGCGAAATCATGCCCGCCTTCATCTGCATCGCCAGCTCGGGCAGGTAGCGCATCGCGATTTGGAAGGTGTGGTCATCGTAAGACTCAAAACTGTCCGGAGCGTGTGTAAGCACCTCCGGCACCACCTCGCCAAGTTCCGAAAACTTGTCCAGAAAAAGCACCACCATAGCCGAGTACGGCTTGGGGTGTACGAGTTTAAAATGTATTTTGGTGATAATGCCGAGCGTGCCCTGAGAGCCCGCCATGAGCCGCGCGAGGTTGAGCGATGGTATTCCGCCTGTCCGGCTTCCCGACGGATCGCCGATGTCCCACAGCGCGTAGCCGGAAGAGTTCTTTGCCACCTGCGGCTTATGCTCCTCGATAATGGCGCGGTGCGCCGGCGTGCCGACCAGGGAGGCAACTCTGCGATAAATATCCCCTTCGTACGACTGCTCGGTGAGTTTTTGCGCAAGCTCGCTGCCTTGCAGATTTTTGAGCGTGTGCACAGCGCCGTCGGCAAGCACCACTTCGAGCCCGTCGACATACCGCGCGGTTTTGCCGTATTTGAGATTTTTTTCTCCGCCGGAGTCGTTGGCCACCATGCCGCCGACGGTGTTTATCTCGCGACTTGCGGTGTAGCTCGGCAGTTCCAGATTTTTCTTTTTTGTTTCTTTATCAAAGTCTCTAAAGTACATCCCCGGCTCGACTATCGCCTCATCCGTACCCATCTCAATAAATTTATTAAGATGGGCGGTCATGTCCAAAACAATCGAGTCGCTTAAGGGCCCGCCGGACATGTCGGTACCCGCCGAGCGCGCGGTGATGGAAATGTTGGTTTTCGGCGTCCGCTTTTTTTCGTTAACAAATTTCACTACATTGCAGATATCTTGCGCGTCCATCGGGCGCACCACTACCTCGGGTACTACGCGAAAAAGCCCGGCATCACGCGAGCTCTTTTCCAAAGCCGCAGGCGTATCGTCAACCTCCCCGCGCACCACCTTGCGTAACTCATCTACAAGCGACATGCAACAATTGTACCAAACAAAAAGCCGCTGAGGTTTTACCCTCAGCGGCTTTTTGTTCTGCGCGCTTAGGCGCGAGATACGTTGACGGCGGCCGGTCCCTTCTGGCCCTCCGAGACCTCGAACGTAAGCATGTCGCCTACCTTGAGCTCTTCGAAAGTTACGCCATTGAGGTCCTTAGAGTGGAAGAACAGATCCTTCGTCTCGCCTTCGCGAGAGATGAATCCGAACCCACGATCCGTCAAAGTCTTAATTGTTCCTTGCATCTTGTTGTTTGTTTTTTCTGTTGAGAAACCCCGACCTTCGTTTCCTAGTCTTTTAGACTCCCTAAGGGTATCACAGGCATATTTTCCTGTCAAGCCCTCTTGGAGCTCCACGCGTACAGGGCTACGGCGGCGGCGGCCGCTACGTTGAGCGACTCGCACTGGGGGTCCATGGGGATAGAGAGTACCGTGTCGGAAATTTGGCGGATATCCTCGGGTATGCCGCTCCCCTCGTTGCCCAATATAAAGACCGCCGGCCCGCCAAACGCCTCGGCGTTGATGCTTTGCGCGCCTTCGCCGGCCATCGAATAAATTTTAAATCCTTTTTTCTTGAGGTCGAGTACGGTCTGCTTAACATTGCCGATAGTCACGAGCGGCAGGCGGAACGCCATCCCTGCCGACACTTTTATTACTGAGCCGGTCACCGGTGCCTGCCCGATTTGCGGCATCAAAACCGCCGTCGCGCCAAAGCCGGCGGCCGTGCGGATGATGGCGCCGACGTTGTGCGGGTCCTGCACGCCGTTGAGGAGCACGAGCATGGTGCGCGGCGTCGCCTCAAGTCCTTCCAAAAACTTATGATACGGGAGCATGAGCTGCGGGATAGAAATCGAGCCGATGACGCCCTGATGCGCGGTGCCGCTCTTCATATCGGAGCGCGCCATACCCTCGGAGAGCTTTGCTGTGGGCACGCCCGCCTCCTCTACTTGGCGGCGCAGTTTGGTGTCCACCATTTTGACATCAAGATACACCTTGGTCAGCGCGCGCGGCGCATACAGCAAAGCATCACGCACCGCGTGTCTGCCATAAGCAAATATCTTGTTCTGTTTCATGTTTATGCAGTATTGCCTGCAACGTAGCCGGTTGTCCAGCACAATTGGAGCGAGTAGCCGCCCGACGGGCGCTTGATATGCAGGAGGTCGCCGGTAATAAACAGGTTCGAGACTTTTTTTGAGCGCAGGGTTTTGGTGTCTATTTCATTCAGCGGCACGCCGCCGTCGGCGATGACCGCGCGGTCAAAGCCCATCAACCCTTCAATCGTGAGAGGAAGCGCTTTGAGCAAGTGCACCAACATTTTGCGCTCTTCTTTGGTGACCGAGTGCACTTTTTTGGTGACATCCATTTTGTCTTCAAGCAACAGCAGTACGCCCTTGTGTGTGCCGTCAGGCACCACTTCTTTGATGATATTTTTGAGCGCTTTATTTTTGTTTTTATCAAACACGGCAATTATTGTCTTTTCCAAAGACCCCAAATCAGTATGCGGATACGCATCGATAGCCGCTGTCACTGCGCCGCTGTGCAGGAGACCGGCAACCTCGGAAGCGCAATTGAGTATCATCGGCCCCGATAACCCGAAGTGAGTAAACAACACCTTGCCCGTTTTGGAAAAAGCTTTTTTACCGTCGACAAAAAACGTTATCTTCATAAAAGAGAGCGACGTGCCCGACAATACCTTAGACCATTTATCGGCAACCTTAAGCGGCACAATGGTAGGTGTCGGCGCGGCAACCGTGTGGCCAAGCTCGCGCAACCACTGTAACCCGTCGCCGGTCGAGCCGGTCTCGGGATGCGATACACTGCCGGTCGCGAGTATGTACGACGTTGCGCGATGCTCCGCGGTGCCGCAGTACACCGCGCTGATGCCCGCTTTGTCCGTAACAATTTTTGTCACCGCCGAGCCGGTACGCACCACAACATTGCCCTCCCGTACGTATTTTTCTAAAACTTTTATAACATCGCCCGCTTTCTCACTCGCGGGGAACGCGCGCTTGCGCGCTTGCACCACCAGCGGCAGCCCGCGCGACTCAAAAAAAGTAAACGTGTCTTTGACCCCAAACTGCGCAAAGAGCGAGTACAAAAACTGCTCGGCCTTGCCGTACATGGCGGCAAACACCCGCACGTCCTCCTCCGCATTGGTTATGTTACAGCGGCCGCCGCCGGAGATGCCGAGCTTTTCTCCCAGTTTTTTATTTTTTTCCAGCAGGAGCACTTTTTTGCCGCACTGCGCGGCGCGCCCCGCCGCCATAAGCCCGGACGCTCCGCCGCCTATCACTATCACGTCGTACTGCGCCATATTTATTTTTCGAGCACGCGCGCCTCCAGTGCCATAAAAAGCGGAATCTCCTTGCGCGCGGCATCCTCGGCCGCCTGGCGCGGACCTTTGCCGCTCTCACGGTGAGACACCCACTCCTCGAGCCGCGACACCGCAAACCCGGCGCCATTTAATGCTTTAAAAAAGTCCTGCAAAGAGCGATGGTACGAAATGGTGCGCGTGGTCTTTGACGCGCCCGGATGCATGTCGACAAATATTTTTGCGGACGACAGGTACCCGTCGACGCGGCGGTACTGCGC
>CAYIHD010000026.1:0-7330 GCA_964363205.1 uncultured Candidatus Saccharibacteria bacterium | reverse complement strand
GGGCTAGTAGTCCATGCCGCCCATGTCGCCCATTCCGGGGTTGGCGGACACTTTTTCGTCTTTCGGTTCCTCAGCCACGGCGGCTTCGGTGGTCAGGAGCATCGCGGCGGCCGACGCGGCGCGCTCGAGCCCTGTGCGGGTCACTTTGACCGGGTCCACGATGCCGGCGGCAACCATATCCGGCACTATTTCATTTTTAACCGCATCATAGCCTGCATTACCTTTGGCATTCTTAACTTTGTCCACTACCACACCGGCATCGACGCCCGCATTCTGCGCAATCTGGCGCAGAGGCATCTCGAGCGCTTTAAGCACCACGTCGTACCCGACGCGCATGGCGTCATCCATTTTGTCTTTGGTTTTGGCAAAGTTTTCCGCAACTTTCTGCGCGGCCTTTACCAGCGCCACGCCGCCGCCGGCGACTATACCCTCCTCTATCGCGGCCTTGGTCGCGTTGACCGCATCTTCGATTTTGAGCTTGAGATACTTCATCTCGGTCTCGGTCGCGGCGCCGACGCGGATAACCGCCACGCCGCCGCTCAGTTTCGCCAAGCGCTCCTCCAACTTTTCTTTATCAAACTTGCTCGTCGTGTCGGCAATCTGCGCTTTTATCTGTGATATGCGCGCGCTGATATCCTTCTTTGCGCCCTTGCCTCCGACAATAACAGTACTGTCTTTGGTGGCAATAACCTTGCCCGCATGCCCCAGCATCTCCAGCGTCGCGTTTTCAAACTTGATGCCGGTTTCTTCCGAGATTACCTGCGCGCCGGTCATCACCGCGATATCCTGCAGCATCTCCTTTTTGCGGTCGCCGTAGCCCGGCGCTTTGACCGCCAGCACGTTAAAGGTGCCGCGCAGTTTGTTGAGCACAAAGGTGGTGAGCGCCTCGCCGTCTACATCCTCGGCGATAAGCACCAGGTCCTTCTTGCCGGACTCGGCGATTTTTTGCAGTACCGGCAGGACCTCCTGCACACTCGATATTTTTTTGTCGGTAATAAGAATCAGCGGGTCTTTATACGACGCCTCCATGCGCGAGGTGTCGGTGACCATGTAGGCCGAAACATAGCCGCGTTCAAACTCCAAACCCTCCACCACCTCCTTTTCAATACCGAGCGACTGCGACTCCTCTACGGTAACCACGCCGTCCTTGCCCACTTCTTTTATAGTATCGGCGATAATCTGCCCAATCTCCTGCGACTCCGCGGAAATGGTGGCGACTTGCCGCACCTCCTCGTCGCTTACTATTTTTTTAGCGAGCGACTTGAGCGCCGCAACCGCCTCGCCGGTCGCTTTTTCTATCCCGTGACGCACGCCCATGGCGGAGAGGCCGTGCTCGGTGTGCTTCATCCCCTCCTCTACCAGCGCCTGCAGGAGCACAACCGTGGTGGTGGTGCCGTCGCCGGCGATGTCGTTGGTTTTGTTGGCGACCTCCTTAACAATCTCGGCGCCCATGTTCTCGAATCTGTCTTTAAAAGAAATTTCTTTAGCGATGGAGACGCCGTCGTTGGTGATGGTCGGGCTTCCGTAGCCCTTGTCCAAAGCAACATTGCGGCCGCGCGGGCCCAGCGTGATTTTGACCGTGTTGCTGGCCTTGTCGATGCCGCTTTTAAGCGCGCGGCGGGCCTTCTCGTTAAAAAGTATTTGTTTTGCCATACTTAACTCAATATCGCGAGGATGTTGTCCTCGCGCACCAAATAATATTCCACGCCGTCAACCTTGACCTCGTCGTAGCCGTACTTGCTGAACATCACTTTGTCCCCGACCTTAAGCGCCACCGGCACTATCCTTCCATCGTCGGCGCGCTTGCCCGGGCCGACAGCCACCACCGTGCCTGTCTCCGGCTTTTCTTTGGCGGAGTCCGGGATAATGATGCCGAAGCTGGTCACCATACCCTCCTCCTGCACAATCGGCTTAACCAATACACGGTCGCCAACCGGAGTCATGCCCGCCTTATTTTTAACGGTTACGGTCTTGGCGCGAGCGGCCTTTTTTGCAGGCTTTTTCTTCTTAATAGATTTCTTCATAGCGCTCACAATATATGAAAGATGAGCGATACAGTCAAGGATTGCGGACAAAGTGGGCTTGTGGTAGCCTATGGGGAATGGCGTTTGCAGGGGCGCTCCCCTACATACAGGTTGTCTTGGCGGTCCTTTTGACGGGCTGCATCTTGCTCCAGCAAACTGGCGCGTCTTTGGGCGGCGCGTTCGGCGGCGACAACTTTACCGCCGGCTACCACACCCGCCGCGGCTCGGAAAAGTATCTGTTTTGGGCGAGCATTATCCTTAGTATTCTGTTCGCGGCGACAGCCTTTGTCGCGCTCCTTATCAGATAAACTAAACAACTAGAACAATAAATACGACCAGCACGATAAACACGAAAACTATTTTTGTATTTATCGTACTTGTTGTTAATCGTACTTGTTAATTTTTTCCATGAAAAAATTCTGGCGCATTGCGCAGACCTCCATACACTTACGCTGGCTTGACGGTCTGCAGGACCTTACAGACTCGCTCGGCCGCGGAAGCCGCTCTTTGTTTATATTTTTCGCGATTTTACTCTGCGTAAGCAGCGCCGGTCTTTTGTATACGCTCAAACAGTCGCTGGTCGTCAGAGTGCCGTCGCAGGGCGGCAGTTTGTCGGAGGGAGTGATAGGGAGCCCGCGATTTATCAATCCGGTGCTCGCCATATCAGACGCCGACCGCGACCTGACCGCGCTTGCGTACTCCGGGCTGTTGCGCGCGACGCCGGGCGGCGGATACGAGCCCGACCTGGCTGAAGGGTACGCGGTTTCGGATGACAACAAAACCTACACCTTTACTCTGCGCGAGGGCATAACCTTCCACAACGGGACGCCGGTTACATCGCAAGACGTGGCGTACACGGTGCAAAAGGCGCAGGACCCGGCGCTCAAATCTCCTCTGCGCGCCAACTGGGACGGCATACGCGTCGAAACACCGGACGCGCGCACCGTGCGTTTTGTCCTGCGCGCCGCCTACGCCCCGTTTATAGAAAACCTGACGCTAGGCATACTGCCGAAGGCCCTGTGGTCGTCCATCAGCGACGAGGAGTTCCCCTTTTCCGAACTTAACGCCGAGCCGGTCGGCTCCGGTCCGTATACCGTCAGCTCGGTGTCGCGCACATCCTCCGGCATCCCCTCCACATACTCCATGCGGTCCTTCGACAACTACGCGCTCGGCAAACCGTACTTGGACACCATCACCATACACTTTTATCAAAGCGAAGGGACTCTCGTCGCGGCGCTCGGCGGCGGCGACATAGACTCGGCAAGCGGCCTGTCTCCCGGCAACCTAAGCGCGATCCCGGAGGAAAACATACGCACCTCCCCGCTCAACCGGGTATTCGGCGTTTTCCTCAATCAAAACCAGTCGGTTGTTTTGCGCGACAAAGCGGTGCGCTCCGCTCTCAACACCTCGATAAACCGCGCCGAAATGGTCTCGCAAATTTTGGGAGGATACGGCACTCCTCTCTTTGGGCCGGTTCCGCCCGCGCTCTACAACGGCGACTCTCCGGCCGGCACCTCGACGACAGTAGAGCTCGCGGCGGCGGCGCGGCAATCGCTTATAAATAACGGGTGGAAGCCGCGCGAGGACGGCGTACTGCAAAAGACAACCGGCACCGGCAAAAAGGCTTCGACCATAACCCTGGAGTTTGATATCGCGACCGCCAACGTGCCGGAGCTGCGCGCCGCGGCGGAGTACCTGCGCGCGGCGTGGAGGCTCGCCGGCGCGCAGGTCAATGTCAAGATATTCGAGCAAGGCGACCTCTCCCAAAACATCATCCGGCCGCGCAAGTACGACGCGCTGCTGTTCGGCGAGGTGGTAGGACGCGAGCTCGACCTCTTTGCGTTTTGGCACTCGAGCCAGCGCAACGACCCGGGGCTTAACATCGCCGGCTACGCCAACAGCAAGGCGGACAAGGCTCTTGAGGCGATGCGCGTCACCACCGACAAAAAGAAACGCGGTCAAATGCTCGCCGACTTCCTTGTCGAGCTCAACAAGGACATACCGGCGGTATTTCTCTACGCGCCGGATTTCGTGTATAGTATCCCTAACGAAATCGCAGGGGTTGATCTCGGCTTCATCGAGACGCCCGACGACCGCTTTCTATCGCTGCCGCAGTGGCACCGCGAGACCGATGAGGTGTGGCCCTTCTTCATTAAAAATTAAACATGCCCGAACAAAAAAAACCATTTAGACATTTCGAAAAACGCGGAGCCAAACAAGGCTCGCGCGGGCGGGGGCGCCTGCGCCAAGGAGGCCCGCGGCCGCATCAGGCGCACCCGGTGCGCGAAATACCGGACCACACGCCGATGCTCAACGGCGACGAGCGGCCTATCCCGCCGCTAGGCTCCGGCAACATACGCATCATCCCGCTCGGCGGAGTCGAGGAAATAGGAAAGAACATGACCATGGTAGAGGTCGGCAACGACATCATTGTCATCGATGCCGGGTTCCAGTTCCGCGAGGACGACACGCCGGGCATCGACTACATAATTCCCAACACCAAGTACCTCGAGGAGCGCCGTGAGAAAATCCGCGGACTCTTTATAACCCACGGACACCTCGACCACATAGGCGCAATACCGTACATCATCGACCGCATCGGCTACCCGCCGATATACACGCGCGAGCTGACCGCCGTCATGATAAAAAAACGCCAGGAGGAGTTCCCCAACCTCAAGCCCATCGACATACACGAGGTGGAAAAGGAAGACACCATCAAGGTCGGCGATATCCGCGTGCGCTTTTTCTCGGTCTATCACACCATCCCCGACTCCATGGGCATCGTCGTCGAGACGCAGTACGGCGACCTGGTGTTTACCGGCGACCTGCGCCTCGACCATGTCGACGGCATACCGACAGAGACGGAAGAAAAAGAGTTTTCCTGGTTTGCAAACCGCAAGGTGCTCTTCCTCGGGGCCGACTCGACCAACGTGGAGCGGCCGGGCTTCTCTCTGCCGGAGCGCGTCGTCAGAAAAAACCTCGACGAAATAATCGCCAAGACTCCCGGACGCCTCATTATCGGCACGTTCTCATCCCAGCTCGAGCGCCTGATGCGCATGATAGAGCAGGCCGAGCGCGTCGGCCGCAAAATCCTGGTGGAGGGCCGCAGTATGAAGGTCAACATCGAGATAGTAAAACAACTCGGCATGCTCAAGGTCTCGGACAAGACCTTTATCGACGCGGCACAACTGGAAAACCTGCCGGACAGCAAGGTGGTGATACTGGCGACCGGCGCGCAGGGCGACGAGTTTGCCGCGCTGATGCGCGTCGCAATGAAGACGCACAAACACGTCAAGATTAAAAAGGGCGACACGGTCGTGCTCTCCTCATCGGTAGTGCCCGGCAACGAGCGGAGTGTGCAAAAACTCAAAGACAACCTCAGCCGGCAGGGCGCGCGCATCATCCACCGCGACACGATGGACGTGCACGCATCCGGCCACGCCAACCGCGACGAAACTTTTTGGATACACCAAAAGATAAACCCGCGCTACTTTATGCCGATGCACGGCTACCACTACATGCTCCGGGTGCATGCCGACATCGCCAAGGCCTGCGGCCGCGCCGACGACGAGATAGTAATCCCCGACAACGGCACGGTCATCGAGATACAGGACGAAGGCCAAAAACTTGTCAGGCTAAAAGAGTCCGCGCCGAACTCGCTGCGCTTGGTTGACGGCTTTGCCATCGGCGACCTGCAGGAGGTGGTCATACGCGACCGCACCGTGCTCTCGCAGGAAGGCATGTTTGTCATCATAGCCACCGTCAACCCGAAGACCGGCCGTCTGCGCAAGTCGCCGGACATCATCAGCCGCGGCTTTGTGTACCTGCGCGAGAGCCAGGAGCTCCTCCAACAGGCGCGCATCATCGTCAAAAAGACAATCGAAGACGCGGCAAAAAAGCAAAATCCGATAAACTTCGACATGATTAAAAACGAGGTCACCGACGCCATCTCCCGCTTCCTCTTCGAAAAAACCAACAAGAGGCCCATCGTGATACCCGTGGTGCTGGGGGTATAGCTATAATAGGCCGAAACCCAGGTTCATAACTTTGCTTTGTTAAATACCGCGGATGAGCTACGCTTAAGGGTAGTCGCTCATCTCAACTTCAGGAGGTGGTTATGTCTCCACGGGCCTCAAAAGGAAAAGTGCGGGTCGTACAGTTTTTAGGTAATAACTCCTACTGGTCGTTCATCGGAGACTTTACCTCACTCAAAGAAGCTGTCGAGCAGTTCGTCAATCCTCTCAACCTAAGAGAGCCTAGGCCCGGTTACGGGTACTATGCCTTCGATGACAAGGGTGGGCGCCTAACGATAGAGACGCCCATCGAACCTCACCAGACCATCATGCGCCAGGCCGCGTAAAGCTACTTCTATCTTCCCCGAGCTCTCGGGGAACTTTTTTATAAGCTGTGACAAGGTCGCCGGGGTCTTAAGCAGCTCGCGGAGGATTGCGCCGCGCAGCTGGCGGGTGGAGCCTTCGAACTTTGATTGTTTGGTGTAATGCTTGCTCTTTTTATTTAACTCAATCCCCTGCTTCTTTAGGTGCGCGCCGTAATCCATCATCGCTGCGTAAAACTCGCGCGGCTGCATTTTTGAGCGCTTGAGTGTCTCTGCCACGAGCGGCAAAAGTGTTTTGTCTTCTACCCGCCCATCCTTTGCAAAGGAGAGTCCTTTGCAGCTGTGGATAAGTACGGTGCGGATGTTTGTTTCGACAAAGACTTCGGGCTTGTTAAAGGCGAACGCCAGTACCGCGCCGCGGGTGTACGGTCCTACCCCCGGCAGCGAAGCAAAATCTCCTGGAGAAAATAGTCTGGTTGAGGCCGGGGGCCGACCCGAGGACTTTTTCGCAAGGAGTTTTGCGGAGCTGTGAAGATATTTCGCCCTCCGGTTATATCCCAAACCCTGCCAAGCCTTCAGCACCGAAGACAGATCGGCCGCGGCGAGCTTTTTTGCCGTAGGAAACTCCTTTATAAATTTGTTATAAAACGGGATAACCCGCTCCACCCGCGTCTGCTGGAGCATCATTTCGGATACTAAAATTTTGTACGGGTCTTTGGTCCTGCGCCACGGCAGATGGTCTCTCCTTTCCCACATGTTTGCCATAATAGCAAAAACCGCCCACAAAGGGGCGGCTTTTGAGACCTCCGCGGCGAGCTTTACGCTTTTGCGCGGGCGTCGGAGACCGTGAGCATGCGCCCGGCGAAGTCCTTGCCATTCCACATGGCAATTGCGCCGTCTGCACCTGCGTCATCAGCCATCTCCACAAAGCCGAAGCCCCGGGAGCGGCCGGTCTCGCGATCAGTCACGA
>CAYIHD010000025.1:0-7398 GCA_964363205.1 uncultured Candidatus Saccharibacteria bacterium | reverse complement strand
CCTGCGCGCCGCTGGGGAGCGCGCGGAGCTCCGGGTCGCGGGTCAGGTTGCCGAACACTATTGCTTTGTTGATATACATATCTTTATTAAATCACAAAATGCAAATAACAAATACCAAACTTACCCCGTCAGCGCTTCTATCGATTTATCAAGCTCGGCGTCGGAAACCTCGGCCGTCTTTTCCGGCGCGGCAACGGGCTTCTCCAGAGTTTTGCCTTCGAGCCGGTCGGAACTAAAGACCGCGCGGCGCGGCGCTTGGGCTATGTCCTCGCGCACGGTTTCGATGATAAGAAAGCGCAGTATTGGCTGGAGAGCGCGCATAATTTCTGTAAACGCGGTAACACCGTCGCGCTCCATCGCAAACTTGATATGCCCGAAGTAGCTCTCGGTATACTTCTCGCGCTTGCCCTGCGTTGCCCTCTCAACTTGGTACGCGAGCGTTATCTTTTTTGGGAAGCCTTCGCTGATTATCTCCGCACCTGCCCCGTTGGAAGACGAAGTCTTTCCATCGGGGTCCCCAAGTGCCTTGCGGATACTTTCTACAACCGCCGACACACCCTCGTCTCCAACCGTGGGTACGATATGAAAGCCGATCTCATAGACCGGCGTGGTGTTTTTGACCGCAGCCACAGACGGGCCGCTGGTCGCTTGGGATGAGGCCGGCGAGGCCTGCGACGTTTCTGCCATGAAAGTACCTTACCAAAGCCCGGCTATTTTTGCAACCCAAAGACTTTTTGGGCGTTTCTAACGGTTACTTCCATAACTGCGTCCGCTGAAATACCTTTGACGGCGGCGATTTTGGCGGCTACGTGCTCCACATATGCCGGTTCGTTGCGCTTGCCGCGATACGGTACGGGTGCGGCAAACGGCGCGTCGGTTTCTATCAGCATGTTGTCGAGCGGGCAGACGCGGATACTCTCGTCGTACATGTCAATGTAGGTAATAGGCCCGGGGAATGAGAGATAACAACCGAGGTCAAGATACTTTTGCGCCAACGCTCCCGAGCCGGTAAAAAAGTGCATAACCACCGGTATATGTGCTAATTCGCGCGAATAGGAAGATAGTATGGCGAGCATATCATCGTGCGCTTCCCGACAATGAATGACCAAGGTTTTTTTCAATTTTAGCGCAAGTGCAATTTGTTGTTCGAACCTTTCCTTCTGTCCGTCCGGTTTTGAGCGGAAGTAATCCAAACCGCATTCCCCTATCGCCACAACCTTTGGGTCTTTTGCGAACTCTTCATATTTTGATATATCAAAATTTTCGGGGTCGTTTGGATGCAACCCCGCGGACACCCATAAAAAGTCATGTTGCCGCGCAAGTTCGAGCGCCGCCTTACTGGTGGCGAGGTCGGTCCCGATTAAAACCGCGCCCATATCTTTTTCCCGCATACGCGCAAGCACTGCCCCTCTATCCGCGTCAAACTGCGGAAAGTGCAGATGGCAGTGTGAATCAAATAACTTCATATACGTAAGTTATGCTATAGGATAAGTTACGTAGTTAGTCTTATTCTTTCCGCGGGAAGAGGTTTTCGGGTTTTTTGTTGGCCATTATCGCCTCGATTATTTTTTTGCTTGTTGCGGGGAGTATCGGCTCGAGCATCTGGTCGATAAATGCTAACTCAGTAGTTAACTCCGTAATTATCGCCCTCCCCTTTTCTGCATCTTCCTTAACTACCTTAAACGGAGCCGTTTCGGTAATTTTACGGTCGAGCGCCGAAATTCTATCCCAAACATACTCAGTAGCTTTATGTATCTCAAAATTGTCCAGCGCATCTGAAAATTCTTTCGGAAACGGCTTGTACTCGAGCTTAACCGGCGCGCTCAAATGCGTCTGTGCCAATTGCATGATGCGGCTGGCAAGATTGCCGAGCCCGTTGGCCAAGCCGGCATTGTATGCGTCTTTAAAACTCTCGCGGGTTATGTCGCCGTCCTCAAACGGCGACATGTGGCGGGCCAAAAAGTAGCGTACCGCGTCGGTGCCATACTCCGCGAGCAGTTCCTCCGGGTCGATGACATTACCGAGCGTCTTGCTCATTTTTTTGCCGCCCGAGGTGATAAAACCATGCACGAGCAGTGTTTTAGGCAACGGCAGTCCGGCCGACAACAGCATGCCCGGCCAAATAGCGCCGTGGAAGCGCAGAATGTCTTTGCCGAGCACGTGCATTCTGGCCTCATTATCTTGCCAAAACTCCTGATACAAAGCGTCGTCCCGCCCGTAGCCGAGCGCCGTGATGTAGTTGGACAGCGCGTCGCACCATACATACATCACCTGCGACTCATCGCCCGGTACCGGGATCCCCAGCCCCTCCGGCCAATCCGCGCGATGCGGACGCGAAAAGCTCACGTCCTGCAGCCCGTCGCCGAGAAACGACAGAATCTCCTTCTTGCGCGCCTGTGGCACTATGTGCAGCTCGCCGGATTCTATTTTGTTTTTGATAGTGTCGTTATATTTTGAAAGACGGAAAAAGTAGTTCTCCTCTTTAATCCGCTCGGGTACCGTGCCGTGGTCCGGACATTTGCCGTCTACCAAATCTTTTTCAGTGACAAACGCTTCGTGGCCGGTACAGTAAAGCCCTTCGTACTCTTTTTTATATATATCTCCCGACTCAACCAGCTTTGTCCACAGTTTTTGAGCGCCCGGCCAGTGGAGCTTCCGGTCGGTCGTGCGTATAAACTGGTCGTACGAAATATCGAGCTCCTTAAACAAAGACGAAAACTTGGCCACGATGCCGTCCAAAAACACGAGCGGCTCCTGCCCTTCTTTGCGCGCGGCATCAACCATCTTCTGCGTATTTTCGTCGGAGCCGGTCAGAAAGTAGGTCCTCTCCCCCACCAAGCGGTGGTAGCGCACGAGGATGTCGCTTATGGTCGTGGTGTAAGCATGACCCAAATGCAGTTTTGCATTCGGGTAGAAAATCGGCGTCGTGAGATAAAACTTTTTATTCGTCATTGGCAAGCGCCTTAGCTTTCTTTCTTTCTATGTCGGACACAAACTCCTGTATCGCCGCGGCAATCGGGACCGACAATAAAATCCCTAAGAAGCCGGCAAGCTTGGCGCCCACAATAAGCGCGATGATAACCAAGAGCGGCGGCACGCCGACCACCTTTTTGACCACCACCGGATAGATAAGGTGCGCCTCAAACTGCTGTACCACCAGGTAAAGACCGGCAACCAGCAGGAGCGCGGTGACGCCGCCGTCGGAGAACCCTATCACCAGCGCCGGTATGGCGGCGAGTATCTGCCCGAAGACCGGAATAAGCTCAAAGAGCCCCGCAATGACCGCCAGCATCAGCGCGTTGGGTATGCCCAGTATGACAAGCCCCAGATACAAAAGTATGCCGACGATAACGCCGAGTATCAACTGTCCTTGCATCCATTTGCCTATCTTTTCCTGAGAGCGCTTCCAGAGGTTGAGCACGTACGCCTGTTCTTTGATGGGCGTGATGACGCGCAAAAAGTCGTCGACGCCCGTCTCCTGCACGGAAAAGTAAAACGAAAACACGATAATGAGTACAAACGAGGTCAGTCCGCCGAAGAACGCCGACAATGTCGTAAACACGCCGCCGGTGGTGTCGGAGAGCGTTTTCGAAATATTGCGCAGGAGGTCGGCCGACGATATCTGGTCGCCCACCGTGCCCCACGGCAACAGGCCGTGCGTCGCGTCGGAAATATTGATGGCCGACAGCGTCTGAGGCAATCGCGACAGGAAGTCCGCGGCATCGCCGAGCAGAGGAGGTATAAAAATAAAGAGCGCGCTGAGGAAGGCGCCGAACACGAATAAGTACACGAGTATGACCGAGAGCACGCGGTGTACGCGCCGCTTGGTCAAAAAGTTTACCGCCGGCTCCATGGCGGATGCGATGACTACGGCCGTAACGAGGATAAGGACGAGGTCCTTTAAAAACCACAAAAGAGCGGCGAGCGCCAAAAACAGGAGCACGGTGACAATGCTCCCCGAGGTGATATGGACGCTTATGTCGCGCGACTTCTCCATGCCCTAACTATACCCGTATTTTGGCCAAAAGATACGCCGGGAGATCGGCCGCCGCGACGCGCTCCTGCGCGCCGCTGTCGCGGTCGCGCACGGTCACGGTGTCCTTCATTTCCGGAGTTTCGCCCAAGGTGTCAAAGTCGACCGTAATGCAAAACGGCGTGCCTATCTCATCCTGCCGGCGGTAGCGCTTGCCGACGTTGCCGTTGTCGTCCCATACAATCTGCGGAATTTCTTTTTTGAGCGCGGTATATATCTCGCGCGCTTTAGCGACAAGTTCGGGTTTATTTTTAAGCAGAGGAAACACCGCCGCCTTAACCGGCGCTAAATGCGCGGGAAATTTTAAATACACGCGCTTCTCTCCTCCTAACTCATCTTCGGTATACGCCTTAACAAGCACGGCAAGCAGATGCCGGCCGAGTCCGAAGGTAGGCTCAAGTGCGTGCGGCACCAACTTTTCGTTGGTGTTCGGATCCATATACTGTAAATCAACTCCGCTGTGTTCAATATGATTTCTGAGGTCAAAGTCGGTGCGGTACGCGAGCCCCCCTATCTCGTCAAACTTGTGCGGATAGTTGAAATGGAAGTCCACCGTGCGTTTGGAATAGTGCGCCCGTTCGCCATCCGGAATTTCTATCTCGCGGATATCATCCTGCGCAAAACCCAAGAGCTTAAACCAGCCGAGCATTTGCTTTTGCCAATACTCAAACTGTTCCTCCCAGGACTTTTCCTCGATAAAATACTCAAGCTCCATAATTTCGAGCTCGCGCACACGGAAGACAAAGTCGCGCGGCGCGATTTCGTTGCGGAAATTGCGGCCTATCTGCGCGATACCGAACGGGAGCCTAGGGTGGTAGGAGTCGACGATGTTCTTAAAGTTGACGAACATCCCCTGCGCGGTCTCCGGGCGCAGATACACCGTCGTATCCGAGCCGTCGACCGAACCGACCGATGTTTTGAACATCATATTGAATTGCCGCGACTCAGACAGTTTGCCGCCGCATTCGGGACACTTGGTTTCGTCAACAAGGTGGTCGGCACGGAAGCGGCGCTTGCACTTTTCGCACTGGACAAGCGGGTCGCTAAAACCACCTACGTGCCCGCTCGCCTCCCACACTTTAGAGTTCATTAAAATGGCCGAGTCGATGCCATACATATCATCGCGGGAATCGACAAAGTAGCGCCACCACAGGTTCTCTATATTTTTTTTGAGCGCCACTCCGAGCGGTCCGTAGTCCCACGTGCCGGCAAGCCCGCCGTAAATCTCGGAGCCTTGGTAGACAAACCCGCGCCGCTTGCACAGCGACACTATCTTTTCCATCAATCCTTCTTTTTCCTTGTCAGACATAGCTTTGTTTTACTGTTTTGGGCCGACAATGTCCATACCGCCGCCGAAGCCCGACTCGGAGAGTTTGGTCGTCGGCGCTTCTGCCGTGTCCGATACCTGCACCTGGGCAAACCGGTCCGTGCCCGATATAACCGCGGCGCCCGTAAGCTGCGGCGAAAGGCCGACCTGCGAGAGGCTCGGAATAAAACTTATCTGAAAGCTGCCCTTGCGCGCGGCGGCGCTGTATCCGACGCCGGCTCCGAGGTCGCCGATGTCCCACCGCACGGTGCGGCTGCCGGCATCGTACGTGATGCCGCTTCCGGCGCCGGCCGCGACAAAAGTCACATACACAGGAAGCACGGCAAGCACGGTTGTATTGGCGACCGTGTTGGAAGAATTCTTAACGGTCCACTCTATAGTGTATGTTGTCGACGTTTCCGCGCACGGCGGCATGGGGCCGGTGTTGTTGAAGCTCCCGGTAAAGTGCAGAGCCCGCGCGGTAACCGCAACCGCGGATGCAAGCGTAATCTGGGCCGCCGCCGCCGACGATATCTGGTCGGGCACGTCGCCTTGGCCCGCGCGCACCGCGCCGACCTGGAGCGACAGGTCGACCGTGGGGTTGGTATACACCGTGCCGCCGGCGCCGGGCGCGAGCGCGCTAAAAGAGAACTGCAGTGTTCCGCTCCCGCCCGGAGGCACCGACGCGAGCGACGGGTCCTGCGCGGACGTCCAGGTGATGGTGTTGTCGTTCGACTGATAAAATCCGCTGCCCGGCTGTACCGACCCGCGGTCGAACACCGATCCGGAGAAACTTAATTTTATTTGCACGTCGCTCACCGACTCGGAAAGGTTGTTCTGCCAGGTCACGGTGCCTTGCAGGGGTTTGCCGGCGGTTGCCGGTATTTTAGGGCCGGTCTTGCCCTCAACCGCTATGCCGGCGGTGATAAACGGGCGGCGCACGGTAAGCGTCGTCGGCACCGAGAGGAACGGCACCTGTATCCTGCCGGCGGTCTGGTCTTTGTTGCTGCCCGCGAGAAACCGGAACACGCGCTCGTCGCCGTCTTGTCCGTCGATGGAGCCGGTGACGGTTATTACCTGAGTTGTGCCCGGCGCCATCGTGCCGAGCCGCCACAGCGTCGAGCCGCTGTCCGCCTTAGGAGACGCGGACTGCACGCTGTAGCCGAAGGGATATTGCGCCTGTACCAGCACGTCCTGCACCGGCTCCTGCGCATTGCTCTGCGCCGTTACGGTGATAACAAAGGGTTGGCCCGCGATGATCTCGCTTGGGGCATCAACGCGCACCGACACCGGCGAGGAGCCGATGGTAACGGACGCGCTTCCCTCTTTGACAAAGACGGCGTTGCTCCCTTGTATGCTGTACTCGAGCGACGCTTTTATTTCCTGCGCCTCTCCCTCACTGCCGTAAAAGACCGCCGCGCTGGTGAGTTTGACCTGGCGCCCGGGAGCTATGGTGCCCACGGAAATCCGTTCATGCGCCAGCGTCTTCTGCGGATTCTTCGGGTCGCGCGCGCCGGCCGGATAGTCGACCACAAGGTCGGCGAGCTGGAGCTCCGTGGAATTGCGGTTGGTAATAATAAATTGCAGATTGCCCGTCGAGCCGCCGTCGACGAGCGCCGGGGCAACCACCTGCAGGTCGATATTCTCCGGCGAGATATAGTTCCCGCCGGTAAAAAAGAACAGGGCCGCGCCGCCGACGGCGAGCGTAAAAAATATCGCGGAGCCGATAAAAAATCTGGTGGAAAGCGCCATGCGCACCGTGGGGTTTTGCAACGGCAGCAGCCTTCCACGCGCTACCGTAGGCTCGTCGGAAGACGGCCACGCGACCGGCGCGTGCGACTCGCTGGGCGTTAGCGGCGCGCGCACATCCCCCATTCCACCCTGATGCTTGCGGGAGTACAGCGAGTCCTTCATGTGGTCTACGCCCCCTTCGTCGTGTGACATCTCACCATTATACCCTTATAGTCCCGTGGCCTGCAGGGAGTTGTTTATCAGCCTTATGAGGAGTTTGCGGGAGGCGGAGGCTTGGAGCGCCAGCTCGGGAGAGAATTTGTCGTCC
>CAYIHD010000024.1:0-7948 GCA_964363205.1 uncultured Candidatus Saccharibacteria bacterium | reverse complement strand
TTGTGTTTACTTGGACTTTTCGACCAGAAAGGCTAAAGTAGAGATACTAGAGAACGTAATTCTCTAAAAGACATCATAAAAGACACGGGGCGTAGTATACCGGTAGTACAACTGCTTTGGGAGCAGTTAGACCGAGTTCAATTCTCGGCGCCCCGACACGGTATGGACAAAATAACTTTACTTACCAAGCCTTCTGCCGGATATGAACTCATCGACTCCGGTGGGGAACCCGCCCGACCGAATGGCTCCGGTCATTCGGGCGGGGAAAAGTTGGAACGCTTCGGCGAGGTGGTTTTGTCGCGCCCGGACCCGCAGGCACTCTGGCAAAAGGGTAGGGAAGAGGAGTGGAAAAAAGCTCAAGGCCGTTTTGAGCGCGAAGGTAAAGATGGCAAGTGGGTAGGAAGGTCGGACCTTCCTAGGTCGTGGGAGATAGAGTTTGGCGGACTAAAGTTTTTGATTAAGCCGACGAGTTTTAAACACACCGGCCTGTTTCCCGAGCAACTTTCAAACTGGCAGTGGGGGAGTGAGTTGATAAAAAATGCCGGCAGAGAAATCTCTGTTTTAAATATTTTTGGTTATACCGGCGGCGCGACACTTGCGGCCGCAGCCGCCGGAGCAAAGGTGACGCATGTTGATGCAAGCAAAACGGCGGTTGCGTGGGCGCGGGAGAACGCAAAGCTGTCCGGCCTGGAGGACAAACCTATCCGTTGGATAACCGACGACGCGATTACTTTTTTGAAGCGCGAAATTAAGAGGGGAGTCAAGTATGATTGCGTCGTGATGGACCCGCCGGCGTTCGGACACGGTCCGGATGGGGAAGTGTGGAAGTTTGAGGAAAATTTTTTGGAACTGCTTAAACTTGTTGAGCAACTTTTGAGCGATAAACCGCTGTTCGTGCTGGTAAACGGCTACGCGGCCGGCTACTCGCCGCTCGCCTTTGCCTATAACTTGGAAAATTTTGAAAAGAAATTCGGCGGCTCTATCGAATATGGCGATTTGAACATAGCGGAATCCAATTCCGACCGCGTCCTCCCTTGCGGCATCTTCGCCCGGTGGAAAGCCTAGTTTCTTTTGGGTCTACTCGTATACTGACTGTATGAAATCACCTCTTGGATTAAAACGCGGCGCGGTTCATTTGGAGACATACAATCCCGTATGGCATGAGATCTTTGAGGAGGAAAAATTAGCACTGAGGCAAATCTTAGGCGATAAGTTTATTGCTGCAGAGCACGTTGGTTCAACAGCGATTCCTGGTATCAAAGCAAAGCCGATCCTGGATCTGATGATTGCAATTCGGAATCTGGATGACTGGGAATGGATACAAGAACCACTCACAAGACTTGGTTATGAGTTCCGTAGAGACTCCAGAGAGGAACAAGGGCATATTTTGTTTGTGAAGGGACCCGAGGAAAATCGTACACATTATCTAAAGGTTGCAGAATTAGATTCTGATTTTTGGGCGGAGCACGTCCTTTTCCGTGATTATTTACTGCGTAATCCGAAATATATAGCTGAATATCAGAGCATTAAAGAGCAGTTGCTAGATGAGCACAAAGGAAACAGGGAGCCGTACACGAAAGGTAAAGAAAAATTTATAAGGAAGATTCTAGATTTAGCGGGCTTTAGAAAAAAACAACTTAATCATTAGATAGTTGAATTTTCTGAAGTAAAATTATTACCCGCAGGGATTTTTGCCCACTGGAAAGTATGATAAAAGCAATTATTTTTGATCTCGACAATTGTATACTCGACACGCATTCTCTGGGAGAAGGCATCCTAGCTCCTGTACTTGCTCCGCTCTACGCGTCCGGGCTTCCGGAGGAAGTGAAAAAGGGAATGTCCGACGCTTTATGGGATACCGCTTTTGAAGATGCCGTAGCA
This sequence comes from uncultured Candidatus Saccharibacteria bacterium, assembly GCA_964363205.1. GTDB lineage: Bacteria > Patescibacteriota > Minisyncoccia > Phycocordibacterales > SBAW01 > GWA1-54-10. The sequence goes on along the minus strand of CAYIHD010000024.1, from coordinate 6,067 downwards.
CAGAACCATGTTCCGGAGAATGTTGCTGATCTCATGCGTGTCGAATGTCGGCGTCTAAAAATACCGGAAGGCAGAGATATTAGATCTTATGGGGACGAGGGTTATATTCAGCCGCTGGCCGTAAAAAAGTTTTTGGTAACCAGCGGTTATCGCAATTTTCAAAATTCAAAAATCGAGAAACTTGGTATCAAGTCTCTTTTTGATGAGATTATCATAGACGAAATGGACGAACCTTCCGCTCGCAAGAAAAAGAAGCGTATTTTTGAAGAGATTTTAAAGAAAAACAATCTCAAAAAAGAAGAAGTACTTGTAGTGGGGGATAACCCACGTTCGGAACTCAAAGCAGCAAAAGAACTTGATATCACTGCGGTACAAACACTCCGTCCCGGCATAAAGAAATGGGATGAGGCGGACTATCACATTGAGTCATTGTCGGAACTTTCAGCTTTGATCAAATAAAAATCCCGTACCGCTGTGGTACGGGAGAGTGCTATTTGTCGCGGACCGGCATGACCACCGGCAAACGGACCCGCAGCATCACTTCGGCTCTGTTGCCGAACTGGGTGCGCATGCCGCATACCCCGTCGGTAAAGTCCTTGGCGTACACGCTGATGGCGTTGAAGTTGAGCGCGTATACCCAAACGATAAAGGAGATGTGGCTCTCGATACGGTCGTTCTTCTTTTTGAGCCACGCGGCGAGCTCGCTTAAGCCGAAGCGCGTGAGCTGTGGCGCGAGCCCGTTGCCCTGGTGCGTCGGGTTGATGCCGATTTGGTCGAGCTCGATGACCGGCTCGGCGCGGTGAAACCCGCCGTGCATCTGCCAGCCCGCGTAGCCCGCCACTGTGCCGTCCTGCTCGACCACGAAGTATTGGTAGACCGGGTAGGATTTAAACAACGCCTCGACCCACTCGCGCGCTCCTTCGGCGCGGTCGCGGTCGCCCAAGAACACCGTCGAGTTGATACGCGCGATGTCGGCTAGGTCGCGTTCCTCGGCGCGACGCAATAGTAATTTGTCCATGACCTTTTTCTCCGGTTACATCTGCCGGTTGTAACAGCCTTGCGCGGTCGGTAGTTTCTAGTTCCCTTTTAGGGCGGCTTCGAGTTGTGCGGTTAGACCGGGAGATATGTTGGTGTTAAAGGCGGCCGCTTTGGCGGCGAGGTCGCCGACGAGGAGTCCTACGATGCCGCCCTTGCCGTCTGCCAGCAGAGTATCGTCTATATGCGCGAGCGAGAGTGCGCGCAGGTCGCGCTCGCCGGTCGTGGCAGCGACGGTCTCTGTGGCTATAATGCCGGCGAGCTTGCCGTCGTGTAGACGTACGGCCGCGCCGCCGGATGAGCCGCCTTGGGAGACAACCGTGCCGCCGATGGAAAACAGGTCCACGTTCTGGGTGCCTTTAAAGGAGAAAAGCTGTGTGACATACGCTATCGCGGAACTGATGTAGAGATTTTTTTGCACTGTTTCGTTGCCTAAAAATCCTGCGGGGTATGCGGCCAACAGCATCGGGTTGCCGACGTCGACATAGCTGCGGTCCATCTCTATCCTGTCGAAGCTGCCGGGGAGCGCGGCGGCAGGGTCGGTGCGGCCCGTTATAAGCAGAAAGGCGTAATCATTTTCGCCGGTGCCGGTTGCTTGTGATGCCTTAAGTTGTGAGGCATTGGCGGTTATCCATGCCGGCGGCAAATACAAAAGAGTGGCGGTGTAGCGCTCCTGCGCGGGCGAGCCGACGCGCACGGTGCACGTGATGTTGTTTTGGATTTTGTAGTCGCGCAGGAGGAAGTACTGCCCGATGTGCGCATTGGTCAGTATGACGCCGCGGCTGTCGACGACGACGCCGCTGCCGCTGATGCCGTTGATGCCGACGGTCGGGGTGCAAAGAATATTAACCAGCGCGGCGCGCGTCTCGGTGTTGATTTGCGCTTCGGATTTGGTCGGCGTAATTGGTTTGATTTGAGTCGGAATAGGCAGAGGCGAAACCTGCACCGCCAAAGGTCCTCGGGTCGCCGTCTTGGTCGGCTCAACCAGACCATTTGTCGGAACAGGTTTCGCCTCTGCTTGCGGGAACGTCGCGGTCGTTGTTGCAACCTGTTGAGTAGGCGGCGGGGCAGTGACCGATATAGTACCGGTAAAAAATGTTCCGAGTAGCAGCACAAATCCGATTATTTTTCCTATGACCGCGAGAAAAGCATTGACTATATCCATGGTGCGGGATGGGAGAATCGAACTCCCGCCAACAGATTGGAAATCTGTAGTTCTGCCATTAAACTAATCCCGCCTACTCGGTAATACTAAACTAAATGCACGAAAAAATCCCCTGACGGGGATTTTTTCTAAACCCTAGTGGCTAATGGCTAACTACTATCTAACCGCTTCCTTAAGCGCCTTAGCGGCCTGGAATTTAGGCACGCGCATGGAGGGAACCTGTACCGCCGCTCCCGTACGCGGGTTGCGGGCCTGGCGCGCGGCGCGCATCTTGGTCTTAAAGATGCCCAAGCCCGCAATAGAAACGTCGTTGCCCTTTTTGAGCTCGCTGACGATAGAGTCAATCATCGACTCAACGGCTCGCTCGGCGTCCGCCTTGGTGGTGCCAAGAACCGTGTGTACCTTGTCTGCGATATCTTGTTTATTCATAGTGTTATTAATAGCTTGTAATAAGAAACCCCTGTGCGAGTAGTATACTACCGCCAAAAAACCCTGCAATAGAGCCACCACTAGTAGTCCACAAGTAAAAAATGGCCCCACCGCATTGCGGTGGGGCCAGACATCCTGTGTTTAGGTTTGAAGTGCCTCGAGCAGCACTCTATGAGCGATGCATTTTTGCCCTTGCGGTACCCCGTGGAAGCCCTGCTGTTTGCATAACTCCAGCAACTGCCTAGAGTAGTCCGAGCTGTCGCTTGGCGTCACTATTACCATGTGGGGCTTATTCGGATGTTTGCGGGTAATCAGAACGGCCGCCGCAACCTGTGTGATTATTGGCCGCTTTTCGTGATAAAAGACCTTGGAGCCGTGCTCAAACCCGACCCCGATTGCGGCCTCTGACCGAAAAACCAGCGCCGCCTTTGCACACTCGAACGCTCGGTCTTCGACCGTGTCATCCGGTCGTGATACTTCATGCTCGTAGCATTCGACGCGGTACAGCGGGTGTCGGCGGCGGCAAGCGCAGTCGTCGACGTGATTTCTGACCTTGTTCAGGTCGATTCCACCCTTCGGTACGCATACAGCTATGAGTAATGGTCGCACTTCGATCCCCCTTGCATTCCCAGTTCAGTTCCACCTAAGACCCTACGCCTCATCGCATAAAATTGCAACCTATCGGGCGAATTCTATTGCACGGGTTTCGCGGATGACTAACACTTTTATTTCGCCCGGATATTTTAGTTCGTTTTCTATGCGCAGGGCGATAGAGCGCGCCAACTCGCGCGCTTGGAAGTCGTTCATGGTCTCGGGTTTTACAAACACGCGTACCTCGCGGCCGGCGGAAATGGCGTACGACTTCTCCACGCCGGGGAAGGAGTTGGCAATACCCTCGATGTCGGCAAGACGTTTGATATATTGTTCCACCGAGTCGCGGCGCGCGCCGGGGCGTCCGCCGGAAATGGCGTCGGCAACCTGCACAATGTAAGACTCCGGTGTTTCGTACGGGTACTCCTCGTGGTGCGCCTGCATGGCCTTAATAACCTCCTCCTGCACATTAAATTTCTGGAGTATGCGGCGGCCTATCTCCACGTGCGTGCCCTGCACCTCGTGGTCGAGCGCCTTGCCGATGTCGTGCAAGAGCGCTCCGGCGCGTGCCACGGCCGGGTTGGCGCCGACCTCCTCGGCTATCATGCCGGCGATGTGCGCCATTTCTACCGAGTGCTGGAGCACCGACTGCCCGTAGCTGGTGCGGAAGTGCAGCCGGCCCAAAATCATCAGGAGCCGCGGGTCGAGATTGAGCACGCCGACCTCAAAGGCGGCGGCCTCGGCCTTTTCCTTAATTATTTTGTTGACGTCGGCCTTGGCTTTCTCCACCATTTCCTCGATTTTGGCGGGTTGGATGCGTCCGTCGATGATGAGGTTCTCGAGCGCGACGCGCGCGATGGCGCGGCGCAACGGGTCGTATGAGGAAAAGACAATAGAGCCCGGCGTATCGTCGATAATAACCTCCACGCCGGTGGCTCGTTCAAACGCTTTAATATTGCGGCCCTCTTTGCCGATTATTTTGCCCTTAAGGTCGTCGTTGGGGATAGTGATGGCGCTCGCCATGGTGTCGGAGGCGACCGAGTTGCCGAGGCGGTGGATGGCAGTGACCAAAATATCTTTAGCCTTGCGCTCCATGCGCTCGTAGCCGTCGCGCTCAAGCTTGGCGGTGCGCATCATAAAGTCCTCGCTGTTCTCGCGCTCTATCTCCAAGGTCAGCTGCTCCTTTGCTTCGGTCTTGGAAAGGCCGGCCACTTTGGCAAGCTCACCCGCGCGCTCCTGCACCAGCGCTTCGGCGCGCTCTTTAATACTTTTTACTTCCTCTATTTTGCCTTTGACCGCCTGTATTTCGGAGTCGAGCTCGCCCTGCTTTTTGTCCAGCGCCTCCTCACGCTTAAAAACGCGCTCCTCTTGGCGCGTTACCTTTTCCTCTTTTTCTGCGACCGTCGTCTCGAGCACCGTCAAAACCTCCTTGGCTTTTTCCTGCGCTTCTTCGGTTATTTTTTTAGCTTCTTCCCTGGCGTCGAGCAGTATGTGCTTGACCTCGACTTCTATCGAACCTTTACGCGCGCTGACCAGCAGCCAGCGGAATACAAAGCCTATTACCGCACCGCCCAAGGCTGACAACGCCAGCAGGGCAAACACTATTTTTAATGACATAAGTTGGGTTCATGAAATATATATTGAGAACGGTTTTACAATACCACAGCTGTCGGCGAAGCGAAAGTTCCCTTACTTCTTCGCCGGGACGCCCTGGTGGGCGAGGATGTCGTCTACGATGCCGTACTTTTTAGCCTCATCCGCCATCATAAAGTAGTCGCGGTCGACGTCCTTTTCTATCTTTTCCAGCGGCTGGCCGGTGGCCTTGGAGAGTATCTTATTGAGCCGCTCGCGGGTGGCGACGATGTGCTTGGCGGTAATCTCGATGTCGGTGGCCTGGCCTTGCGCTCCGCCCCACGGCTGGTGGATCATCACCTCGGCGTTCGGCAAAGCAAAGCGCTTGCCCTTTTGCCCGGCGGCGAGTATAACCGCCGCCGCGGATGCCGCGATGCCGACGCATACCGTCGCCACATCGGGCTTGATGTAGTTCATTGTGTCGAGTATCGCCAAACCGGCCGTTACCGAACCGCCGGGGGAGTTGATGTAAAGTTGGACGTCTTTTTTTGGATCCTCCGATGCCAAAAAGAGGAGCTGGGCGATGACCAGGTTGGCGGTATGGTCCTCGATAGGTCCGGCGAGAAAGATGACCCGCTCTTTGAGCAGGCGCGAGTAAATATCGAAAGCGCGTTCGCCGTACGGCGTCTTTTCGATGACCATCGGCACGAGCTGGTTTTGTATATCGTTTTTTTGCATGTGCACAGTATAGTCTTGACCCGTCGAACTTTCAAGCGTACCGTAATGCGACAGGGTAGGTGGCTTGCCTACTTCACACCTTAACCGAACGGAGGATGTAGTTCTTTCGTTCGCGCCGCTCTGCATTCCGCAGACGGCAACTCAACTGGGGAATATCATGAATACTCGCGTATATGACATTTCTGGCCGGGTCGTTGTTGTGACGATTCTGGCCACGGTGGTTGGCTGGGTGGTGGCACTTTCGGCGCCATCCTGGGCGATCAGTGACAACGATATCAATGGTGCTTGGGCGGTCGTTGCCCTCGCCACCCTGATGTCCGGAATCATCTTCTACGGTTGGGCCTTCGGGACCAAGCTGTATAAGCCGATCTCATGCTGAGCAGAGCATTTAGTTGCTCAAAGGGCCCCGCGCAAGCGAGGCCCTTTCTCTTTTCTAGATATTGCCCTCCAGAAGTTTTAGGGCGAGTTCGTTTTTGAGGACGGTTTCTATGTGGATTTTGACCAGCTCGGGGTTTGCGTCGGGGAAGTGCTCCATCG
>CAYIHD010000023.1:0-8302 GCA_964363205.1 uncultured Candidatus Saccharibacteria bacterium | reverse complement strand
GAGCGTGTTTACGGTGCAGACGTTCGCGCTCATAGCGGCGTTTAATGCGCTCGAGCTAGCGCTCTATAGTTCAAACTGGTTTCCATACCTGTTTGAGTGGCCAAACGTCTTGCATACCCTGACTTACAGTGCGCTTATCGTTATCGCAAGTCTGTTGGTAAAACAGCAGAAAGGGATGGTCAGGACTTTGGCGCTAGGGGCGGTAATAGTGGCATCCGTTATCTTCACCACTATATTCTTCGACCACGAAGTCAAAAAACTGACGGCGTGGTGGAACGCTCCACCATCTGTGTCGGTCCAAACGACGCGGGTGCCGGCGGTGCCGGACAGGAGGGTCGCACGGACTCCAGCCGAGCCGTGTGACAACATCTACCGGACGTACCACCTGAACAACCGGTCAAAGCCGATACTCAGGACCGACGGATGCATCATGGACTGGCACGTAACGGATGACGGAACGGTTATCCTTACGGATGCGGAAGGGCGCGATATGCCCTACCTCATCACTAAAGACACGCCGGACGACCTGGTTACTCCGCTGGCAACAAAGTGGCGCTCCAGAGGAAGCACCGCGCTGGTGGAAGCAAGATTCTACCGGCCATAAACAACAAGGCCGCGCTACCAAGCGCGGCTTTTTTCTTTGTTTTATTTTACTTAGTACGAGGACGGAAGCAGGCTGTCGGACCCTATCGTTGAGGAAATAATTTTTATGATAGTAATGGCCGCCGCCATAATAAACATCCCCACCATGCCCCAGAGCATATGCTTTTTCCCCTCCTCGCTTTGCTCGCCTTTGACATTCAGCGCGTACAAATATTCCACGAGCCCCCAGACAAACACCACTACCCCCGCCCCGAATATCAGTATAAGGAGCGGGTTGATGATTGCGCCGGAAAACCTGCCGGCAAACTCATTTATTTCCTCCATGGAGCTAGCGCTGAGGTACCTGCGGGATAGTGTTGCCGATGTTGGTGCCGCTGTTGCTCACCCCGAGCGTGTTTTGAGCGATGCGGATGATGCCCCAGACCGAGACCATGATAAACAGACCGACGAGGCCGGCTATCATAATTTCTTTGCCTGCCTTATGGGTGCGGATGTACTGGATAAGGCCCCAGAAGAAGATAACCAACGCCAACGCTATGAGCACCGGGATAACGCGGTTAAGGATGTCGCCCGCAAAAGAAATGAGCTGTGTAAGATTGTTCATAAAATATGGCTAATTAAATACTCTTTAAGTCTAACAGGCAAAAGTACCCGCGCCATAGCCTCTGTGGATAGCAAAAACTTACTAATACGGGTTGCCGGTTTCGTATACGCCGCGGCTCTGGGTTTGGCAGGAGCCGCTCCCGGTAATCGAAGTGCACATAAGCCGTATAATCCCCCACATCGAGAGCATAATAAAAAGCGCCACCAGGCTCCAGAGCATCATGTCGCGCTTTTCGTGCTCGCCCTCGTGACGGATATACTTGATGACCCCTATCATAAACAGCACCAGCGCGAGCGCCACCAACGCGGGGAGTACCGCGTTGAATATCCTTACTATCGACTGCACCAGCCCGTCAAATCCGTGTAGCGTGTCCAGCATAGGTTATGTGCACTGGTTTACCGACGAAGCGCCGAGCGCGACCAGTGTGGCGGCAATAAGCTTGGCGATTGCCCACGCGCCGATAAAGATAGCGATGCCGATGACCGTGTGGAGGAAGTCCGCCTTTGCCTTTTCCAGTTCTGCCGGATTGCCGCGCGCGATAATAAATTTAAAGCCGACGATGACCAAAAACACGACCGCTATGGGCACGCCGATGACGAGTATCGCCTGGAGCACAAGTTTGATCAGCTGGCAAAAGTTGCCGACCTTGAGCGGATTCTCTATTGCGGCAGATTGGCCAACGGGCGAAGTAACAGCAACAGCCACCAATGGCAAACAGATAACCACCAGCGTAAAGAGAAGCGGAGCGATAGCGCGTATGGAAAGATATTTCTTCATTTAATAAACAGGCGGGATAAGCTGGTTAAACTCCTGCGCCGCCTCCGAGACGGCCGTGGCGGGCACGCTGGCGCCGCTTACCACCGATTCTATCATGGTCTTAAACACCGCGTCTGTTTTGCTTTGGCTTGGGTCTACCCATCCGCGCGCTATGAGCGCCGACTGCGCAAAAATAGCATTGACGGCGCTCCCCGCCGTATCTAAGCGCACGTCGCGCCTGGCCGACGGCATATTGGTAAGCACCGACAGCGCGGCGGCCGCCGGAGCGCCCGCGAGCGACTGCGCCACCAGCGCGGCGCCCGGTATGTTGCGCGCCGATTTGGGTATAGCCAGCGCGGTCATGGTGCCGTACGTCATCGTGCTCCCCGACCCTTGCAACTGCGGCATCAAAGCCACCGCAAAGCGCAGATTCGGGTTGCGCTCGGCAAGCGAGCGGTACTCGGAAGCAAAGCCGAAGTAGACGCCGAGCCTCCCCGACAAAAAGGCATCGTCGCTGCGCGGCAAAGAGCGGTTCCATGAGTAGGTTGTCTTGGACGGATTGCCGAACTCGGTATAAAAGCGCAGTGCCGACTCCGCCGGGTTATTGGCCGCCGACTGCGGCGTTTGCCCGAACACCGCCACCAGAGCGCCCGTAGCGTTGCGCGCGGTCACCGGCTCTCCCGCCTGCATAAACAATGTCGACAGTATCTCTTTGGCGTGCGCGATGTTGGACCACGCGCCCATCGCCACCGCGCTGCGGGTAATATTTTGAGACGAGTTGGCGGAGTACATCTTGGGAGCAAGCGTCAAAAAGTCGTTCCAATACAACGGCGCCTGCGCCAGCCCCGCACTTCCAAACAGGTCGCGGTTCCAATACATGACAAGGGGGTCTACCGCAAACGGCAGAGCCAGCGCGCCCTGCGACGTCAAAAAAATCTGCCCCTCATCTATATAGGACGACACAAACTGCGACTGCGACACGGTTCCGTACGGAATGGTGAGGATTTTGTCGCTGAACGCGCCCAACTGCTCTTGCGTGACCAAAAATATATCCGGCGACGCTCCCGATGCCATGGCGTTGAGTAAGGTCGACTCATACGAGCCGGCGTCCTTTTCGACATAGACAGTGTCCTGCAGATTTTTGTCGTCGGTGCGCAAGCCCTCCAACAGCTTATCGCCGGTGTCCTGCGGCATGGTGCCCCATATGGTGACCGCGCCAACACCTCCGCCGCCGAACACGCCGCCGAACATCGCAAACGCGCCGACGCCGATGACGATAAAGGCGACAAAAACCGAAACAACAACTAATTGAAACGTGCTCATGACTTTTTAAATACTATACCCCAATGATACTCCCCCGCCGGTACCGGCTCCGGGTGCGCAAACCCGCCGAGCTCAAACAGCGTTTGCGCGTGGTCTTTTGTCACGACGTGGTCTTTATGCGGGCCCATGCCGTTAAACGAGTCGCGCCAGTCTATCACCAGCGCGCGGCCGCCCTTGCGCAGTATCCGCTTGGCCTCTTTGACCACCTGCTCTTTATGCTCGGCGCCAAAAAGCAGGTTGGAAATGATAACCAGGTCAAAGTTTTCGTCCGGCAGGTTACTGCCGCCGGCGCGCTCGACATTGCCGTGCACTACTTCGACATTGGGCAGGCCTTCCTGCAGGGCAAGGTTTTTGAGCCGCGGGAGCATGTCTTGGTGCACATCTACCGCCCACACCAATCCGCGGCCGCCCACCATGCGCGCCGCCGCGCGCGTAAAAAAGCCCGAGCCCGCGCCGAAGTCGGCAACGCGCATGCCCTCGTGCAGTTTGGCCGCACGCAGCGCTTTTGCCGGATGTAAAAAGGAGCTCTCTGACATCGCCCACTTATTGTACCGTACAAATTAGTGCAAAATACTCGCTCCCCACAGCGCGTAGAGCACGACAACCGCGAGCGCCAAAGACACGACCGAGAGCACCCCGGCCTGCTGGCTTATATGTCTGCGCATCGTCTTCATACCTTTATATATCGCACGAGCCGCATGTTTCTTACATGAATCCCATGAGATGGCGGCTTCGCCTATCTCACGGGGTGAATTCCCGTTGTATTAAAAACCCCGCCGGAGCGGGGTGCAGTGTCAGCGGCTGAAACTAAACGAGGTGGAGGGCGAACACCGTCGCCATGACCTTTTTTGGAATGCCGTACGGCAGCTTGCCGGCCTTGAGGCAATCGCGAACGAAGGCCATACGCTTGACCACGCTGAGTATGTGCCCGCGGTTGTAGTACCGCCGCTCCCACCGCTTTTGCGCGACAAGCTCGAACTCGCGTCTGGAGGCCTCAATGGCGTCCAAGTCGGCGCGGGTCAAGAGCGGCCGGCCCTGAAAGGTCCTCATTGCCCCGACGCTCTGGACTCCTTGCGTATTGGACCGCCGCCACTGCTGAGTGGTGTATCGTCCTACCATTTGTCTACTCCCCCTGTTGTCCGTCTGTCCCGAGATTACACCCTTGTCCTATAAAATTCAATGTATTTGACTTTTTTATAACTATATTTTATATTACCGTCAGACGTCACCATCAAAAGGGAGAAAAGTCATGAGTTTCAGTGTTATTACGGGCGGCACCTGCGGGAGCAATCCGAGCATCCACGAGGGCCGACCGCATCTGACGACCAGCTTCGGCATCACCCACGGCACCGACGGCATCATTATCGACAACGGTTCGGGCGTGCAAAACGTCGTCCGTTATCTGCAAAAGAATAATGTCGAACGGGTGTTTATGCTGCAGTCGCATTTGCATGCCGACCATACTGACGGCCTGCCGCAGAACTCGTACCTCTTCCAAAACAAGGTAAAGGTACAAGGTATCTGGGCGCCGGTGTGCGAGGGGGCCGACTTCGTAACCGTGTGGGGCCAGCGCTTTGCTCCGCACATCTGGCCCGTCCGGCCCGAAACCTTTGGTATCGGAATGCCAACACTGTATCCGCTGACTGCTAATCTGGAAAACTCGCAGTTCCTGCCGCTCGGCATTACTGCAATACGTCTCAATCATCCGGGCGGCGCGGTGGCGTATCGTATCCCGCACAAGCGGGGCGACATCGTCATCGCAACCGACCATGAACCGACCAAAGAAACTAACGAATCTTATGCCTCGTTCGTGAGTGGCGCGCGGCTACTCATTGCCGACCTGCAGTACCGCGACAGCGAGTACCAAGGCGAGGTCGGTATCGGCGGCGGCCCGGCGATGAAGCGTGTCGGCTGGGGCCACGCAACGCCCAAGCTCTTGGCCGCGGCGCTGGCCGGATGTCAGCCTCTTCCGAAAGAAATCTGTATCACGCACCACGACCCAAACAGGTCGGCGGGTGACCTCGACGATTTCTCCGGCGAAGTCTTCAAGTCATTCGATGGACTTGGCATCAACGTTACCTCGTTCGCCGACGACGGTGAAATAGACGAACTTTAAAAGTTGCACTCCGTCTGGGTCTACCCCGGACGGAGTTTTTATTTTCTATTTTTGAAACAGAGGGTAAAATTCTCAAGGACTACCTTTGAGAATTTATGTATTTTTACCAAGGAGAGTCCTTGATAGTTGTGGATAACCCAGGACGGTCCTGGAGGTTTCAAAAGAAAAACCCCGCTAGTGGCGGGGGCTAGCTGCCGAGCATTTTCCAGCGAATTGCTTTGGCAAGCGGCGGAATGGGCGCGAAGTAAACAACAACGGAGTCGATAGCAACCGCGCGAAGTTCGGCAAAAAAAACCGCCCTTCTCACTTGCCTGATGCTCGTGCGCTTTTGCCTGGTCGTAGATATCGCCGACCGCGGCAACATAGCGTCTAAACCAGTCCAACATGTTATCCTCCCTGTTTCGTCTGCCCAGAGCCTACCAAATATCTATACTTTTACAAACCGCTCGACTTTCTGCCCCTGCCACTCCACAACCTCCCGCCACTCGCACAGCGGGCGGGTAAAAAGCTTTGCTACCGCGCCTTCGTACACTGGAGCATAAACGACGTTCCAAGTGTCGTCGGAATGTAGAGCAACATCTAAAACTTTGTAGTTGTCGCCCTTGTAATGCCTAAAAATCTCCCCTGTTTTTGGAGCATCCGCCGGTATTGTCGGTACATTTTTCATACTTGTGTATATTTTACCAAGGAGAGTCCTCGGTAACTGTGGATAACCAGGACCGTCCTGGAGATTTTTTATTTTCTATTTTTGAGCCAGAGGTTTTTGAAGAAGGGCATCGTGAGGGTAGATATCATAAACGCCGCCGCGGGGACAATGCCACTCTGCCACGGGTTCCCCACCCCGATTGCCCAAAGGTACACACTGACGGCGAGGTAGGTAAAAAGAGCGAGCAGGAGTCGTCGAGTCCAACTAATCTCCCAAGCCTTGTCGGCGGTAACTTCCGCATTCCGCTCCTCAATCTTTTGTATCCGTTGTTCCAGGTGCATCTCTCGAGTATAGACAACTATCTAATGCAAGTATATAGTCCTCACCAGTTGTTAATCGCAGGGAGGATACCATGCACCAAGTCCTGAGCAAGGTGGTCGTTAAGCCCGGATTTTGGGGACGCTTGTTTGGATATAAGGCGCGTCGCGGACTTATCACCATACGAGAAATCGGCACATATAGCCGCCAACCTCTTTACACAGTGCTTTTCAATGACGGAGGCTTCGGCTGCTACTTCGATGACAGAATCGAATTGGTCGCTAGAACATAACGCAGATAAAGCTCCCGACGGGGGCTTTTTTATTTTACAAACAAACAAAGGAGGCGATGGCGTCGCCTTCGCGGAGTTTCATTACGCGGACGCCTTGGGTTGAACGGCTCAGGGACGGGATTTCTTTGAGCGCGGTGCGGATGACCTGGCCTTTTTTGGAGATGACCACTATTTCGTCCTCGCCGACGCCATCCTCTTTAGATATGACGCGCGCGGCGATGACCGGGCCTGTTTTCGGCGTCATGTTCATGGTCTTGATGCCGGAGCCGCCGCGGTTCTGCGTTTTGTACTCGCTTGTCTCGGTTGTCTTGCCGTAGCCGTTGCGCGACACCACCAACACCTCGCGGTCTTTGGCGCCCTTTGGTATCACGTCGGCGCCGACAATGTAGTCGCCCGCGCCGAGGCGCATCCCACGCACGCCCCCGGCGGCGCGGCCCATCGCGCGAATGTCCGACTCTTTAAAGCGGATGGACTGGCCCTTGGATGTCGAAAGGAAGATTTCGTCGCCCTTTTCCACCAAAAGCGCGGCGATAAGCTCGTCGCCCTTTTGCAGCTTTTGCGCGATCAGACCCGAGCGGCGCACGTCGTGGAAGGCGGTCGCGTCGACTTTTTTGGCGACACCCTGCTTGGTTATCATATAAAGGAAGCGCTCCCCTTCCTTTTGCTTTTTGCGCATCGGCAAAACGCTGGTCACTTTTTCCTCCGCGCCGATAGACAGGTAGTTGATGATGGCCTTGCCTTTGGTCGAGCGCTTGCCCTCCGGGATTTCGTAAAACTTGAGCTGGTACGCCTTGCCGATGTCGGTAAAGTACAGCAGGTCGCTGTGTGTCGACGTGGTAAGGAAGGTGGTGACAAAGTCCTCCTCTTTGGTGTCGAGATCGATGACGCCCACACCGCCGCGCTTTTGCCGGCGGAACTCCTCCGGATTGGTGCGCTTAACATAGCCGCCGGCGGTCAGCACCAGCACCTGCTCCTCGTCGGGCACCAGGTCCTCGATGTTGATCACGCCGGCCTCGCCCTTAACCACCTTGGTATTGCGCTCGTCGCCGAACTTTTTGGCCCAGTCCAAAATCTCCTGCTTGATAACCGCAAGCATCTTTTTGTCGGACGCGAGCAGTGCGGTAAGCTCCCCGATTATCCTCTGCACTTCGCTAAGCTCGTCCTCTACCTTTTTGCGCTCGAGGTTAGCAAGCCGGCTGAGGCGCATCTCGAGTATCGCTTTGGCCTGCAGTACGGAAAACGTAAACTTTTTTATGAGGTTGACCTCCGCCTCGGCGACATCCTTTGACGCGCGGATGGTCTTGATGACCTCGTCGATGTGGTCGAGCGCTTTTTTGAGCCCGAGCAATATGTGCTCGCGCTCCTGCGCGCGCGTGAGGTCAAACTGCGTGCGGCGGCGCACCACCTCGCGGCGGTGTTTGATAAACTCCTCCAAAATTCCCTTCAGCGACAGCGTCTGCGGCACGCCGTCGACCAGCACCACCATGTTGAAGTGGAACGTGTCCTCAAGCGCGGTGTGCTTGTACAAATAGTTGAGCACTTTTTGCGGATGAGCGCCCTGCTTGAGCTCCACCACGATGCGGATGTCTTTGGCCGACTCGTCGCGCAAGCCGCGCACGCCCTCGAGTTTTTTGTCGCGCACCA
>CAYIHD010000022.1:0-9421 GCA_964363205.1 uncultured Candidatus Saccharibacteria bacterium | reverse complement strand
GCCATCTCCACAAAGCCGAAGCCCCGGGAGCGGCCGGTCTCGCGATCAGTCACGATCGAGGCCGAGGCGACTTCGCCGGCTTTGGCGAAGGCGTCGCGGAGCTCGTCACCTGTCGTGCGGTACGGAAGACCGCCGACAAAGAGTTTGCGTGCCATTGAATTACGAGAAACAAATAGTATTTATGTTCTATCGTAAGGCGACCCTCCGGCGCCACCAAACGGCACAAGGAGACTTACTCGAACATCAAAAATAGTAGCACTAGTACGCGGGCTCCGCAACGACCACCAAACGCTTGTCATAACTGCGCGCCGACGGCACCCACTCGCCGTCGCACGTGATAAGCACCAGCCGCGAGCGCCCCGTGGCGGCAAACAAAGCGTCGGTTGAGGCGCCCGGCTCATACTCCTCCACTGAGGATACCCGGTACACCAGTGATTTGCCGGCGGCATCCTCTACCATAATGTAGCTGCCTTTTTTAATTTGCGCGAGATGCTCAAAAACACCTGACCGCAGCAATGCGTTGTTGACGTGTCCCGCAAATACCGCGCTCCCCTGCCCGCCGGGTTTGGCGCCGGGCGAGTACCACGCGACGTTGTCGAAATTGCTTGGCGTTGCCATGGTGCCGTCGGCTTTTACGCCAACAGGCTCAACCTTGGCGTTTATGTTAAGCGACGGGATACGCAGGCGCGACGGAACAATTCCTGCGGGAGTAGTGGTGGCGACAAACAAAGACGGATTATTGATTGCCGCCGCCGGCGCAAACGCCAAAAACGTCGCGTCGGGTCCTACACTTTTGACCAATCGCGACGTCACGTCCGCCGCACCGACAAGCACGCACACCATACCCACCGCGATGGCGGCAAGCCTGATGTTGTGCGCGCGGCGCGAGTGCGCGGACGCCACAAGGACTCCGCTTTTAGCGGACTGCAATAGCAAATGATTTTCTTGCATACGGGTACACAGCGATAGCGGCACCCATCAGTAGTACGAGAGCAAACGCCAGCTGTGCAGACTGTATCGGCTCCAAGCCTGTGTTCGGGAGGCGCGGGTACGCAGTGGCCGTGTATGTCGGCTGTGTCGTATATACCGGATACGTATTGTAGTTAGGATAGGTCGGATAGTTCGGATAGGTCGGAGTAACCGTGCTGATAGGCTGTTGGAAATAGCCGGAGGATACGGTCACGTTGCAGGTGGCCGTCTGCGCCGCGTTGGTGACCGTCACCGACTGTACGCCGCTGCCGTCAAGAACAGTGGTGAGCACCGGACCGCTGTTGGGAAAGTTGTTGTACGGAGTCTTCCAGTTGTATGTGCCGCCGATGCCGCCGACTGCGGTAAAGCGCGCTGGTTGTCCGACGGCGACGACCGGAGTATCGGTACGGCAGCTAAGCGGCGGCGTTTGGTACGTGTAAGGATACACGTAAGGGCGGGTGTAATTATAAGAGCCGGCATTGACGGTGATGACGCAGGTCTGCGTGCCGCCCGCCGCAATAGTGCTGTCGCAACCGACGGAGTAGCTGGTATTGAAACCGGAATTGTTGGTAAGCGTAACGGCATACGCGCCGGGGTTGATGGTAACCAGCGTCCCCTGCAAAGAACCCTGGAAGGTTGCCGGGTTCGGGCTCTGGCCGGAGACCGCGACGGTAAAGTTGCCCGGACCGTAGGAGGCATTCGTCTGGTTAATAACCTGCACGTATACATTTAAAAGGCCTGTAGTAGGGCTCTGTGCAAATACAAAAACAGGAATAAAGACACCGGCGGCAACCGTCATATAAATAAGCGCTTTTTTCATAGAGCGCCATACTACAACGGCACAATAAACAGCGCAAGCGGCTTACACTCCCGCTATTTTTATTACAACATAGAGCACTCCGGCGCCGAGGATGGTCATGGCGGTGGTCAAAAACGCGGGGTGCGCGTGATGGCTCTCGGGGATAAGGTCGGAGGCGCCGATGTAGAGGAAAAATCCGGCAAAGAGCGAGAGCAGTACCGCAAGATGCGCGGCCGGGAGCGTAAAAAACAGCGTGGTAATAATGCCGAGCACGGGAGCGGCGGCATCAACCGCCAGCCAACGCGCGGCAAGACGGCGGCTTCCGTTATTTTTGGTGATAAAGTTGACCGTGTTTATACCGTCGGCAAAGTCGTGCGCCAACACCGCCACCGCGACGACTATGCCCACGGCGGTCGACACCTGGAACGCCAGCCCTATCCCCATCCCGTCTAAAAAACTGTGCAACGAGAGCGTGCCGGCGCCCGTTATACCCCGATGTTGATGAAGCCCCGGCTCCTCCCCCGCGTGCGAGTGCATGAGGAGCAGGCGGTCGAGCACCAAATAAATCAAAAAACCAAGCGCGGTTATAGAAAGCAGAAACGAAGGGTCATAAAACCCCTGCCCTAGCTCGAGCGCCTCGGGTATGAGGTCAAAAAACGCCACCGCCACCACCGCGCCGGCGCTGAAACCTAAAATGAGGTGCAGGCGGTCGCGCAGATGCAGAGCAAACACTCCGCCAAGTACGGTAGAGACGCAGGTCGCTACGGCTATCGCGAGTATCATGTGCTCGACTATAGCACAAGAAACCCTCCGCCAAATGCGGAGGGTTTCTTTGACTTTGATTAAGAGCTATCTTCTGTTAGTTCCAGAGCAGGTGGAACATAACCTTAAGGTTTTTGAACGCGTCGTGCAGGAAGTCGCGCGCCGCGCCGATGTCTACCGTGGCCTGCGCTTTGGCGCTTGCCGCGGCGCTGTTAAGCGCCGAGAGGGCCGCCGCAAAGGCAACCGGGTCAGTCGAGCTTGCCGACTTGGCCGACAGAGCCGTGCCAACCGAGGTCACGATATCCGCACGCGTCTGTATACGCGCGGCAGTGGTGGTAGCGTGGTTATTTTTATTTATCTCACGCTTCTCATGTTTGCCGTTCTTGTCGTCTTTGTCGCCGTCGCGGCCGCGGTCACGCTCGCCGACTTTGGCATTGGCATTAAGGTTAATACTGCCGTTGCCCTCTACTTCGGTCTTGTCTTTGTCGCCGCCGGCCCCTACCTTGAGACCGCCGCCGAAATTAAGACCTATACCGTGAGCCGACACCGCCATAGGCAGCAACAGCGCCGCCATAGCAGAACCCGCGAGAAACTTCTTAAGAGTAGTATTAGTCATAGTGTTTTAAATTACCTGGTAAATGGGTGCGGGCGTACCCGCACCCCTACTATGACGGCTGACCACCGGCATTCTTTCAATTAAAGGTCGGGCTCGATGAGGCCGAGGCGGATAAGGCGGGAGTTTATCGAGCCGCGCTGGCGGCCGAAGTCCTTTACCAGTACCGAAACTTTGGTGTTATCGCGAAAGGCGGCGGTAAGCCGCGCATCATCCTCCTTGCTCCACGGACGGTAGGCATTCGGAAACTTTGTGCGTATCGTTTCTAACTTTGTTTTCCCCGACGCTTTGGTCGGGGCCCCGACATCCTTTGGAGCGTCGGGGTTGGTTTTATCCGGTTCCCTGCCGCCGCTTTTTTGCACAAATTGTTTGTGCAAAGCCTGCAACTCATTGTTGTCCATAGCGCCGAACGCGTCGCGTGCCGCCGCCGATGCGCCGCGGAACTGCCCGTCCTGCTCCAATATTTGCGGATGCACCGCGAGCGCCCGCTCGTTAAATCCGCTTAAATACAATCCGCGCAGTGAACGCACGCGCGACAGCGCCACGTATCCCTGCCCGTACTCAAACGCCGCCGATAGGTCCATCACCGCCGAGTCGAGGCTCATCCCCTGGCTTTTGTGCACCGTGATAGCCCACGCAAGCCGCAGCGGCACCTGCACAATTTTGGCGAGCGTCCGCGCGCGGTCGTCGATGCGCCACTCCTCGGGGCTCGCCTCTATCATCGCGCCCTCGCGCGTGCGCACGAGCGGAAAACCACTTTCAGAAAATCCGGTTACCGTGCCCAGTGTCCCGTTGACATAGCCATGTTCAAAATTGTTGCGGGTAAACATGACCGCCGCGCCGTCCTTGAGCGCCAGCGTTTCCGGCGACAAGCAGCCGCGCTTGAGCGACTCTACCAGCGCCTTGCCGCCCTCGGAGCGCATTTCAAAAACTTTTGCCGATGCGTCTATTTTTGACAGCGCCTCGACGTTTATCCTATCGACATCCGCATTGTGCGGATAGAGCCTGGTGGAAAGATCCCCCTCCTCGGGGAACTCGGCCCGTGCGCGCAGTGCGTCTTTGTGTTTGCTTGTCAGTTTGCCCGCGCGCAGAGCTCCGAGCAGTTCTAAAAAGATGTCGTCATCCTGCCGATGCTGTTCGTTTAAATAGCAATGCAAAGGGTTAGCCTCCTTCCACGCCGGCGACTCGAATGCGAACTTGGACGGCTCGCCCTTAGAGACCGGCGGAAGCTGAAAGAAGTCGCCGACAAAAATAACCTGCAACCCGCCGAAGGGTTGTTCGCTGCCGCGCAGCGTGCGCACTGCGTTGTCGACCATCGTAAGGGTATGCGCGTCGAGCATCGACACTTCGTCGATAATAAGCACGTGCGCCAAGCGAACACGGCGCACCAAGGGCTCGCGTTCAAGCAGAGCCTCCAGATCCCAGTCGCTTAAGTCGCGCTTGATGCCTATCCCGCTCCACGCGTGGATGGTCATCCCGCCCACATGCGTGGCGGCAATGCCGGTCGAGGCGGTGATAGACGGCTCAACTGTGCGCTCGCGCAGCCACGCAATGTAGTTGTTGATGGTGTGCGTCTTGCCGCTCCCCGGCTCGCCGGTGAGAAAAACATTCGCGCCTGTTTTTAATATCTGTAAAGCTTGTTCTTGAGTCATAGGTCGAATCTACAAAAACATCCTTTTCTCCGGAGAGATAAACACGACCCCAACTCCTGCGAAAAGGAGTTTTTGTCGCTTCGTCTCTATCGCCAATCTTCCTCCTCGACCGAAACCACCTCGTCCATCTCGGCGACTCCGGCGGGGATGATACACAGCACTCTGCCGGCGATTTTAAAGTTGTCGCGCAGGACTATCGGTTTGTACTTCGGATCTTTGCTCTCCGGATACAAAATAGTGACGCCGTTGCGCCGCTCGAGCCGCTTGACGGTGACCATGTCGCCGATAATCGCCGCCACCCTGTCGCCGCTTTTAACCTTGTCGGTAAACTGCACCAAAATATAGTCGCCGCTTTTAACGCCGGCATCGGCCATCGAGTCGCCGACCGCGCGCACCGCGACTATCTCGCCGTGCACCTCGTCGACGATTTGTTTGTCCACCTGCAAAAACTCGTCTGTCTGCTCCTGCGCAAAAACCGAGAGGTCGTCGCACCCGACGTTGGCGACCACCGGCACCGACACGAGCATCGCCGAGCGCCCCTCGGCATCTACCGCGCGCAACTCTATGTTGCGGCGCGAGTACTTGCGCCGGACAATGTAGCCCTTGCGCTCCAGGGTCTCGATATACTGCATAACCGTGCGCAGAGACTTAAACCCGAGGTTTTGCCGCAGTTCGTCGAGCGTCGGCGGCTCGCCCTTGGCTCTGATATAGAGCTCAATATTGTCCAAAACCCGCTTCTGCTTGCCCGTCAGCGACTTATTGATAGGTCCCATATACGCACATAATAGCACAAATTGCGCGCGCAACTACACAATATACACAAATCTGTGGATATCCTTACTCCAAAGTAATCGAGGTGATGACCATCGGCTCGACCGGGCGGTCGTTTTGGCCGGTCGGCGTGTTTTCTATCGCTGTAACCACATCCATGCCGGCTGTCACTTTGCCGAAGACCGTGTGCTTAGTGTTGAGGAAGGTGTTGTCCGCCGTGTTGATAAAAAATTGAGAGCCGTTGGTGTTTGGGCCGGCGTTGGCCATCGCGATAGTGCCGGTAACATCGTTGTTGCTGAGGCTTATCTCGTCGGCAAACTGGTAGCCCGGGCCGCCTGTCCCCCACTGCGCCTGCTTGGTGTCGTCTTTAGACAGAGGGTCGCCGCCCTGTATCATAAAGCCCCTGATGACGCGATGAAACTTGGTGCCGTCGTAAAATCCGGCCGAAGCCAGCTTGATAAAGTTGGCGACCGTGCTTGGCGTGCCGGCCGCAAACTCGATGACAATGTCGCCCTTGTTGGTGTGCAGTGTCGCTTTTGTAACTTCTTTCATATTGTTTACGGTTTGATTATCGTTTACATTTTTTGTTTCTCCTGCTGCTGCCGCTTCCGGCGTTACGGTAAGCGCCGCAGGCGCAGGCGGCGCGGCGTTTTGCCCGCTGATAAATATAAACCAGTAACCCGCGCCGAGTACCGCGGCAAGTACCGCAAGCGCCGCAATAATTCTTGCCATACCGGTTAGTATACTACGCGACCACTTGAGCGCAGTGCGCGCATCGGCGAGCGGCTACCGGAATTTCGGACAGGCACTCGACGCACTTTTTTGTGGTCGGGTCCGCCGGCGGCCCTTTGCGCGAGCGTTTGATAAGCAGGTTCATCGGTTTGACGATAAGGAAAAAGACCGCGCCCGCGACGAGCAAAAAGGAGATGAGCGCGTTGAGAAAGTGCCCGTACTTAAACACGTTGCCGCTTACCGTTACCGAAAACCCGCCGAAATCCGGCACCCTGGCGACCGTCGAAATAAAAGGCGTCAAAAGGTCGGATACCAGCGCGCTCACGACCGTGCCGAACGCAGCGCCGACCACGACGCCGACCGCCAGGTCGACCACATTGCCGCGGAGCAAAAATGCCTTAAACTCCCTTATCATAGTCAGCGGATGCCGGTGTCGCACGACACGGCGACAGTTTTATACTTGTTGGCGACGACCGTCACGTTGGCCGGGTTACAGCGCGGCATCGGCACTCCCGCCGGGTCGGACTGTATGACGTACTCCCCCGGCGGAAGCGGCGCGTCAAACACGCCGCGCTCGTCGCTGCGCGCCAAGAGAAACGGCTCGGCGAGGTCGCTCTCGCGGAAGATATATACCAGCATGCTGTACGGCTTATCGGCGCACGCCGGGTCGGGCAGGTTGCGCTCTACCGGGCAGGTCGGACCTATGCTGATGGTCCCGTGAATGCCGGAGGTATACGGCGTCCCCTCGCCGGGGCCCCCGCGGGAAAGTACGCCGCCGGTTGGTGCCGTCGAAAAGTAAAAAGCGCCGCCGATGACCACAACCGCCGCAACCGCGATAAGGGCGAATCTCTTCATAACAGGTCTAATTATAGTACAGAAAACGGCTCGGCCACAGTGGCGGTGGCGGCAACCTCGTTGATAACTTTTTTGGTGGTGGTGAGCTCGTTTTCGACATCCTTCTTCTCCTGCTTGAGCTTAGAGTACCTAAACTCGTCGCGGACAAGGCCGGGGAGGATAAACAGCAGTGTGACAAACACTCCGCTCATCATCGCCAAAAACAGTATGACCGCGAGCGAGCCCTCTATCTGCCAATACAAAAAAATGACGGTAATGGGGACAATGTTCTGCAGGACAAAAACAACGGATAACGCGCCGAGTATCGCCCCGACCAAAAGAAAAAATAGCATACCCTAGTGATACCGTGGGCTGCATGAAGATTGGGTGTGGAGAGCGCTACTTGCGCAGGAGCAAGACGCCCGTTTCAAACGCGTCGCGTATCCACTGGAACTGCCCGAACCACGGGCCTAAGATGCCAAAGGCGATGGTGGCGATGATTGCCGAGCCGACAAAAAAGCCGAGGCCGTAGATAATGCCGGCCATAAACATGTGGCCAAGCGAATTTTGCCGCGCAAGCTGACGGTTAATCTTTTCTAAATTGCCGATGATGGTGTTGTCTTGGTCGCCGGGGAACATGCTCCTTATTATATCGCACGCAAAGCGCGGCGCAGTGCCCGGTGGTGCGGAAAGGTGCGCGCCACCTGCGCCCAAAACGCGGGGCTGTGATTAAACTCGCCGAGGTGGCACAGCTCGTGGACAATGACGTAGTCGCAGAGTTCTGCGGGCAAAAACGCGACTTTGTAATTAAAATTTAAGTTCCGCCGCGACGAACAAGAGCCCCACCGCGACTTGGTGTTCCGTATAAAAACCTTGTTGTACGAGTGACCGTACAGCCGGTTGTAATGAGCGAGCCGCGCATGCACGTGTCGCCTAACCGCCTCGCGATGTTTTTCGTAATGGTCTCTCCTCCCGCGGCGCATTACCAATTGAGCTTAGTGATAGTAAGTTGGAGCACCGTGGCAAAACACACCCACGCAAGGTACGGCACGTTGGCATAGGCGACCCACGGCGCGTGGGGCCAAATTGCCCAGAGCGCCCACACCAGCGTGCCGAGTACCAACAGGATGTCGACGGCCGCGAGCACGTTGCTTTTGAGCCCAAACTGCAGCGGAGTAAAAGCGAGATTAAAAACGATATTGAGTATAAAAGGGAGCAACACGATAAACGGCAGCCTCCCCTGCCAGTACAACCAGCCGGCGTAGCCGTAGCTGACGATGATAACCGCGTACAGCGCCGTCCACACCGGCCCAAAGAGCCAGCCGGGCGGAGCCCACGAAGGGCGTATGAACTGAGCATATATCTGAGGTTCGTTCATAGTTTTATACTACTACGCGCTTTGCTAATACAGCTTTTTGCAAAAAGCTAGAATAGAAACAAGAAGTATGCAATAAGTATACAAAAGAAAAAAGGCTCCGTGGGTACGGAGCCTTGGAGACACGGTGCGTCGAGGGTGTTAGCGGACGACGCAGTTTCCGGCGACGCGGAGCTCGCAATTTTCGCGATACGCGCGGTAGTGGTTGCGGTTGCGATTGCGATAGTCGTCGCGATCGTTGTCCAGCCGCATAGCGCGGTGGTTGTTCCACCCGCGATGTTGGCCGCGATCCTGATGCAAGGTCCGCTGCGAACGCCAGCCGTCGTAAGTTTGAGCCTGCGCCACGGGCACGAAGCTCATCGTCAACACGGCACAAGCAATGGCAAAGAACGTAGTGCGAGTCATGATGACTCCTCCTTGGGTTTACGGTTTCAGTTCAAAACAAGAGGAGCATCCTCCCGCTCGTGAGATAACAGTATCAAGCGTTATATGAAGATACCGGTACGAGACGCCTACTTTCTGCGGAACCCGTTGTGTTAATACAGCTTTTTGCAAAAAGCTAGAATAGACTCGGCGCGGGGCGTGAGTTTGTGATGCACGCGCGGACCGTCGTTGCGCTTCATCACCAACCCGGCAATAGCCATCCGGCGGACATGGTCGGACGCGTTCATGTACCCGATGTTTAACCGCTCGGCTATCTGCTCGAGCGTCAGCTCGGGCTCTTTGCGCAAAAGGTCGAGCATTTGGAGCCTGCGGTGGTTAGCAAAACCTTTAACAATGCGCTCCATCCGCCGATAGTCAGTACCTGCCATATCAAAAAGTCTATTACAGCTTTTTGCAAAAAGCTAGAATAGAAATAAGGAGGGTGGGGATAAGAGAAAAAAGGAAGAGGAAGAAAGAAGGAGGGTGGGGAT
>CAYIHD010000021.1:0-9988 GCA_964363205.1 uncultured Candidatus Saccharibacteria bacterium | reverse complement strand
TTCCCCACTTTTTCCAGCTCGGCATCGGCGGCAGAAAACCGCATCGTAATCATATGGAACTCGATGTCGCTGATGCGGTCGGTGATTTCTTTTATAGCGACTTCCGCTCCGCCGACGCGCGGGTAATAGGCGAGGCTGAATATAAGGATTTTCTTCACATTCATAAGCGTACCCCACCTGTAACCAATAAAAAAGGCCGCCCGTTGCGGGCGGCCTTGAGAACAGATCAGATAGACTTGAAGTATTCTATGGTCTTTTGCAGACCTTCCTCCAGCTCCACCTGCGGCTGCCATGCAAGCACCTGCCAAGCCTTGGTGATATCCGGCTTACGCTGGCGCGGGTCGTCTTCCGGAAGCGGCTTGTTGACGATTTTTGAGCGGCTGCCGGTCAGGTCGATGACCTTCTGCGCGAGTTGCAGCATGCTGAACTCGCGCGGATTGCCGATGTTGATGGGGCCGGTGACATGAGCGTCCGTCGCCATCATGCGCACCATCGCCTCGATCAGGTCGTCGACGTAGCAGAAGCTGCGCGTCTGCTCGCCGTTGCCGTAGATGGTGACGTCGTCATCGTGCAGAGCTTGCACGATGAAGTTGGACACCACGCGCCCGTCTTGGGGATGCATCCGCGGACCGTAGGTGTTGAAGATGCGCACCACTTTAATAGGCATCTTGTGCTGGCGGAGATAGTCGAAGAACAGCGTCTCCGCGCAGCGCTTGCCCTCGTCGTAACATGCGCGCGGACCGATGGGATTGACGTTGCCGCGATACCCTTCCACCTGCGGATGCACATCGGGGTCGCCGTAGACCTCGCTGGTCGAAGCCTGCAGAATTTTGGCGCCGACCCGCTTGGCGAGCCCGAGCATGTTGATCGCCCCAACCACATTGACCTTGGTCGTCTGGACCGGGTCGCTTTGATAGTGGACGGGCGACGCCGGACACGCGAGGTTGTATATCTCATCGACCTTTTCCACGCCGTAGAGCGGCATGGTTATGTCGTGCCGGATCAGCTCGAAGCGCGGATTATGGAGCAGGTGCCTTATGTTCTCCTTGCTGCCGCTGTAAAAGTTGTCCACACAGATAACCTCATTGCCGTCTTTGATAAGACGGTCGCACAGATGCGAGCCCAGAAAGCCGGCTCCGCCGGTCACTAAGATTCTTTTCATATCCTGTTTCCCCTTGTAAGTAAGAGCTGTTGGCTGGGAACAATATAAACACTGTTAGGTGGTTCTGTCCAGTCGCTACTCTTCTATATCAAACTCATCTGCAACAGAGTTAGTTTCGTGGCGCTTGGCGGACAAGTTTGCGTAATGCACGGCGGTGATTCCGCCCGCAAGTAAGAGAACAAGCGCGCCGGCCGACCACAGCAACGGCGACGGTGTCCCGCTTTTTAACGGAGCCGGCGCGGAGGTACTGGAGCCCAACACCTCCCCCGTTTGCTTCTGCGCGGCGGCCGGCGCGCGAACCGCAACGGCGGTGACGCGCTCGCCGCGCAGAGGAGAGTCCGCGGACACCGTTGCCGCGGCGGCGAGCGCGCCGTTTGGATACAGCAGTTCGGCGGCCGGAGTCCCGGCGAGCCTTGTAATCGATGAAGAAAAACGCACTCCCTCGCCTGCAAACACCAGCGTATCCTCAGGAATGACAAACGACGCGCCGCTATCGCTGAGCGACCAGAGGCCTATCTGCAAATCATTTTTAGACAGATTGCGGATGAGGAGCGAGCCGTCGCCCTGTGCGCCCAGCGACACCGCCGCCGCGACCGCATCCACCTCCATGCGGTTCATCGCGGAGGAGTAGTTATACGCGGCAGTGACCAAAACCGAGTACCGTCCGGGGTACGCGTAGGTATGGAATACGCGCCCTCCCTCCGCCGCCGCCCCGTCGCCGAAGTTCCATATAAAGCGCGCTCCGGAGACAATAGGCACCGTATCGGCTCCGTATGCTTGCGCCTCAAAAAACGATCCTCCGCCCGCCGTTACCACCTTGTCCGCCTGTACGCGCACCGTCATGGGCGGCGGCCCATAGGAGGAGGCGCTCTGTGTTTGCGTCTGAGCGCTGCTCGTTGCCGCTGTGGTTGTTTGAACCGCAGTCGCATTACCTACCGTAATGAAGTCTTTTATTTTTTCGTACGAACTGGAGCCGGGTTCTCCTATGCCGCTCGCACGGCTTACTTCCTCGATAGCGGCATACGGACGGTTGTCGATTATGCTTTGCGCGATTGACGGGCCGACTCCGGGGAGTGTTTGAAGTGCCGCAAGATCGGCGGTATTGATGTTTACCAGCTCTGCGGCATGTGCCGGCAAGGCGGAGGCAAAAACCGCCAAAAACAAAAACGAAAGAAAAAAATTATTGCGTATCTTTAGGGTCATTGACATCCAACATCTGACGGATGGTTTCAGGCGATAGCTCATTTTTTTTAGGCGAGACTTTTTGCAAAGCTTCTTTAAGCCCGGGAGCAGGAGGCTGGGCGGGTTTTGCATGGGTTACCTGCGCCAACGCCTCACGCAAGCTTTTTGACCCGTCAAGCGGAGGTTTTGGCGCGGGTTTGACCGGAGGCAGATACGGCTTTTTTTCCGGCGGCGGCATCGGACTCTCCTCTTTTTTGGGCTCGACGCGCACTACAGGAGCAGGCGGCGGCGTTGGAGGCGCCGGAGGCGCTACGGGTGGTGCCGGAGGTGGTGGTACCGGAGCAGCGGGCCTTGGAGCGGCGGGTTTTGCCGGAGCAGTGGCCTTATAATCCCGTTTGGATTTCGGCGGTTCGGGGGCGACGGGATCGCTGTTTTGCCACTCGTCTATCACCTTTTCCACCTGCACGCGAGCCTTGCCGTAGGTAGCGCGCGACGCCGCTATAACCTCGTCGACATGCCGCTCGGGCGGCGGGTCAAACGGCGGCAGAGTGGTCGCGCTGAACGGCGGCGACCCGACGCCGCGTATCATCAGTGTCAGATATATCTGCGCAAACCCGAGGTTGACGAGGTCGGTCGCCTCGAACTGCGGTGCAAAAATAGTCTCCAGCGTTTCTGCGTCAAAGGGCCCGACACGGAACGCCACCGTGGTGCCGACGTTGCCGAAGACGGCGTCGCGCACCTCCTCCTCCATCTGCTCGACGTACTGGTGCGCGATGATAAGGCGGAGTTTGTATTTGCGCGCCTCGGAGAGTATGTCGGAAAAGCTCTCGTTGGCGAAGTTCTGGAACTCGTCCACGTACAGGTAAAATGGCGGGAGGTTCTTCATCACCTCGGCGGGTACATCGGCGCGCGACATCGCCGCCAAGTAAATTTTGGTGACAATCATGGAGCCGAGCAGGTTGGTGTTGACCTCGCCGACGCGGCCCTTGGAGAGGTTGATGATGACTATCTTCCTTTCGTCCATCAGCCTGCGGAAGTCAAACGACGACTTCGGCTGGCCGACAATGTTGCGGATGAGCGGGTTGCTCGTAAACTGCCCCACCTTGTTTTGTATGGCGGGCGTCGCGTCCTGCGTGTAGCGGTCGGTGTAATTGGCGAACTCCTCCACCCAAAAACTCTTGACTATCGGGTCGGTAATCTTTTCCACCACCTTTTTGCGGAAGGCTTTATTGATGAGCATGCGGTTGACGTCGAGCAATGTCGCGCCATCGTACTCTAAGAGCGCCATCAGCGTGTTGGATAGGATGTACTCCATGCGCGCGGACCAGGCGTCTACCCAAATTTTGCGGAACGCGGAGAGGAGGCCCGAGACAACCAAGTGGCGCTTGTCGTAGCCGACGTCCTCCATGATGTTAAAAGCCAGCGGATAGTCCAGGTCGAACGGCGCAAAGTAGACGACATCTTTAATCCGGTGCGCCGGCACGTACTCCATGATCCGGTCGGCGGTGCTTCCGTGCGGGTCTATAAAAGCCATCCCCTCGCCGTTGCGGATGTCCTGTATGGCCATGTTCTCCAACATGGTCGACTTGCCCATGCCGGTCTTGCCGATGACGTACATGTGCCGGGCGCGGTCCTCGTTGCGTATGCCAAAAGACGCTTCCTTGCCCCGGGAGTTGGTGGCGGCAAAATACGTTATTTGGTCGGGGTTATCAGCCATTGTGACTCCAGTATAGCAACAAAAAGAAAAGCGCCCCGTATACCAGGGGCGCGCGTTTTATCCGTACAATTCGATGTATCTATCAAGCGGCATGTAGCCGGCCTCGACCATCGCCCTGGCCATATCGCGGCCAAGCTCGTGCTTAACCTGCCGGGCGTCGGAAGAGACAAACTTCTTAGGAAACTTAACCACCTCGCACTTCTTTTGTTCTTCTGCCATGGGGAACTCCTGCTGTTACTAAGGACAGTATAGCAAAAAGAGAAGGTTTATGCGGGACTAGTCTTGCACTCCGTATGCTTTTACTTCCCCATTTTCCTCGATGCTCGTAATACAATCGAGCATCCGAACCTTTTTGAGGGCTTCTTTATCGGCGGTAAACGTGACCACTTGGATGGTCGTGAGTACTTGTTGGACTACAGCACCACACTGTTCGACAAGTCTTTTTACTTCTAGGCTAGAATCCGAAGTAAAAAGCGCATTGTATGACTGCATAAGTAACCTCTTTTCGTTGAGTTTCGTCTGACCGCAACTTACCTCAATAGGTCTAACCCGTCAACCGGTCAAACTAGGACATCGGATGTCCTAGTTTTGGTCTATTGATACTGGATGAAGATGGGGCTCGGGGTCAGACGCAGGACTTCTTGCGGAGTCAGGAGGCGGCTGGGCTCCTGTTTGAGGTCATTTTTATAAAAGATTTTGAGACCCGCAAACTGCACCGGCTCGGGGTAAACAACGACATTATAGGTATTTATTTTTTTGGCGGGGAATCCCCACCCGTCCATTTGTATGACAATCTGCACCTCCGGCAAGGGCTCAATGCGCCTGTAGCCGGTTACCATTTCTTCGGTAAAGCGGTGCACAATCAAAATCTTCGGCGGCAGATTATTGTCGCGCACCAATTTGGCGAGATACTGCGCCGCCCAATTTATATCTTTTGCATCCATGGTGCCGATAACGCGCCCGGGCGGCGTGCCGTCGTGCATCGCAAACTCCGGGTCGAGCGCCAAATGTACCTGCGGTAGAGCCCAATAGGCATCGAGCAGCGGCAGCTCGTCTTGCACGGTGGAGAGCCCGACCTGTATGTCCAAAATGACGATGCCGTCAATTTTTTTTGCCATCGCTATCGCTTTATCAATCTGTGAGTCCGGCATGCGCAGGCGGTAGGCCGAATCCTTCCCCGGACTGCCCTGCGCGGTGACATCTATATACTCGATGGCGGGCACGACCGGCGTCGCCGGGTCGGCCGCCTCCCACACCGCGACCTCATCGCGCAACTTTTGCAACACGACGTCCTCCGGATACTCGCCGAGCACGCCCATCTGTTTGGAGTAAAAGTTGCCGTAATACGCGACGATGCGGTTAAACGGCAAAAGCGCTCCGTAATTCGGATACGGTAACCCCCAAACCGGCCAAAGGGGTTTATGAGAGGCGGCCTGCCCCGTTGAACTTGCAGCTTGTTCAACTGGGGTGGTAGTTCCTTGCATATATGCCTCATACCACGGGCTGGACGTAGCGACATGCGCAAGCGCGAGAAGCCGCGTATCGTAGTCGACCTTGTCGAGCTGCGGCGCAGGTGCGCCAAACGGGGTCGATGTCGCTTCGCTCAAATA
The DNA here is from genome assembly GCA_964363205.1 of uncultured Candidatus Saccharibacteria bacterium. Lineage (GTDB taxonomy): Bacteria > Patescibacteriota > Minisyncoccia > Phycocordibacterales > SBAW01 > GWA1-54-10. The sequence continues at coordinate 4,317 of CAYIHD010000021.1, read as the reverse complement.
CGAAACAGAAAAGAACCCGGGTAAAATAAAAAACGCTCCTGCCGCGGCGGCAACCCCTGCCGCAACAAGCAGGATGCGCGCGCCGAAACTAGTTAAGGGAAGTGATGCCTTCTTTATGCTCATGTACGGGAGGAGTTCCGCTCTCTATAAAAGTATAGGAAGATTTTTTGGAGGACTCTCCGGGTCTGGCGCGGCCGAGCGCCTCGCCGCGCAAAAGAAACCCGGTGACCGCGAGCGCAACGCCCGTGAGTATAAAAAGGAATGTCTGCCAGCTGCCGGGCACGCCAAGCATGGTGCGGATTACGATAATCCAAAGCCCTAACGCTATAACCATCATCTCTTTTGACATTACTCTAAGATTACCACAAATTCCCCCTTTTGTTTGACCGGTTCGGCCTCCAGCATGCTCAAAAGCTCTTGCGGGGTGCCGATAATCGCCTCCTCGTATATCTTGGTGAGTTCCCGGTACAATCCGACCCGGCGCTCCGGCGCGACCTTTTTGAGCGACAGGAGAGCCTTGATAATCCGGTGCGGAGACTCATAAAAAATACTGGAGCGCTCGTTATCCGCCATCTCTTTAAACAACTTTTCTCTGCCTTTTTTCTGCGGAAGAAACGCGTAAAAAGTAAATGACGGCACGCGCAGGCCGGCGACCGCGAGCGCAGCGGCGAGCGCCGAGGCTCCCGGTATGGTCTCTATTTTTGCGCCGGCCGCGCGCGCCTGCGACACCAACTCGAGCCCCGGGTCTGATACGCCGGGAGTGCCCGCGTCCGAAACAAGCGCAACGTGTTTGTCTTGAGCGAGTAACCCCAGTGTTTTCCGGTCGGTAACCAGTGGTGTATGGATATCAAAATGCGAAAGCAGTTTGCGCGTGTTGCGCGTGTCCTCGCACGCGACAAAATCGGCCTCCTTTAATATGCGCAACGCGCGCAGGGTAATATCCTCGAGGTTGCCTATCGGCGTCGCCACGACTGAAAGTTTGCCCCTGCCCTGAGCTGCGTCGAAGGGGGTCATAAGAGCCAGAGTAGCACTTTTGACTAATTAAGAAAAGTCTGTTAGTTTTCTTTCAGACCATCAGTTCTCACAGACAAGGAGAAGCATGCCATGCTCGACAACACTGATACCGCCGCCCTTCCCGCGGCGACCGTGGATATATCGATCGAACAGAGCCGGGTTCCTTTTACTGCGGCCTGTTTTGCCGGCCCCGGCAAAGAATGGTCGCTCGCTCCTCTGCAAAAACCGGAGGATGTGAAGGCCAACTCTCCGCTGGTCCATAAGTTGCAGCGTGCGGCTAAATGGCTCGGCGCCGACCGCTTATACGCACCTACGCCTGTTGATTCCAACGGCGAAATAATCAGTCCGGCGCAGTTGAGCCGCGTCTTTATACTCGGCAGTGGTGTGACGATGTTCCGCAACCCTGCGGTGCCTGCAGACGGCACGCTTCTGCGGGACCCCGGAGATGCCGGCATATTCAGTGCCGGCGGCTGCGGAGTCATCGTGACCACTATCGACGACCGGCTTATCTTTGCCCACGCGGGCAGAGAGTCGCTTATCGACCGCGCGCGCATCCTTGACGGCCGCCCGCGGCGGCACGAAAGCGTCGTCGACTCCATTATGGAGGCGTATCACGGGTTGGGCTATACATCGCACCAACTTACGAGGCTCAAGGTGTGGGTGTTCTACTCGATACGGCCGGAGGACTTCCTCCACGAGTTCAATGACGCAGTACACAGCACCTACAACTGCAGAGTAGGTACAGACGTGCATGCCCGGCTCGGCCGTGGTGCCCGCAGAGTGAGAGACGGCATCGAACTCGACCTGCCAGCCATTGCGCAGGCGCAGTTCGTGCAGCTTGGAGTCCCCGAGCGCAATATCCGCCTCGAGCATGCCTACCTGGCGGATGAACTGCCGCACACCCGCCGCCGCGGCGGCGGCCGCTACCTCGTAGCGATCGTTCGCTCATAATCACAGCCGTCCCGGAAACCGGGGCGGCTTTTTCTTTTTGTGCCAATCGCCTATACTGCACACAGACCCGCTCTTCTCACAAAAAAGGAGGACCGCATGAACAATGAAGAGACCCTGGACTGTAGAGAATGCGGAACGGTGATGGAAGACATGCCGGCAAAGTATCTCGGCCGCATACGGCCGTCAAAAACGTATCAGTGCCCCCATTGCAACCGCCGGCTTCTGGTATACGATGCGACGCCCCGGCCGCTGCACTTATCCAACAACCACTTTACCGGTGTCATCAATATGCAAGAATTTGTCGAGAAGTGCGCCAAAGACAAAGGACTCGTATTGGTGCCACAAACTTGGCCCGAATATAAACAGCTTCCGTGAATACGGAAGCTTTTTTCTTTACCCTGAGGCAGGAGTCGAATTGGTTTGTTACTATGGGACAATGGCACAAAAAGCCCATTTTATAGGGATAGCCGGCAAGGGCATGTCCGCCGTGGCCCTGCTTCTGCGTGAGGCGGGGTGGCAGATAAGCGGCTCCGACGAGGGCTTTTATCCGCCGGTAAGCGACTACCTGGCAAAGGCGGGTATTGCATTTGCAAACGGGTATAAAAAAGAAAACATCCCCGCCGATGCGGACATGATAGTCATCGGCAAAAATGCCAAACTGGTTGCCGACAGCAACGGGGAGGTAGCGGCGGCTTTTGCAAGCGGCAAAAAAATAGTCTCGTTTCCGGACGTACTGCACGAACTGACCGCAACAACCGACAACATTGTTGTCGCCGGAAGTTACGGCAAGTCCACCTGCACCGCGCTTTTGGCGTGGTGTTTAACCCGGGCCGGCAAAGACCCGAGCTACTTTATCGGCGAGATAACAAAAGGATTTGACGCGCACGCACACAAAGGCGGCGGGAATGTTTTTGTACTTGAGGGCGACGAGTATCCGTCGGCCAACTGGGACGCGACCTCAAAGTTTTTGCGCTACAACGCGCGCAGTGTGCTCCTTACCTCGGCGACGCACGACCATGTCAACGTGTACCCCACGCACGAGGAGTATCTCGCGCCATTTAAAAAACTCATAGCACAACTGCCCGCTGAAGGACTTTTGGCGGTCAACGCCGGAGAGGAGCACGCGTTTGCTCTTTCTAAAAATTTTACCGGCAAAACGGTTACGTACGGCATGACGCAGGAGGCGCAGTGGTATCCGGACAAAATCAAATATGGCCTGCGTACAACATTCGACCTCATGCGTGGGGCCGCAAAAATCACTGAGTTAACTACTGAGTTATTGGGCGCGCATAATATAGAAAACATCGTGGCGGTCGGCGCCCTCCTGCTCGAGAAAAAGTTGTTGACACCACAGGAGCTCGCCGCGGGCGTGGCGAGCTTTGAGGGCGTAAAACGCCGCATGGAGTTACTGTCTCCCCACTCGACGGTACCGGTATTGGAGGGTTTCGGCTCCAGTTACGAAAAGGCGCGCAGTGCAATGGAGGCCGTGAAGCTCCATTTCCCCGGCCGCAGGCTTGTGGTGGTTTTTGAGCCGCACACCTTTACCTGGCGCAACAGAGCGGCGCTCTACCGGTATGACGATGTGTTTGCCGGAGCGGATAAGGTGTACATCTATGAGCCCGCCTCGCAGGGCGCCACAACGCACGCTCAACTGACACAGGAGGAAATAGTATCCCGCGTGCAGGCGAGCGGCATTGACGCCGAGCCTATTGTTGATGCCGATGCCGGCCTTAACCGCATACGCACGGGGCTCCGGCCTGATGATTGCGTGCTCCTGCTCACCTCCGGTGAGCTGGGCGGACTTATCACAAGCCTCCCCTCTCTTGTTGAAGAAAAATTTCCTTATGTACATTAAGGTGCGGGTTATCGCGGGCGCTAAAAAAGAGTCCTTCCAGTCGGTGTCAGCCGGACATTTCAAGATTTCAGTCAAAGAGCCCGCCGAGCGCAACTTGGCCAACCGGCGCATCGTCGAGCTGGTGGCGGCGCACTACAAACTCCCGCCCAAGCAGGTGCGCATCATAAGCGGACACACGAGCCCGTCGAAAATACTTTCTATTCCTGACTAACCTTTTGTGCCCAGGAGAGGACTCGAACCTCCAATCCCTTGCGGGAACTACGACCTGAACGTAGCGTGGATACCAATTTCACCACCTGGGCTTTATCGTGTGCGTTCACAAGTCGATTTTGCTCGTCAGCAAAATCGCTCGCGAACCCGCCTCGCGGTTTTGCAAGTGCAAAACATCGCTGCGGCCCGCGCACCAGCACAAAGTCCCGCTCAAGCGGGGCATTTGTGTCTGGTGCGCGCTCTAGGGATCGAACCTAGGACCTTTCGAGTATCAGTCGAATGCTCTA
>CAYIHD010000020.1:0-11219 GCA_964363205.1 uncultured Candidatus Saccharibacteria bacterium | reverse complement strand
ATTTGCGGGAGCGGGGCGCGGTTCATTTCGATGAGCGCGGTCAGGAGCTCGGCGAGCAGGGCGGCGTTTATAGCAAGACCGGTTTTAGAAAGGTTTTGCAGAAAGGCGAGATCATCCCCGCCGAACTGCCCTTCCAACTCTTCTTTTAATTTCGGCGCAAAGCGCAGCAGCAGCACCGCGCGCACCTTGGTGACCGCAAGGAGCGCGAACACCTTAGGCTCCGTGCCGCCGCCGGTCGCTTTATGAAACACATCAAGCGCGGCCTCTATATTTTTTGCGGCAAGCGACTGTAAAAAAGAGTTGACCAACTCGCCGCGCGGCGCGCCGACAACCTTACCGACCTCCTCTTCGGTCAGCTTGTTGTCTTTGGATACCGTGAGCACTTTCTGCAAAATGCCCTGCACATCACGGAACGACCCTTCGCCCATCAGCGCTATCAACTCCGCTCCGGCGGGCGCAAGCGTGGCCCCCTCTTTTTTGGCGAGGTCGAGCACCATCTTTTTGAGCGTTTCGTGCGAAGGCTTTTTAAAGCTGAAGGTCTGGCACCGCGAGGTAATGGTATCCGGCACGCGGTCGAGCTCGGTCGTCGCCAGCACAAATATTACGTGCGCCGGCGGCTCCTCCAGAGTTTTGAGCAGGGCGCCCCATGCGTCGCGCGTCAGCGCGTGCGCCTCGTCGATGATGTAAAATTTGTATTTTGAATTAAACGGAAGAGTAGAAACGCCGTCGCGCAGCTCGCGTATCTCGTCGATGCCGCGGTTGCTGGCGGCGTCCATCTCGTAGATATCCTGCTCGTCGGTATTAAGCGAGCGCGCCAAAATCCGCGCCATCGACGTTTTGCCGGTGCCGCGCCCGCCGGCAAAAAGGTACGCGTGGGCAATTTTGCCGCCTTTGACCGCCGCCTCCAACACAGACACTACCTCCGCCTGTCCGCGCACGTCGGCAAAGGTATGAGGCCGGTACTTGCGGTACAAGGCCATCGGCGCGCGCTCTATTTTAGCCTCCTTAGCCATGTGCGTACAGTATATATAAAAAGTAGGGCTCCGTCTTTGGACGAAGCCCCTGCCTACACACGGTTTAGACATGCATGAGTTCGAGCCTTTGCATAAGCGGATCCGCGTTCGGCTTGGAGGATTTTTCTCCTTGGCGTAGTCCGTTTAACTTTCTGCCTTTTTCCCAAAGTTGGCGCGCCTTTTCGTATTGGCATATCAAGCTAAACGTCTTTGGATAGCGGCGGCGCAAGCCATAGACAGCGCCCCAGTTTGAGTCTAGCTCATAAGCGAGGCTTGTAACACACACCTTCCTTCCTTGGGAGATGAACTTGCAAATGGCACAAAGAAGTCTCGTGTGCAATTCATGCTGCTCATATAATGCAGTGAGTGTGCGATATGCAGCAGAAAGTTCTGTATGCGTAGGTTGGCGACGCGTCGTAGGTTTGGGCATCGCCGGCTTGTACGTCCTGTTCGTTGTGATCTGAAGCATTGAGTGACTCCTCTTTGCGGTTCAGCTCTATCCTCCCCTTTTCTATCACGAAAGGAAGTTCTTCACAATATCTTCAACTTCGGCGGCTGTGGATGTCTCCATCAGCTGTATGCGCAGCTCTTTGGCGCCGGGGAAGCCCTCGCAGTATGCCTTGAAGTGCTTTTTCATAATCGAAAAGCTTTTGATATCGCCAAGCAGTTCCTCAAACAATTTTGTATGCTCAACCAAAATAATCAGCCTATTTGCAACCGGCATATTCTCTAATTCGTACGAATTAGAGAATAACCAAGGGCGGCCGAAGACGGCTCTCCCTAACATCGCGCCGTCTGCGCCTGTCTCTTTTATTTTTTGTCCGGCGTCTTCTAAATCTTTAATATCCCCGTTTCCGATTATCAAAGTTTCACTACCGAGTTCATTGCGGATTTCGACCGCGCGCTTAACACGCTCCCATCGCGCCGGGACTTTAGACATCTCTTTGCGCGTGCGCGCGTGCACCGTAATTGCGGCGGGTTTTGCGGCTAGAAGCGCGGGCAGCCACTCCTCCAAAATATCTTTGTTATAGCCGAGGCGGGTTTTGATGCTCACCGGCAAGCGTGGCGCTCCGCGCTTGGCGGCGGCAATAAGCTCCTGCGCGCACTCCGGGTTGAGTATCAGCTTTGCTCCGGCGTTCTGCTTTTCTATCGTTTTATCCGGACACCCCATGTTGATATCCACACCATCGAACCCAAGCTCCTGCGCAAGAGCGGCGGCCTTTTCCATATGCTCCGGCGTCGAGGTAAAAAACTGCGCGACTATCGGCCGCTCAGCATCGCTAAAAACTAAATCTCGCATAAGCTTGGCACGTCCCTCCTCGCCCGCAAGCATTAGGCCGTCTGCCGACACAAACTCGGTATACATAACAAAATCAGACATCGGATGTCTGATTTTGGAGTATTTTGCGATAACACGGCGAAAAGCCGCGTCGGTAACGTTCGCCAAAGGCGCCAACACAAAAAACGGCTTCGGTAATTTTTCCCAAAAGTTATTCACACGCAGTAGTTGACATTTTTACCTTAGAAATGCATTATGTCAACCAGAGGCAGGCTGAACCTAACCGTGGAGAGAACCATGAGCGTATCGCGCTTCTTTCAAAATGTCCGCAACATTCTTGCGGGTCAACCGCCGATGGACGACAACTTCGACCAGGGCAGAGGCCGGCCGCAAGGGGCTGCCGACGAAAACGCGGCCCGGATGGCTCTTGGGACGGACATTGCCGCAAATACGGTATATGTTCCGAAACCGAAGCCCGAGCCGTGGCAAGTGGCCGAACGCGCCTAACCGACGAATCACGCGGCTCGCAAGAGCCGCGTTTTTTTATTTGAGCTTGTAGTACAACTTGTCGCCGAAGCGCAAATCTAAATATTGAAAGTCGCCGAGTTTATGCGCCGCCATCGGCCCGGAGGTCATCGCCAAGGTAAGCCGCTCAAACACGTCTCCGCCCTGGTCAACAAGCGCAAATATAAGAGTAAAGTCGTCCGCAAACCGCACCCGCACATCTTTTACGTCATCGACGGTAACTGCGGAAACTTTTTCTCCCGGTAATTTTTGCGCTATCGCGTCAACCAGCGCGGAGAGCGCCTGAAACTCCGGCGGCGTCAAAAACTGTTTAGGTAGTGTACTGCCTGCTTGCCCTGAGCCAGTCGAACGGGTCGTGGAGCCGTAATAACTCAAGTACACCGGCTCGGAAAAAGTCGGCGCATCAGTATACGCGACGCCGTTTTCATCCATAAACAGACACCGGTTGTCCTGCGAGCACAAAAGGGCGCGCGGCTCCCTCTCGACGAGGTTTATTGCAACAGTATGAAAGTCCGCCGCGTGCACGTCGGCGCTTGCGAGCACCGGATACGCCCGCATGAGGTCCGCCGCGATCTGCTGACGCGGATACAAAAAAATATTACTCTTGGAAAACACGTACCAATACTTGCCCGCCAGGCGGTCGCGCACAAAAGCCTCAACCGTGCCGGGCGGGAGCGTCTGCGCGCCGCTTACCGCGACGTCTTTTATCTGCAGAGCCGGCCAGTAGGTCAGACCTACTAAACAGGACAACGCAAGCAGAACAGACACAACAGAAATAATAAATATCCGCGCGCGGCGGCGGCGCTTGCGCAATCGCAGTCTTGACTCCGGCAACTCGACACGAGCCATAGTTATTTAGAAATCTTGTCTTTTCCTAAGTAGGGGCGGAGAACCTCGGGGACCGTAATCGAGCCGTCTTCGTTTTGATTGTTTTCGATTATTGAAATGAGGATGCGCGGAGTGGCGAGCGCGGTGTTATTGAGTGAGTGCGCGTACTGCATCGCACCGGCGTCATCACGATAGCGGATGTTGAGCCGGCGCGTTTGGAAGTCGTGGAAGTACGACGAGCTGTGCGTCTCGCGGTACTTGCCCTCGCTGGGCACCCAGGTCTCGATGTCGTATTTTTTAACCTGCCCCAGCCCCAAATCGCCGCCGCAGTTGATAACTACGTGATACGGCAGGTTGAGCGCCTGCAGAAGCTCCTCGGCGTTTTTTGTCAGCTCCTCGTGCAAGCGCACCGACTCCTCATGGCTTGCCTCGCACAGCACCACCTGCTCAAACTTAAAGAACTCGTGCACGCGCATGAGCCCCTTGGTGTCCTTGCCGTGGCTCCCCGCCTCTCGCCTAAAGCACGGCGAAAAGGAAACATATTTGAGCGGCAAATCTTTTTTGTCCAAGGTCTCGTTCATGTGGTAGGCCATCGTCGCAACCTCGCCGGTGCCCGCCAAAAAGTCGCCGTCCTGCGTTTTGTACAAATCCTCCTCGCCCTGCGGCAAGTAGCCGGTACCGAGGAAGGCGACGCGCTTAACCAGCGACGGCACCAGCATCGGCGTAAAGCCGCCTTTTTTGACAAAGTGGTCCATGACGAAATTCCACACCGCGTAGTTAAGCAGCGCGCCATCGCCTTTTAAAATATATCCGCGGAACCCCGACACTTTGGTGCCGCGCTCAAAGTCGGCCATGCCGAGCGCCTGCATCAGGTCGACGTGGCTGCGGGGATTGGTGATAGCGGGCTTGCTTCCCCACACGCGTACCTCGACGTTGCCGGCATCCGACTCGCCGTCCGGCACCGACAGGTCGGGCAGGTTCGGCACCTGCACCATCAGCAACTGCCACTCATGGTCAACATCGGCGAACTCTTTTTCTTTCTTCTGCAGATTTTCTTTGAGCCGCTTCATTTGCGCGATAAGGTCGACGCGCTCTCCGGGATTTGCGTTAACCACGGCGTCGTTGGTCTCGTTTTGTTTGGCGCGCATGTTCTCGACCTCGGTCAACACGTTGCGGCGCTTATCGTCAACCGCAAGCAGTTTGCTGATATCAATAGTGAGATGCTTTTTTTTGGCGCCTGCGGAAATAAGGTCGGCGTTCTCGCGGATAAATTTGATATCAAGCATAAAATATAGAGTTAGAATAATCCTATCATATGGCCTTCCCTATACGCCAACTGCCGCCCAAGGACTTTCCTCCGCTTTTAAAGGAGATTCCGGACAAGCCGAAAGTTTTGTACATCCGCGGCGAGCTGCCGCCCAAAGGACATCTGTACCTGTGCGTGGTCGGCTCGCGCGCTACCTCTGTATATGGCCGGCGCGTCTGCCAACAACTCATCGCCGGCCTTGCCGGATACCCCGTGGCGATAGTGTCGGGCATGGCGCTCGGCATCGACTCCGAGGCGCACAAAGCCGCGATGGATGTCGGACTGCACACTGTTGCGGTATTACCGTCGTCGTTGGACGACGCCAGCATATATCCATCAACTAACAAACCTATTGCCCAGCGTATATTGGCGCGCGGTGGCGCGCTTATAAGCGAGGACAAAGGCCCGCACAAGGCGGCGATATACGACTTCCCCAAGCGCAACCGCATCAGCGCAGGGATGTGCACCGCCGCACTGATAATAGAAGCGGGAGAAAAGTCCGGCACGCTTATTACCGCGCGGCTCGCGCTCGACTACAACCGCGAGGTGCTCGCTATCCCGCACGAGCTCGGCAAAGAAACCGGCGCCGGCGTCAACCGCTTAATCCGCGAGGGAGCCACGCTGGTGCGCACCGCGGACGACATTTTGCAGGCGCTCGGCATAAAACCGCTCGACACTCCAAAGCAGGCGGCACTCCCGACCGACCTCAGCGAGCCGGAGGTCAAAGTCCTGCATGCGCTCGTCGAGGCGTTGGTACGCGACGAGCTGATAGAAAATTCCGGCCTATCCGCGCAGGATGCCAACATCGCGCTCTCCTCTCTTTTAATCCGCGGGCTTATCGTCGAGAGGCTAGGAAAAATAGAAAGAGTGTAGTACGGTTCGAGTAGACGTTCACCATGGGGAGAAGGAATAGAAATGATCAAACGCATATCTGCGCAGACGGTAGGCCCGAGGAAACCGAGTCAAACGGGCGGAGGACTCGTTACCTCCATCCAAGCGCGAGCCTCACGGGTCAAGGGACCGGCAAATATCGAAGTTGATGCAAGCGCGCCGCTATATGAGACGCCCTCGCCCATGCGCCGGCGCTACGGACCCTCGACTCGTCTGTCATCGCGGCAGAAACACGAAAAGGGAATCGTCGATTCCGAATCCAGCCTTGAAAAAAGCGAGGCCTTCGACGGTATCGACTCCGATGTCGCGGCGGCGTTTGCACCGTTCTATAAATGAGCTACCGCCGGCGCGTAATGCGCCGGTTTTTTCTTGCACACATTTGACATATGGTACGCTGATACGGTATCAATGCATTTCAAACTATGAAGTTAGTAATCGTCGAGTCGCCCGCGAAAGCGAAGACAATCGAAAAGTATCTGAAAGAAATCGACAAGTCGGGCGACTTTGTCGTGCGCGCATCGGTGGGCCACGTGCGCGACCTGCCGAAGAGCAATAAAAAAGCAATCGACATTGAGGGCGGATTTATCCCCAACTACGAGGTCGTGCCGGGCAAACAAAAAGTAATACACGAGCTCCGGGAGCTATCGGAAAAAGCCGACGAGGTGATACTGGCGACCGACCCCGACCGCGAGGGCGAGGCCATCGCCTGGCACATCGGCGAGGAGCTGGGGCTCAAAAAGCCCGAGCGCATTGTCTTTAACGAAATCACCAAGGAGGCTATTGCCGAGGCTCTGGCGAACCCGCGCCTCATAGACCAGAACCTGCGTTATGCGCAGGAGGCGCGGCGCGTGCTGGACCGCTTGGTTGGCTACGACCTGTCGGGCCTCATTTGGAAGAAGGTGCGCTACGGCCTTAGCGCCGGACGCGTGCAGTCGCCGGCACTGCGGATACTTATGGAGCGCGAGCGCGAGATACGCGCGTTTGTGCCCGAAACTTTTTATGTCATCACCGCGCAGACCAACACCGCCAAAAAAGAACCTCTGACATTGACCTGCGCCGAGGAGCCGAAAAAGAAAGACGAGGCGGACAAGATTATCGCCGCGGTCAAAAAAGACGGGCTCACGGTAAGCGACGTTTCAGAGACCGAAGCAAAGCGCACGACGCGCCCGCCGTTTACCACCTCGACGCTCCAGCAGACCGCCAGCTCGCGCCTTGGACTTTCGCCCCCCAACACCATGCGCATCGCGCAAAAATTGTACGAAGCCGGACATATCACCTACATGCGCACCGACAGCCCTAACCTGGGTAAAGCGGCTCAAGCGACCATACTCGAGCTGGTGGAAAAGGAGTACGGCAAGGAGTACGCCGAGGCGCGCACCTTTGCGCAAAAATCCAAAAACGCGCAGGAGGCGCACGAAGCAATACGTCCGGCTCATATCGAAAAAAAGTCGGCCGGAACGACCCCGGAACAAAAAAAACTCTACGAACTTATTTGGGCGCGCGCGATAGCGTCGCAGATGGCCGACGCCAAAATACTCCGCAGCAAGATTGTAGCCAACACCAGTGAGTCTGACTTACTGGGGAAGTCAGACTCACTGGTGCCCGATTTCGTTGCGACCGGATCGCGCGTCGTTTTTGACGGATGGCTTAAGGCCGACCCCGATGCTCGTGGCGAGGATGTGGAACTGCCCGAGGTGGCAAAAAACGAAGAGCTCGCGGTTAAAGACGTGAGCGCTGAGGAAAAGCAGACCACGCCGCCGCCGCGCTACACCGAGGCGGGGCTTATTAAAGAGCTCGAGAAGCGCGGTATCGGACGCCCGAGCACCTACGCGAGCATCATGCGGACACTCGACGCGCGCGGCTATGTGGAAAAAGAGGGCCGGAGCCTCAAGCCAACAGACACCGGCGACGTGGTATCGAGCTTCCTTGAGGAGTACTTCCCCACCTACATTAGCGACACCTTTACCGCCGAGATGGAGGACGAACTCGACGAAATTGCCGACGGCAAACGTGAGTACACCAAAACCTTGCGCGACTTTTACGGGCCGTTTCAAAAAGAAGTAAAAAAGAAAGACAAAGAAGCGGGCAAGCTGACCAATATCGGCATCGCGCCCGCGGAGTTTACCTGTCCGGTCTGCGGTTCCGGCATGGTGTTTAAACTGTCGCGCCAAGGCAAGTTTATGAGCTGCGACAAATTCCCCGAGTGCACCGGCGCGCGAACCGCATTGGGAGAAGTCATTTCCAACGAACCGGCAAAACCAATCGGCGTGCATCCGGACTCCGGCGAAAATATTTATGTTTTGACCGGCCGCTTCGGCCCGTATGTACAGCTCGGAGAAATGCCGGAGGGTAAAGGCAAAACTAAAAAAGTTAAACCAAAGCGTTCGTCGGTGCCGAAAGAAAAAGACCCGGCAACGGTAACCGTTGAGGACGCGGCGGTGTACCTATCGCTCCCGCGCACGCTGGGTACGCATCCGGAAACCGGAGAGAACGTTATCGCCAACATCGGGCGCTTTGGACCGTACATCGCGCACCACACCAAACCTAAGGCGGACTTCCGCTCGCTCAAAAAAGACGACGTGTACGAAATAGAGCTTGAGCGCGCACTGGAGATATTAAAAGAAGAAAAAAAACGCCGCGGCTTCGCCCGCAAGAAAAAAGAAGAATAAAAGAGTAGTATAGGAAGCATGGAGAGTGTTAAGGAAATACTGACCAAGATGGGGGCGCCGACTAAGGAGGATTTGGCTCTGGTTGAGAAGGCCTACAATTTTGCCGCGGAGGCGCACAAGGACCACAAGCGCTTCAGCGGCGAGCCGTATCTCGTGCACCTTGTAGAAACCGCTAAAGGGCTCGCGGGCCTCGGCATGGGGGCCAAGACGGTTGCCGCCGGTCTTTTGCACGACTCGATAGAAGACGCAAACATAAAACCGGAAACAATAGAGGCCGAGTTCGGCAAAGAAATCCGCTTTTTGGTCGAAGGGGTCACCAAGCTCGGGCGGCTCAAATACCGAGGAGCGGAACGGCACCGTGAGAGTTTACGGAAACTGCTGGTCGCCACCGGCAAAGACGCGCGCGTGCTTATCATCAAGCTGATGGACCGCCTGCACAACATGCGTACTCTCCGCCATGTGCCGGAAGAAAAGCGCACGCGCATCGCTCTGGAGACTTTGGAAATTTACGCGGCCATAGCCCACCGGCTCGGCATGGGCATGGTGCGCCGGCAACTGGAGGACCTTTCTTTCGAAAACGCTTTCCCGAAAGAATTCGCCGAAACAAAAAAACTTTTGGCGGAAAAGTCCAAAGAGACATTTGAGCGGCTGGAGAAAATGTCGCGCACGCTACGCAAAGAGGTCGCCAAGGAGGGCATTACCGGGTTCCACAGCGACTACCGGGTCAAAGGCCTGTACAGCCTGTGGCGCAAGCTGGAGCGCAAAGGCGGCGACATAGAAAAAATTTACGACACCGCCGCGCTGCGCGTCATCGTCAAAGACATCCCCGACTGCTACCGGGTGCTCGGCATGGTCAATAATCTTTGGCAGCCCCTGCCGAATAAAATTAAAGATTACATCGCCTTCCCAAAACCGAACGGCTACCAAAGCCTGCACACCACCGTCTTTTCCGGCGACGGCGGCATTGTGGAGGTGCAGATACGCACCGAGGAGATGCATCGCGAGGCGGAGTTCGGCATCACCGCGCACGTGATATACAAAGACCCGTCGGCGGCCAAGACGGCAGAAGGGCGCGGCACAAGCTTTGACTGGATAAAGAGCCTTATCCCGAGCTTCCGCAAAATGACGCCCGCCCCCGCGGCGGATAAAGAAGACTCTAAACGCGCGCGATACGGCGCGCAAGGCGGCCCCGAGTGGCTGGAGGATTTGACCGAAGACTCGGAAGACCCGGACTTTGAGACGACGCTCAAGACCGACATCTTTACCGCGCGGGTATTTGTCTTTACCCCCACCGGCGATGTGGTCGACCTGCCCGCCAATTCCTCCCCTGTCGACTTTGCCTACGCGATACACTCGGACATCGGCGACCACACCTTTGGCGCAAAGGTTAACGGCAAACTGGTGTCATTGGACACCACACTGCTCAACGGAGACATCGTCGAGATACAGACCAAAAAAACCGCGAAGCCGAAACAAAAGTGGCTCGACTTCGCCAAAACCACGCTTGCGCGGCGGCATATCCGCATGGCAGTAGAAAAAGAAACAACCAGTACGACTAACAACAAGTACAAAAAGAAATAAGTTGTACTTGTCTACAACGAAAAATTGTTCGGGTCGAACGTGTTTTCGTCTTTTGCTATCTCATCTCTACTGCGGTCGTCCACTGAAGCGGAGGCGGAATCAGCCTGAGCAAAAGTCTGGCCCGCTGGAGTCGCCTGAAAGGCGCCGGAAGACGGGAGATCCGAGGACTTTTGATCAGGTGATTCTGCTGAAGCGCTAAGCCGCGCCTGCAAGGCGGTAAAGATTACGCGCAGGTCGTCCTCGGACATAAAGTCGATAGAGAGCTTGCCGCCGCGCTCTTTTGGCTCGATGGCGACGCGCGTACCGAGCGCTTCGGTAAGCTCGCGCTCCATATCCAAAATTTCCGGCGAGTACAAATATTCCTTTTTGCGCACCTTGTCGTACGCGATGCGCCTGGCGATAGACTCGGTGTCGCGCACCGTAAGACGCTTAAGCTGTATCTCGCGGAAGAGCACCTCCTGCTCCTGCGGCCGGTCGCTGAGCATCAACAGCGGCCTCGCGTGCCCCTCGTTTATTTTGCCCTCCGACAACGCGTCTTGTATAGACTGCGGCAAAACCAGCAGGCGGATGCTGTTGCTGACATACTCGCGCGACTTGCCTATCTTTTCGGCAACCTCGGAGTGCTTAAACCCGAACTGTTTCGTAAGTTGGTCGAAGGCTTTGGCGCGGTCAACCGGGTTGAGGTCCTCGCGCTGCAGGTTTTCTATAATCGCCAACTCGAGCTTGGTTTTGTCGTCGTCAAACTCGGCGCGTATAAGCACCGGCACGGAGCTGACGCCCGCTATCTTTGCGGCGCGCAACCGGCGCTCCCCCGCTATAAGCTCGTACTCGGTGGCAAGCCCGCCGTCGTCCTTCTCCACCTCCTTGCGCGAAACGGTCAGCGGTTGGATGACGCCGTATTGTCGTATAGAGCGCGCGAGGTCCGCGAGCTTGGCCTCGTCAAACTCCTTGCGCGGCTGGAACGGGTTGGGTTTGATTTTGTCGACCTCGACCCAAAAAATTGCGTTGTTGTAAAACTGCGACATGTACTGAATTATACAACGAACAATGAACAACTAACAATTTGTGCCGGGAGAGAGAATCGAACTCTCATGATGTTGCCATCGCTGGATTTTGAGTCCAGTGCG
>CAYIHD010000019.1:8782-11350 GCA_964363205.1 uncultured Candidatus Saccharibacteria bacterium | reverse complement strand
GCTGTAAGCGCCGCAAGGCGTTCAGGCGAGAAGTACTAATCGATCAAAGTTTCCGTCCTCTATCGAGGATGAGAGTTTGAGAGCCGCAATGATCCGTGGTCTACGATTGTTTTAGTGTTTACCTGAGGTGTGCAAACGATTGAGTTTTTTGTCTTGGTGATTTAACGGCGGGGTCACACCCGTTCTCATTCCGAACACGGAAGTTAAGCTCGCTAGTGGCGATGGTAGTCTCTGTTACAGGAGGCGAGAGTAGCTAATCGCCAGGACAAAGTACTTAATTAACAACGCGCTTTCGGGCGCGGTTTTTGCGTTACAATACAGGCATGGCGCTTAGTTGGAGCAACCAGAGGAAGTTTTTGTACGCCGGGGTTGTTGCGGTTATTGCCGTGGCGTTTCTTTTGGTTGTCTACCTGCAATTTTTTACTACTGCGCCTATCTGTTTTGACGGCACACTAAACGGCGATGAGCACGGCATCGATTGCGGCGGCTCCTGCGCGCTGTTTTGCACCGACCAGGCGCGTCCGCCGATTGTGCTGTGGGCGCGCGTGTTTGAGGTCGGACCGTCCACCTACACCGCGGCCGCGTATGTGCGCAACCCCAACCCGGGCGCCGCGACCCGCGATGTCGCGTACTCGTTCCAGTTGTTTGATGAAAAAAATCTGCTCGTGACAGAGCGTACCGGCACCATAGACATACCGGCGGTGCAGACCGTGCCGTTTATCGACACCAATATAAATGTAGGCAACCGCACAGTGACGCACGCGTTGTTTGCGTTCTCCGAAGAACCGCGGTGGTATAAGGCCGCCAGTGTCCCCCAGCTCCGCGTAAGAAACCAGTATCTCGCACCGGACGCCTCGCAGCTCAGCGCCACGGTCGCAAACGACTCGATAAATAATGTCGACAAGGTGACCATTGTAGCGGTGCTTTTTGACGCAGACGGCATAGCGCGCGCCGCGTCGCGCAGTGTCCTGCAGCGGGTCCCGCGCAAAGGCTCGCAGGATGTCACCTTTACCTGGTCGGGCGGCGTCAAAAACATCATCCGCGCCGAAATTACTGTTTTACCGTCTTTTTAGATGACCCCCATCCGTTTTGATACGAAAAAAAGTTCCATAGACTGGATAGCGTTCGGCGCGGCTTTGGGGCTTGCGCTCTTGGGTCTTGTCACCATGAACTCGTTTCAGGCGCAGGACCCGTTTTTTGTAAAACAAGCCCTTTGGATTTTTATCAGCGTGGGAGCTTTTTTTATCGCGTCCGGTATTGACTGGCGTTTTTTGCGCCGCGGCGGCGTTGCGGCGGCATTATTTTTTATCGTGCTGATTCCTCTTGTGGTGCTTGTCGTGGCAGGTACTGCGACCAAGGGAGCCAAATCGTGGTTTGACCTCGGCGGCTTTGCGCTCCAGCCGGTCGAGTTTGTTAAGCTCGCGCTCATCATCACTCTGGCAAAGTACTTTTCCCGCCGGCATATCGAAATAGCAAACATCCGCCACATACTCGTCTCGGGCGTCTATGCGGGGATTGTTTTTATACTGGTCGCAATCCAGCCCGACTTCGGCTCGGCTATTATTATTTCGCTCATTTGGCTCGGCATGGTTCTGCTCTCCGGTATTTCCCGCCGGCACCTGTTTACCGTCATTGCGGTCGGCGCGGTCGCCTTTTCCGGCTTGTGGCTGTTCGGGTTTCAGGATTACCAAAAGACGCGCATCCTCACTTTTTTGCATCCGCTTGCCGACATCCGCGGCGCCGGATACAACGCCTATCAGTCGACCGTCGCGGTCGGCTCCGGCGAGCTCCTGGGCAAGGGGATAGGGTACGGCACGCAGAGCAAGCTCCGGTTTTTGCCCGAGTATCAGACCGACTTTATCTTTGCCGCGTTTGCCGAGGAGTGGGGGTTTGTCGGTGTCCTGCTGCTGTTTGTTTTATACGGCGTTTTGTTTTGGCGCATTATCGTCTCCGCCATGCGCGGCGCTTCCAACTTTGAGACGTTGTTCGCGCTCGGCGTGCTGTGCTACTTCGGCGCGCACTTTATATTGCATACAGGAATCAACCTGGGATTTCTGCCGGTCACCGGCACCACCATACCGTTTATGAGTTACGGCGGCTCGCACCTGCTCGCCGAATTTTTGGCATTGGGCATCATCTCCGGCATGTCCCGCTACGCATTAGCCGGCCGCCGCAGCGAGGGAGGCGAATGGAGCGGTGGATACGAGAGCGTACACTCCTGATTATCCGCGGTACAGGGTAAGGGTTTTTTGGACCATCGTCTCAAGCAAAAATTCTTGCATGTCTTTGGCGTCGAGGATTTCGCCCACGCCGCCGACGCGGTTGGCTACTATGGGCAGGCCGGCTTGCTTGGCTTCGAGGAGTACGTACGGCAGGCCTTCTTTAAGTGAGGGGAGCGCGAAAGTGTCGAAGCCTTTTAGTGCCTCGTTGGCGGGGACAAAGCCAAAGAGTTTTACGCGCTCAACCAGGCCATATTTTCGGATTTTTGCTTCGAGCATTGCACGATCCTCGCCCTCGCCGACGATGGCGACGTACATAGTCGGATTGTTTTTTGCCTCCTCGATAAGC
>CAYIHD010000019.1:0-8682 GCA_964363205.1 uncultured Candidatus Saccharibacteria bacterium | reverse complement strand
GCTCCGCGCGGCTCGTCCTCCGGCAGTCCGTGCACGGTAAAGAGTATCTTTTTTATGCCCGCCACCCGCGCCGCCAAGGCGCCGATGCCGCCGGCCTTGCTGGAATTGAGGTGCACCACGTCGGGCCGGATTTTTTTGAAAAGACGATACAACTCAAAAAAACTTTTTATATCCGCAAACACCGACAAATCCCGTTGCATTGAAAGACTACGATATATTGTAGTCTTTTCGTGTTGGAGTTTTTGTGCCAGCACACCGTCGCCTCCCAACGCAACAGACACGTCGAATTCGTCTTTTGGCAGGTGTGTGGCAAGGTCAAAGACATAGCGCTGCGCGCCGCCCCAATTTGATTTTGTAATGACGTAGGTAACTTTCTTTTTCATCCGTTTGTTGTATAGTATACACATTATATGACAACCGCTTTCCGCCCCCGGACGCTCGTCCTTTTTTTGGGGGATATGCTGTCCTTCATACTTGCGCTGTGGCTATCGCTCTTTTTGCGCGCTTTCGAAGCGCCTCCTCAGTGGTTCGTTGTGGCGCACCTCGAGCCCTTTTCGCTCCTGTTTATCGCGTGGGTGGCGGTCTTTTTTATCGCCGGTTTGTACGAAAACCGCTCGATCATATTAGCCCGCCGCGCTCTCTCTACAACTCTCCTGATAGCCCAAACGTTTAACGTCGCTATTGCGGCACTCTTTTTCTTTTTTGTTCCGCTGTTCGGCATCGCGCCGAAGACTCTGCTGTTTATCTATCTTGTCGTCTCGTTCCTCCTTATTCTCTTGTGGCGCGCGGCACTTGCTCCGCGTCTGTGGAACCCGGAGTCCGCCATAGCCGTGGGCAGCGGGATGGAGATACACGAACTTGCCCGTGCGCTCAACGCGGCGCATCGCGCGCCGGCGCGCGTAGCGGCTGTGGTCGACCCGGCGCACGCCGACTTGGCAGGGGAGCTTCGCGCGACCGTGGCGCGGCATCGCGTCAGGATGGTCATCGCCGACTGGGACGACCCGCGCGTTTCGGCGGTCTTTAGGGACGTCAGCTCGTACATTGCCGCCGGAATCCGTTTTTTTGACGCGGTGGCTCTGTACGAAGAGGTGTTCGGACGCATCGCTCTGTACCGGGTGGATAACCGCTGGGTGGCCAAGCATGTATCCCGCTATGGGCACACGCTCTACGACCCGCTTAAACGCGCGATGGATATCATCGCGGCGCTCGTGCTCGGCGCCGTTTCGCTCGTGTTTTACCCGTTCCTCATTCTTGCTATAAAGTTACAGGACGGCGGGCCTATTTTTTACACGCAAATCCGCGTCGGCAAAAATAATAAACCAATAGTGATGCGGAAGTTCCGCAGTATGAGCGGCACCGACAACAGCAGCGAGGTCCTCAAATCAAAATTGGTGGTGACTCCGGTGGGGCGCATCATCCGCAAGACGCGTATCGATGAAATCCCCCAGCTCTGGAACGTGCTTACGGGCGACCTGTCGCTTATAGGCCCGCGGCCGGAGTTCCCCGCGCTCGTCGAAGAGTATGTAAAAAATATTCCGTACTACAACCTGCGCCATTTGGTTAAGCCGGGCCTCTCGGGCTGGGCGCAGCTCTATCACGACAATCATCCGCATCACGGCACCGAGGTGGAAGCCACGCAGGAAAAGTTGTCCTATGACCTGTACTATCTGACCCACCGCTCGCTGATACTCGACGCGACCATCGCGCTTAAAACCATCAAGAAACTTCTTACAAGGAGCGGGGTTTAAAAAGAGAAAGCCGCTGCGGTTCTTGCTTTTTGCGGGAGCCGTGACATTATTCCTAAAGAACTGAACCCAACCGGGAGCTATACCATGACAGTCCTCGTCACCGGCGGAGCCGGCTATATTGGCGGACATACCGTCCACCAGTTGGTGGACCAGGGCGAAAAGGTGGTTGTGCTCGATGACCTGTCGACCGGTCAACGTTCGCAGGTGCCATCCGGCGTGCCGCTTATTGCCGGTGATGCCGGCAATGTTGACCTGGTGCACCGTATCATCAGGGACCACAAGGTCGAGTCGGTCATGCACTTTGCCGGCTCTATCCAAGTGGAGGAGTCGGTACTGGACCCGCTCAAGTATTACCGCAACAACGTCGATGTCTCGCGGACGGTGCTCGAGGCGGCGGTCGCCGGCGGAGTTAAACACTTTGTTTTCTCCTCGTCGGCCGCGGTCTACGGCAATCCGGTACAGGTACCCGTGCCGGAGTCGGCGCAGGAACAACCGACGAGCCCCTACGGCTGGTCAAAGTTTATGACCGAAGTAATGCTGCGCGATGCCACCGAGGCACACGGGCTGCGCAACATTATCCTCCGCTACTTCAACGTGGCGGGCGCCGATCCGGACGGCCGTGTCGGCTACCGTATCGACGAACAGCCGTCGCACCTTATACGGCGCGCCGCGCAGACGGCGCTCGGGATGCACGAGTATCTCGAGGTCTTCGGTACCGACTATCCGACCCCCGACGGCACCGCTGTCCGCGACTATATCCACGTCTCGGACATAGCCAACGCGCATCTGCACGCCCTGCGGTATCTGCGCAGCGGCGGAGAGCCGCAGACGCTCAATTGCGGCTACGGCAAAGGCTACTCGGTACTCGAGGTAGTCGAGGCCACCAAGCGCGTGAGCGGAGCGGACTTTACCGCAAAGCTTATGCCGCGGCGCCGCGGCGATGTCGGGTCGGTTACGGCGGACGTACATCTGATAGGGCAGGTCTTGCCCAATTGGAGGCCGAAGTTCAAAGACCTGAACACTATCGTCCAGCACCAGCTCAACTGGGAACGGTCGAAACAAAAAGACCCCGCCGCTTACTAGCGACGGGTTTTTCTTTTGTCAAAATGCTAAGATTGGTCGCATGACAGTCGACGGCAAAAAAATAGCGGAGGATATTGTCGCCGGACTCGGCGTGTCTTTGCATGGCAAGCGTCTTGGTATTGTGGTCGGCACTCCGGACAGCGCGACCGACTCTTTTATAAAAATAAAAAGCCGCGTTGCCGGGCGTCTGGGCGTGGAGGTGGTGCGCGGGGAGCTGGATGAACTGATAAAAACCTGCGACGGCGTTATCGTGCAGTTGCCGATACCCAACTCGGAGACGCTGCTGGCCGCTCTGCCGCCCCAAAAAGATGTCGACGCGCTCGGCCAAACACCCCTCGTACGCGCTCCGGTCGCCGAGGCTATTTTTGAAATCCTAAAACGTACCGAGGTTCAACCTCGGTATAAAAAAGCAGTGGTAGTGGGTTCGGGGAGGCTGGTAGGCGCTCCGGCGGCAAAACTTTTGCGCGAGCTCGGCGCGGACGTGTCGGTCATTACGCAGACGCACGGCTCTTTAGACCAACTAAAAACTGCAGACATTGTTGTGCTCGGTGCAGGGGAGCCCGGGCTTATAAAACCGGCGATGTTAAGGCAGGGCGTTGTTTTGATAGACGCGGGCACCTCCGAGCAGGGCGGTAAGCTCGCGGGAGATGCTGACCCCTCCTGCGCTGAAGTGTGTTCTGTGTTTACCCCCGTCCCCGGCGGCATCGGCCCGATAGCCGTGGCGATGATATTTAAAAATTTGTTTACTTTGGTAAAGAAAAACTCCGGCCGGTAAACCGGTCGGAGTCAACACTTACTCTGCAGCCTGCCGCGCCGCGCTCTGCGCGCGTTCGTGGAGGAGCAGATTCCCTTGAAACAATGCCTCTTGGGTGCCGAGGTCGATGTAAGAGCGTGGCGGGATGGGTGTGTGAGTCATCAACCCCTCGGCAACGTACTGCTCTGTCACCATACCCACATGGACCTCGCCCTCGTGCGTTTTGCCAAGCTGGGCCGCCCGCCCAAAGGCGTCGGGAGGGAGCTTCCACACCGCGGTTTGGATGAGCCCGCTAAAAAACTCTTTCGGCTTTTCGCGCAACTCGAGCACCCGGTCGCCGGACACCTTGACCTGCCCGTATTTGCTCGGGTCGTCGAGGTCCTGGAGCGGCATGGTCCACATGTGCGGACTGCGCGCCACGCGGAAGTCGAGGTCGCACAGATATAGGGCATCGCCCAACATCAGCACGAAGTCTTGCCCCGCGACCCACTTTTCGGCCAGCCACAGCTGGCGGCCGGGGCCGTCGACACTGCAGACGTACCGGTAGTAGATGTCGCAGCCGAAGCGGTTGCCGTCCTCGAGAATTTCCATGACGGTTTCTGGATACCGCAAATTGAGCAATACCAGAACCTCACTCACCCCTCCTCGGGCCAGCGAGAGGATGACGTGCTCGATCATCGGCTTATCGTAGACCGGCAGGGTATGTTTATTGAGAAATCGTTTGAGCGGAACAAGGCGAGAGCCGTGTCCGCCCGCCATGACCACGGCTTTCATTTCGTTCCTCCTCTGTTAGGTGCTAAGGATCTTTGCAAGAGCGTCCAGCAACTCGTCCTTTGCCAACTTGATAGGCACCGGAAAGATGATGACCTTCTCCTTATCTGGCTCAATAGTAAAGAATTGCCCCAGCTTGTCAAAGCCCCGCAAATGGTCGTCCCGTTGGGAGGGGACTACGTGCCAGTGGAGATGTTCGATACTGCTTTCTGACCCGGGGCCGGTTTGCAAAAACACCTCGACACCCGCGCCCGGGTAAAGCTCTTGGAGCGCGCGCGAGGCGAGTACGATAAGCTCCTCGCGCGCCAAAACTTCACCCGGCGTTTCTTCCCCCGGCGCAACAACGTGCCGTTTTGGAACAACCATAGTGTGACCCTCGAACTTGGGGAAAGAATTTATTATCCAGACATAGTGTTCGTTCTCGATGATGCTTCTATCAGCGCGGCGCACGCCGCCGCCGGAGAGTACGGCGGGGTCGCAAAAGGTGCATCCGGGCCGCGCCGCTTGATCTTTGTCGTAAGTGTTACGGAATGGAGAGTAATAATAAGCCATAGCGGTATGGTAACGTATCTGTTGCAGTAGAGCCATATCCTTGATATTCTTGCCACCATGTTCGCCATACGATATTGGTCGGTCGTCATTCTTGTTGCCGCCGCGGTTATCGGCTTTTTTGTATGGAACACCACGGGTACCGGCGGGCGCTATGACTTTAAACTAGGGTTAGACCTCTCGGGCGGGACGCACTTGGTCTACAACACCGACACCTCCAAGGTGGGCAAGGCCGACCTGCAGGACGCTTTGGTGGCTCTGCGGCAGGTTATCGAGCGCCGGGTCAACGCGTTCGGCGTCGGCGAGCCGGTGGTGCAGGTAGAGCAGGGCGGCGCGCTCGGCACCGGGCAGTACCGCCTTGCCGTCGAACTCCCCGGCGTTACCGACACGCAGGAAGCGATACGCCGCATCGGACAGACGCCGCTTTTGGAATTTAAACTCGTCAAGAGAGACGCTGAGCAAAACTTTACCGACGCGCAGGGCGCCGCAATTATGAGCGCGTTTGAAGATACCGGACTTACCGGCACCTATCTCTCCCGCGCGACCTTGCAATTTAGCACCGGCGGCGGGCAGGTTGCCGGCACGCCGACCGTGCGTGTCGACTTTAATGCCGACGGCAAAAAGCTGTTCGGCGACATCACCTCCGCCAATGTCGGGCACTTTCTCGGCATCTTCCTCGACGGGAAGCTCATTTCCGCGCCGGTCATACGCGACAAGATAACCGATGGCACCGCGATAATCAGCGGCAGTTTTACCGCCGAGGCCGCCAAAGAAATGGTGCGCAATCTCAACCTCGGCGCCTTGCCGCTCCCTATTACGCTCGAGTCGACACAGACTATCGGCGCTACGCTGGGCAGCGACGCACTGCGCGCGGGCGTGTGGGCGGGTTTGGCCGGGTTTATCGCGCTCAGTATCTTTATGATTTTGTGGTACCGCCTGCCGGGGCTGGTAGCGGTGGTGTCTCTGTCCATTTATTGCGTCCTTATGCTCGCGATATTTAAACTGATACCGGTGGTGCTTACCTCGGCGGGCATCGCGGGCTTTATACTCTCGGTCGGGCTCGCGGTGGACGCCAACGTGCTTATCGCCGAGCGGCTCAAGGAGGAGCTCGCAACGGGGAAGAAGGCGCAAGACGCAATCCGCGAAGGGTTTGCGCGCGCATGGCTCGCCATCCGCGATAGCAACACCGCGCACATCATTGCGGCGGTGATACTCTTTTGGTTTGCCAGCTCGCTTATCAAAGGCTTTGCGCTGGTGTTCGGGCTCGGCGTGATTGTGTCGATGCTGACCGCTATCACCGTGTCGCGCACCTTTATACTGGCGCTCGGGCTGAACGAAAAGTCCAAGGTCGGCCGCTTCTTTATGCTCTCCGGTTTTCACAAATAATATATGAACGTCGCTAAAAATCTTAAATACTTTTTTATTCTCCCCGGAGTCCTCTCTTTGGCGGCGGTTATAGCGCTCGGGGTGTGGGGCCTGCGCCCCGGCATCGACCTCTCCGGCGGCTCGCTGGTGCAGGTGACATACCAAGGGACAAGACCACCGGTACAACAGGTACAAAAAATAACTGAACCGCTCAACCTCGGCGAGGTCCGCGTCCAGCCTGCAAACCAGGCCGGTTACATCATACGCACCCGCGCGCTCACCAACGATGAACACACGCAGGTTCTTGCTGTGCTCGGCGGCCTCGGCAGTATGAAGGAAGACCAGTTTACAACCGTGGGCCCCACTATAGGCTCCGAACTTTTACAAAAAGCGTGGATTGCGATTGTACTTGTTGTCCTTTGTACTATTGTATTTATTGCTTTCGCGTTCCGCGGCGTGTCTAAACCGGTGCAGTCATGGAAGTACGGCATCGTCGCCATCGTCACGTTGCTCCACGACATTCTTGTTCCGGCGGGCTTGTTTGCCGCACTCGGGCACTTTGCCGGAGCGGAGGTGGACGCGCTGTTTATTGTCGCGCTCCTGACCATTTTGGGTATTTCCATCAACGATACCATCGTCGTCTTTGACCGCATCCGCGAGAACCTACGCATCAACGAAGACCGCGGCAAGCGCGAGGAGTTTGACCAAGTGGTTGGCCGCAGTATCACGCAGACCATCGCGCGCTCCATCAACACCTCGATGACGGTCATAATTGTGCTAGCGGCGCTGTACTTTATGGGCCCGGCGGCGACCAAATATTTTGCCCTGACCCTCATCGTCGGTATGATAGCCGGCACCTACTCCTCAATCTTCCTCGCGTCTCCGCTCCTCGTAGCGTGGCAAAAGTGGGCAGCCAAAAAATAAGGTGGTAGATTAGCCACTATGGAGTGGCATGCAGTTCTTGGAATAGTTGCGAGTCTCATTTGGATTGGCTCGGCCGTACCATACATACTCAGTATTGTTCGGGGCAAAACCCGCCCGAGCGCCGTTTCGCAATTTCTTTGGACCATACTTGGGGTCATTGATGTTGCCGCGCAGTACAGCGCCGGTGCGTCGTGGTCCATCCTTATAGTTGCTGCGGTCACTTTTAATACCGGAATATTTACTGTCCTGGCGCTGGCCGGCTACGGCTACAAAAACAATAAACTTTCTTGGGCGGATTGGATATGTTTAATTCTGGCAATAGGAGCACTTGTCGCGTGGTACATGACAAGCAACCCGGTGGTGGCGCTTCTGTTCTCGCTTGTAGCGAATTCGTTTGCGGCTGTCCCTACATTTATAAAAACGTACAAAGACCCGGAGTCGGAGTTGGCTCTTGGTTGGGCGTTGGTAACACTGGCCGGCATAATGGGAGTAGTTTCAAATACAATCTGGACTCCCGCCAACCTCATCATGCCGGTGTATATAACGGTTGAGTGTGCGATTATCGCGGCGTTGGCCTACATCGGCCGATGGGCAAAAAATATATAAAAATAAAAAGCCCGCCGGTGATGCCGGCGGGCCGAAGTCGAACGGTTAGGCGATCGCACGGGCCTCGAGGCCGATGTCGCCAATTTTGCCTTCGATAAATCGCAGAAGGTCAAGCAGGTGGACGCGGACCTTGACGCATTTGAACTCATCACCGTTACCGGTGTAATAAACCCGACGATGCTGCGGATCTGCTGCAAAATAACTGAACCCAGAGCCGGGGGAAACCCTCAGCGACTTTTTGTAGCGGGCACCATTAAAGCCCTCCCGCACGACGAGCTCGTCGTCTTGCCACCAATATTGAAACAGCTTGGGCGACAAGGGATTTCGTCGCGCAGGATCAGCATGATCAAACATGAGTGTGCCGATCTCGCCTATTTTTGGAGCGAAGGGGAAGATGGGGTGATGATAGCCTTCGTCGGGGAACATGCCCGCGCTGTCGTCACCGGTTGTGCCAATGAACGCCGGGAGATCAAAAGTGATAACTGCACTGTTTCGCTTTGCTCTGATGGTTGTCATAAGAACTCTCCTCTGGCATCGCCAGCAGTTGACCCGCCCACCCTCGGTGGCGGCCACCGGTCATCGACTCGGCACTGGTTTTATACGAGTTCTAGCTAGACAAGTCAAGTCCTTAAAATCCCCTTATTTTGCCTTCACAACCCGGCTTGACTTGAGCGGGGGAGCGACTATACTGTCCCTACTGCCTTTCGGGCGGTTTTTGTTTGACTCCGGCTTACTCAAGCGTCGGGGTCGCAAGGACAAAAACAGGGCCTGAGGCGGAGGACTTTGACAACAACGAATAAAAACATTTTTAGCCGACAGGGCTAGAAATGAATTGATCACACCAAGTTTATTTGCCAGTGTAGGAGCCGGCGAATAAACGAT
>CAYIHD010000018.1:0-11426 GCA_964363205.1 uncultured Candidatus Saccharibacteria bacterium | reverse complement strand
AGTGCTCGTGGCGATGTTCGGCCGCGAGACGCCGGTAGAACTGGACTTTTTACAGATAAAAAGGATATAACTAGGATTCTCAAAATATATGGCTAAGAAAATAACTAAAAAAATAAAGATTATCGCGCAGGGCGGCGCGGCAACGCTCACGCCGGCCATGGGCCAGGTGCTCGGGCCCGCCGGCATCAACATCGGTGAGTTTGTTAAGAAGTTCAACGAGGCGTCCAAGGGGATGCGTGGCGATTTGGTGCCCGCCGAGATTACCGTCTACGAGGACCGCTCGTACGACTTTGTGCTCAAGACGCCGCCGGCCTCGAGCCTTATTTTGAAGGCGCTCGGCAAAGAGAAGGGGAGCGGCAAGCCTAACACCGCCAAAATCGGCATCATCACCAAGGCACAGGTTAAGGAGATAGCGGAAAAGAAGATGCCCGACCTCAACGCGCACGACCTCGAAGCCGCGATGAAAATAATCGCCGGCTCCGCTCGCTCGATGGGGGTGGACGTAAAGTAATATTTAAAATTTTTAAAGAAAAGGCCCGGATTACTCCGGGTCTTTTTATTTTTCGAGCGTCACCCAGCGGTACTTGAGGCCGCCCGACTCGCCATCCTCTTCGGACACTTTTTTGGTGAAGAGTGTTTCGTACTCGGGGAAGAAGGCATCACCCTCTTTGTCGTCGTCGATTAGAGTCAGATATAAGCGGTCGGCGTGTTGGAGCGCTTGTGCATAAATCTGCGCGCCGCCGATGACGAACACTTCGTTGTCCAGGGAGTGAGCTTTCTGCAGTGCCTCGGGGATTGAGTGCGCAATAACGACATCCGCGCCCGCGATCACCGAAGCATCTTCGTCGGGTTTTACGAGCACTATGTTGGTGCGGCCCGGCAGCGGTTTGCCGAGCATTGCAACGATAGACTCGAACGTCTTGCGCCCCATGATGCACGGATGTCCGAGCGTCAGGGCCTTAAAGCGTTTGAGGTCCTCCGGGATGTTCCAAAGCAGTCGGTTGTCCTTACCGAGTACCCGGCCCATTCCCACGGCGGCGATGATGCTGGTGCGTGGTTTCATTAGACAATCATCTTAGCCCCGATTGCGGGATGGCTGACATAGTTTTCGAGCTTGATGTCATCCATGGTGAAGTTGTCTATATCTTTGACCTCCGGATTGAGCCAAAGGTTGCAGAGTTTCATCGGCTCGCGCGCGAGCTGTTCTTGCACGGCGTCAAAGTGCTCGTGGTAGATATGGGCGTCGTTGAGCGTCAGGATGCACTCATCGGCAACGGTACCCGTTACCTGCGCCATCATGTGGAGCAGGAGCGAGTATGATGCGATGTTGAACGGCACACCGAGAAACATATCGCAACTGCGCTGGACCATATGAAGCGAAAGTTTGCCGTCAGCCACAAAAAACTGGAACAGCATGTGGCAGGGAGGCAGGGCCATCTGGTCGATTTCTCCGGGGTTCCATGCGGTGACGATGATACGGCGGTCGGAAGGACTCTTCTTTATCTTTTCCACCGCGTCCTTGATTTGGTCGACGACACGGTCATCGGTCGTCTGCCACTTGCGCCACTGGACGCCGTAGATGCGGCCGAGGTCGCCGTCGAACTTTGCCTTCGGCTTCCAATAGTCGGCCTGCGCGTTGTCGGTCCATATTGTCTTTTCAGAGCCGTTGAGCTCCTTGAGCCTATTGTCGTCATTGCTGCCCTCGAGGAACCACAACAGCTCGCTTTTGACCGCTTTAAACGCGAGCTTTTTGGTGGTAACGGCAGGGAAGCCGTCCGCCATTTTGAAGCGCATCTGCATGGCAAAGAGCGCGCGGGTGGTCGCATTGCGACCGACCCGGTCGACGCCTTCGTCTATTATTTTTCGGAGTACGTCGTTGTACGTTTTCATGACTTTCTCCTTGTTGAACTTCTAAACAGAGGCTACTTTCTCTTGATGTCGCGGTCAAGGTACAGGCGCGGGAGCATGTCGGTCGGCCTCCAGTTCTTTTTTAATTGCGCCACCGAGCCGGAACTCTGGTACTTGCCGCCCTTGGCGTAGTCGCTCTTGAGTATCGGCCCTGTTTCAAAAAAGATAATCTGCGCGATGCGTCTGCCGACCACCAGCGGGATATAGTAGTGCGTCGAGTTGTTGGTTATCTCCATCGTCCAGCGGTTGATGTAACCCACGTCGCCCCAGCCGGCGCACTTGCATACCTCGATAAAGCTGCGGCCCAAACTTGAGCGTGCTTTCATCATGGTGGTGATGTGGTCGCGTCCGCCGATAAACTCCTGCGTGTGGCCGAGCACGGTCTCGCCCGGCGCGAGCAGGATTATCCGGTCGTCGGGGCGTATGCTGTCGTACTCAAATTTGTATTTTGCCAGAATTTCCTTTGCCGGTTTGGCGCGCTTGGCTTTGGTGCCCCACACGCGCTCGATGTGTTTTTTGTCGTACACGTTGTACAGGTTTTCAAAATGCTTTGGCGTCTGCTCGGGGAAGAAGTACTCGCCTAGCGTAACGTCGTAAGAGGAGGTGGCAAGGTTCGCCTTTTTAAACGGCTCGATAATAATAGACCCTTCTTTCATCGATTCCAGGATTTTCTTGTCGGAGAGTGCCATAGGATTTTTGTCCCTCACACTGTAGCATAGTAGACAAGGCAAGAAACTATGGACAAACGCGGCAAATTTATTGTGATTGATGGGATGGACGGCTCCGGCAAGGGGACCCAGCTGCGGCTCCTGCAGGAGAAGCTGGCCGGAAAAGCGGTGTTGTTTACACGAGAGCCCGGCGGCTCGCCAAGAGCCGAGGAAATACGGCAGATGATTTTGCAGACCGGCGGCACTGCAAGCAACCCGGTATGCGACTTCTTTCTTTTTTGGGCGGCGCGCGGGTCGCACGTGCAGGATGTGGTGGAGCCCGCGCTCGCGGCGGGCACCCATGTGTTGTGCGACCGCTATGATTCATCTACATACGCGTTCCAAATTTTTGGCGAGCAGTCTTCGGAATGGCTTCGCGCGCAGTTCAAGCAGATACGGGACGGGTTGCCGCCGGTATATAAACCCGACCTTTATATTGTCCTCGACCTGCCCGCCGAAGTTGCGTTTGAACGCCGCGCCAAAGACCAGGCTCAGGAAAAATCAAAGTTTGATATCAAGCCGCTCGAGTATCACGCCCGCGTCCGCGATGGTTTTAAACAGTTCGCCGCGGAGTTCGGCTCGACGCAGTTTGTCGACGCCGACCGCTCTCCGGAGCAAATGCACGAGGATATTTGGGGAATAGTCGAAAAAGAGCTAGGCTAAATGTATGTACGAGTTTGTTAAAAAGCAGGACAAGGATATCTACGCCATGCTTCTCGAGGAGGAGACGCGCCAGGCGGAGGGGCTCGAACTTATACCGTCGGAAAACATTGTCTCGCAGGCGGTGCGGGAGGCTGTTGGCTCGTGTCTTACCAACAAATATTCCGAAGGGTATCCGCATGCCCGCTACTATGGCGGCAACGAGGTTATCGACAAGGTCGAAGACCTCGCACGGGAGCGGGCAAAAAAAATATTCGGCGTACCGTATGTAAACGTGCAGCCGTACTCCGGTTCTCCGGCAAACCTCGCCGTGTACCTTGCTACCTGTAGCCCCGGCGACACAGTGATGGGCCAATTGCTGACGGCGGGCGGCCATCTGACGCATGGGTGGAAGGCCAGCGCGACGAGTATGTTTTACAACGCAGTGCAGTACGGCGTGAGGCCGGACGGGTATCTTGATTTGAAAGAAATCGCGCGATTGGCCAAGGAGCATAAACCGAAGCTCATATGGGTCGGGGCGACCGCGTACGTGCGTGAATTTCCGTTTAAAGAACTTTCAAAGATTGCAGACAGTGTCGGCGCTTTTTTAGCGGCTGATATCGCGCACATAGCCGGTCTTGTGGTCGCCGGGGCGCATACAAGTCCTGTGCAGTATGCACACATTGTTACGACCACCACGCACAAGACGCTCCGCGGCCCGCGCGGTGGCATGATTATGGTCACCAAAAAAGGTCTCGCTAAAGACCCGGAGCTTGGGGTCAAAATCGACCGGGCTATATTTCCGAATCTACAAGGCGGACCGCATAACCACACAACCGCCGGCATTGCCGTGGCGCTTAAAGAAGCTGGGACACCGGCATTCCGCGCGTATGGAAAGCAGATTGTAAAGAACGCAAAGGCGCTTGCCGCGGCACTGGTGCGCGAAGGCGTCGAAATCGTGAGCGGCGGCACCGACAACCATATGGTATTGGTCAAATGCGGCGCGGGGCGGGGGGCGATTGTCGAGATAGCGCTTGACGCCATCGGGCTCACGACCAACAAAAACACTATTCCGGACGAGCCGTCGTCGCCTTTTTACCCCAGCGGCATCCGCATAGGCACCCCGTCAATCACGACGCGCCGGATGAAAGAGCGCGAAATGAAGTTGATAGGCGTGTGGATTGCCGAGGTCATGCGACTAACCAAAAAAGAAGAGTTGCCGGCCGACAAAACCGCGCGCAAAGCGTATCTTGCCGGCTTTAAAAAGCGCGCGCACGCCGACCTGAAGCTTTCCAAACTAAAAAAAGAGGTCAAAGCGCTCTGCAAAAAATTTCCCATCCCCGACTCGTTTGTATAGGCCTGTTGCAAGAAAACGGGGGAGTGCTAGAGTTTGAGATGGACGAAACTAACAAGGAGATGTTGATGGGATATTCCGCCTCCAAATAAACGACACATCCACAATACAGGCGGTCCTCTGTAGGCCGGTGATGCCCCTTCTGTCGCAAGAGAGGCCTTAACCGGATTCATGACCGCCGCGCCCCGCACTTCTCGCAAGAGAAGAGGCGGGGCTTCTACTTGGTACAATAACCCTATGCACCTGGGGCACCGGACATTTTTGTTTTGGCAGAAGTATGAGCACCACTTTGGGGTGGGAGCATTGCTGTTGGGCTTTGTTTTTGACCTATGGATAGCCGACCGGCCCGACAGCGTCGCCAACAACCTGCTCCTGCTCGCGTATTTGTTTGTCGCCGGAGCGTTCATTATCATCATCAACCTGCGCGAACGCCGCCGCAAAGACGATGCCGAACCGTTTTTCCTCCTGCTCGTGCTCCAGTTCTGCTTCGGAGGTTTGGCGTCCAATCTTTTGGTGCTCTACGGCCACAGCGGGACCTTGGCGGGGAGCGCGGTATTTATCGCGGCGCTCGTACTCGTCGTTTTCGGCAACGAGTACTTTCGCAGCCGCTACTCGCTTCTGTGTTTTAACATCGGCGTTTACTACTTTTTGCTTCTCACGTACGCGATGGTGGCGGTGCCGGTATATATTACTCACTCGGTCGGCGTAGGCACGATGCTGCTGAGCGGAGTGATAAGCCTTATTTTTTTCGGCATCTTTTTGTATATATTGTTTCTTGCCGTATTCCGCGGTACCGACACCAATAAGCTCAGAGAAGTGTCGCTTATCATAGCCGGCATTTTTTTGGCATTTAACGCTCTATATTTCCTCAACGTCATACCGCCCGTGCCGCTCGCGATGCGCGAGCTGGGTGTGTATCACTCGGTTTTACGGCACTCGGACGGCACGTATCTTGCGATATACGAACCCGCGCTTTGGTATCAGTTTTGGCGCGGCACTTCCGGGACATACTTATTGAACAGCAGCCGCAGCGCGTTTTGTTTTTCGTCGGTGTTCGCGCCGGCTGACCTGGAGGCGCCCATCTATCACAAATGGGAGTACAAGAACCCGCAGACGGGCGAGTGGGAAACGCGTTCGCGGATTTCCTTTCCGATTTCCGGCGGTCGCGATGAAGGGTATCGCGGCTTTAGCGTCAAAACCGCCCTTGTACCCGGAGAGTGGCGCTGTAACGTGGAGACCGCCGGCGGGGCGCTCATCGGGCGCATAGGCTTTACCGCGGTTGAGTCCTCATCTGGTTCGACGCTTTCCCAAAAAACGTTGTAAATGCTAGTGTAACTGCATGCGGGAAACAATAGAAAAAGCAATTAAGGAGGCTTTAGGAGAGGACGCTCCTTTTATTGTCGAGCGGCCGCGCGCGCTAAGCCACGGCGATTACTCGACCAACGCCGCGTTGGTGGCCAAAGTCGACCCGCAAGAGCTCAGTACTAAACTACGTAGTTTACTCAGTAGTAATGAGGTAGAAAAAATAGAAGTGGTGGGGAAGTTCATAAACTTTTTCCTTTCGCGCGAGGAGTTGATACCAAAAGAGCAAAAAATTCCACAGCTCTATACAGGGAAAAAAATAATGGTCGAGTACACCGATCCGAACCCGTTTAAGGAGTTTCATATCGGACATCTCGTGGGCAATGTCATAGGCGAGTCTCTCTCCCGGCTTTTTGAAGCCACCGGAGCCGTTGTTTCCCGCGCCAACTATCAGGGGGATGTCGGGGTACATGTTGCAAAAGCGATTTGGGGCAAGACGCAGAAACCCGAACTGTCGTGGGGCGAGGCGTATGTGTACGGCGACGGAGAGTACGAAGCGCATAAAGAAGAAATAGATACGCTCAACAAGACTATTTATGAAAAAAGCGATACAGCCGTAAATAAATTATATGACGAAGGCCGCGCAGAGTCGCTGGAACATTTTGAAGAAATATACAAAACGCTTGGGACAAAGTTTGTCTATTACTTTTTCGAAAGCGAGACCGGGCCAAGGGGTATAGAAATCGTGCGCAAACATCCGGAGGTGTTTGAAGAGAGCGAGGGCGCGGTGGTGTTTAAGGGCGAGCAATACGGTTTGCATACGCGGGTATTTATCAACAGCAAAGGATTGCCCACGTACGAAGCCAAGGAACTTGGGCTTGCGGAAGTAAAACAGCAGAAGGGAAGTTTTGACCTCTCGATTACAATCACCGCAAATGAGATAAGCGAGTATTTTAAGGTCGTACGCAAGGCGGCTGAGCTCGTGTTTCCAAATTTGGAAGGCCGCATGCTCGCGCGGTTCCACGGTTTTTTGCGTTTGACTTCCGGCAAAATGTCGTCCCGCAAGGGCAATGTCATAACCGGTGAGTCTCTGTTGCGCGACCTTACTAAAGAAGCGCGCGGTCGGCAGGACGTCGCGGTGGGCGCTATCAAATACGTGATGCTCAAGTCAGGAATGGCGAAGGATATAATTTTTGACCCGGAGCAGTCGTTGTCGCTCGAGGGCGACTCCGGTCCGTATCTGCAGTACGCGCTGGTGCGCGCCCGCTCGCTTTTGCGCGCCGCCAAGGCGGCAGGCGCCGAGGTAGGAAGGTCGGACCTTCCTGGGGAGGCGTCGGTGCTCGAAAAAGTTTTGGTGCATTATTCTGATGTCGTTGCCCGCGCGGCCAAAGAACTCGAGCCGCACTATGTGACGACCTACCTTACCGAGCTCGCCTCCGCGTTCAATAGTTGGTACGCGCAGGAAAAAGTAATAGGCGGTCCGCACCAAGAGTACGGCGTCTTTCTTACGTCCTCCGTCGAGCGCACTCTGGCCGAAGGTCTCGGTCTTTTGGGCATCCCCACGCCCGAGGAGATGTAAAGTGCTATATTTTGAGTATGTCCGACCTGTCAAAACGAGAGGAAGAGATTCTGGAATTCTGGAACAAAGAAAAGATTTTTGAGAAGTCTCTGGCAAAACCCTCACCAAAAGGGGAGTATGTTTTTTATGACGGGCCGCCTTTTGCCAACGGACAGCCTCACTACGGACACATCCTCGCCTCGACTATCAAGGATGCCATCCCGCGCTATCGCACCATGCGGGGCTACCATGTCGCGCGCCGCTGGGGCTGGGATTGCCACGGCCTGCCGGTGGAAAACTTGGTGGAGAAGGAGCTCGGGTTTAAAAACAAGCGCGATATCGAGGAATACGGCATAGAAAAGTTTAACCAAGCGGCGCGTGTTTCGATTATGAAGGACGTGTCGGACTGGAGGCGCATCATCCCGCGGCTTGGGCGTTGGGCCGACATGGATGCCGACTACAAAACCATGGACTCCTCATACACCGAGTCGGTGTGGTGGGCGTTTAAGAGTCTGTATAGAAAAGGTCTTATATACGAGGGATTTAAAGGGATGCACCTTTGTCCGCGGTGCGGCACGACGCTGTCCAACTTTGAGGTGGCGCAGGGATACAAAGATATCGACGACATTGCGGTGACGGTAAAGTTGCCGCTGGTTGACCCCATTGGAAACGATTCTCGTTCCAACGGGGCAGGCGAGCCTACTTTTTTGTTAATCTGGACGACGACCGCGTGGACATTGCCGGGCAATGCGGCGGCGGCGGTTAATGCGGATGCAACATATGTAAAAGTAAAATCAAACAACGAGTTTTTTGTTGTTGCGAAGGAGCGTCTTGCCGCGGTGTTTGAAAATGTGGAGATAGTGGGGGAGATGGACGGCAAAGACTTGGTGGGCAAAAAGTATCTGCCGCCATTTGATTACTTTGCGACCGAACTGCACAAGCACAAAATGCATGCGTGGAAGGTGTACGCCGCTCCGTTTGTCACCATGGACAGCGGTACCGGCATCGTGCACATGGCTCCCGCCTACGGCGCGGACGACCTTGCGCTGGCGCAGAAGGAAAAGATTCCGCTGATTCATCACGTGACCGAGGAGGGTAAGTTTGTACACACGGTGCGCGACTTTGCCGGCCTCTCCGTAAAGCCAAAAGGCAATCCGCGCGAGACCGACGAAAAGGTCGCCGCACTGCTTACCGAAAGGGGGCTGCTGTTTGCGCAGGAAAAGATAAAGCACAGCTATCCGCACTGCTGGCGCTGTGATACGCCGCTCCTCAACTGGGCGGCGACCTCGTGGTTTGTCAAAGTTTCGGCGCTCAAATCAAAACTGCTCAAACAGAACTCGACCATAGGTTGGACGCCCGGGCACGTAGGCGAGGGGAGATTTAACAACGGTCTGCAGCAGGCGCCCGACTGGGCGATATCACGCAGCCGCTACTGGGGCGCGCCGCTGCCGGTGTGGCGCAATGCCAAAACAAAAGAGATACAGGTCGCGGGCTCGGTGCTCGACGTTTTGAGCATGGTAAAACGCTCGGGCAACCGCTACTTTGTTATGCGCCACGGCGAGGCCATCGCCAACGCAAACAATGTACTCGACCTGCAGGGCGACCCGACGAATCATCTGACAAAAAAAGGCGAGCAGGAGGCTGCCGCTGCGGCGGCCGAACTTAAGAAGGAAAAAATAGACCTTATCTTTTCCTCTCCGTTTTTGCGCGCGCAAAAAACGGCCGGTATCGTGCGGAAAGAAGTCGGGCTTGCGCAGGAGGTGATAGTCGACGAGCGGTTGCACGAGCATAACGAAGGGTCGCCGATAGAGGTCCGCCGCCGGATGGGAGAGTTTTTGTTTGATGTGGAAAAACGCTACCGCAATAAAAATATTTTAATCATCAGCCACGGCTCTCCGTTGTGGACACTGCAACAAGTCGCCGCGCGCCACCCCTTCCGCGAGTTTGTACAAAAAGAAATGTTGCACACCGCGCAGGCGCGGGAGATGCTGTTTACGCCGTTCCCGCACAACGCAAACTATGAGCTCGACCTGCATCGCCCGTATATAGACCATGTTGATACGGGGGAGTGGAAGCGCATACCGGATGTGTTTGACTGCTGGTTTGAGTCCGGCTCCATGCCGTTTGCATCCAACCACTATCCCTTTAGAAAAAAGAGTTTTGACCCGAAGCGGTTCTTCGGGTTCAGTCCCAAGGGATATCCCGCCGACTTTATCGCCGAGGGCCTGGACCAGACGCGAGGATGGTTTTACTCGCTGATTGTGCTGGGCACGGCGTTGTTCGGCAAGTCGCCGTACAAAAACGTCATCGTCAACGGGATGATTCTTGCGAGCGACGGACAAAAAATGAGCAAGCGCCTGCGAAATTATCCCGACCCGATGGAAATGGTGGAGAGGTACGGCGCCGACGCGCTCCGGTTCTACCTGCTCTCTTCTGCGGTGGTGCGCGGCGAGGACCTGCGCTTGAAGGAGCAGGGGATAGATGAGGTCGCCAAAAAACTGCTGATGCGCCTGGACAATGTGCGGAGTTTTTATGAACTCTACTGCCCGCAAGAGGCGCGGCAAAAGCTTCCGGAAAAGGGAGAGATGAACACGACCCCAACTCCCTTTTCCGGAACTTTCGCCGCGCCTAAACACACGCTTGACCGTTGGGTGCTCGCTCGCCTTGGCGAGTTGGTGCGGGATACCACGGCAGGGTTCGAAAAGTACGAACTCGACACCGCGGCGCGGCCGCTCTTGGTGTTTATAGACGACCTCTCGACTTGGTATGTGCGCCGCTCGCGCGACCGTTTCAAGATTGATGGCGAGGATAAAGATTCGGCGCTCGCCACCCTGCGGCAAGTGTTGCTGACGGTTGCAAAGGTAATGGCGCCGGTCATGCCGTTTTTTGCCGACGACCTGTACCGCCGCATGGGCGCCGGAGAGTCCGTGCATTTGGCTGATTGGCCGGAGGCGACGCCGGTAGACGAACAACTGCTCTCCGATATGGCTCACGCGCGCAGACTCGTATCACTTGGTCTCGAGTTGCGCGAGAAAGCCGGAATCAAGGTGCGCCAACCGCTCGGTATTTTTGAAACCAGCAGCACTCTTGCCGGTCCGTTGCGTGCAATAGTGGCTGATGAGCTGAATGTTAAAGAGGTCAAAATAAATTCGGCAGGAGAGAAACTTGATACAGAAATAACCCCGGAGCTTAAAGAGGAGGGGACATACCGGGAGTGGGTGCGCGCGATACAGGGTTGGCGCAAAGAGCAGGGGCTCAGGGTGGCGGACCGCCCGGGCCTGTTGGTTGTGACGCCCGGCGCGGACTTTATACGCAAGCACCGCCAAGCGTTGATGGACGCAACCGGCTTGCTCTCGCTGGAAACAAAAGAAGGGGAGGAGATGAAGTTTGAAAGATTGTAATGCACGAAAAATATATCACCGAAGGTGTAGTGCTCGGCAAGCGCAGTGTCGGCGAGGCAAACACGCTTGTTTTTATACTGACGCGCGAGCTCGGGCTCGTGCGCGCCAAAGCAACCAGCTCGCGCCGCGAGGTGTCGAAATTGCGCTATGGGCTCGAGGCGCTTAGCCGCGGGCGATACACCTTTGTGCGCGGCAAGGCCGAGTGGCGGCTCACCGGCGTCGACGAAGTGTCGCGCGAGTTCCTTGGCACCACGCCCGCGCAAAGCAAAAGGCTCGGCCAGGTGTCGCGCCTCTTGATGCGGCTGGTGCTCAGCGCGGAACATACGCCGGAGCTGTACAAAACCGTGTGCGGCGGGTTTGAAAGTTTGGCACATACCGAAGGCCACCTTGATTCCTCTCGCCAAGGCGAGTTGGCCGATAGTGTTGAGTGCGTGCTGGTACTGCGTATTTTGGCGCACCTCGGCTACTTGCCGGAGCTCCCGGCGCTGGCGCCGTTTGTCGAGGACGACAAATTCTCTCCCGAGCTGGCGCTCCAAGCCTCCGCCTCCCGCAAACTC
>CAYIHD010000017.1:0-12489 GCA_964363205.1 uncultured Candidatus Saccharibacteria bacterium | reverse complement strand
CCTAAATACGCGTCAAACGATATCGCATCCACATACCAAGCGCGGCCGACTTTTTGTCCTACCACTTTTCCGCCGCGTATAAGCTGGCCTATGTAGTCGGCAGTGTAGCCGTTGTCCCTTGCGATACGGCGAGACGAGATAAATCGCTTCCCCGATATTTGGAGCTCATCCATGCCCGATAGTATATACCTATCCGAGAATTTTTTGTATAGCTTCTGTGAGAGCCTGTGGATTAGCGGAGCCCTTACTCTCTCTCATACCTTGTCCTATGAGGAACTGGAGCGCGGCGCCCTTCCCCGCTTTGTAGTCGGCAACGACGGCAGGGTTAGCGTCAATGACCTTGCGCACCAACTCCGGCAACGCGCTGTCGTCGATGACCTGCGCCAAAACACCGCTTGCGATAGAAATCTTTGCTTGTGGCGACGGCAGATTGAGCGCTTTGATAAATACCGCCATGTCGGGGAGCCAGCCGGGATTGTTTTTCCGTACACCCGCGACATCGTTAAGTATGTAGTTTGCGGCGCTTTTTTTAAGTTCCGGGCTTCCGAGCTGTCCTATTGCTTGGTTAAAAAAACCCGCCAACTGCGCATCAACTAACAATTGCTCAATATCCTGCTCCTGTAAAAATCCCATGCCGCGCAGGCGCTCTCTTTGTTGCCACGGCAATTCCGGCATATCGAAATCTCGAAATGTCGACATCTCCCCCAGCCGCAGGCTCGGCAAATCCGGATCCGGGAAGTACCGGTAATCGTGACTACTTTCCTTCTTGCGCTGGCTAAAGGTGACACCTTTTATCTCGTCCCAGCCGCGCGTCTCTTGCGCTACCGCTCCCCCGCCCTGTAGCAACTCGCTCTGGCGCGTTATTTCGTACGCAATAGCCCGCTCAACCGAGCGGAACGAGTTGAGGTTTTTAACCTCTACTTTTGTCCCGAGTTTCAAAGGTGACTCCTTAGCTTTGGAAGGTGTCTCCTTGGAAACTGAAATATTGGCCTCCACCCGCATCTCCCCCTTTTCCATATTGGCCTCCCCTGCGCCGAGCGTACGGAGCAGCAGCTGCAGTTCTCGGGCAAACGCGCCGGCCTCCTGCGCACTGTGTATGACCGGCTCTGTCACCAGCTCCATCAAAGGCACGCCGGCGCGGTTGTAATCCACCAAACTCTTTTCCCCATCATGCTGTGAGCGCGCGGTATCCTCCTCCAAATGTATACGGGTCAGCGCGACTCCCGCGAGAGCGCCGCCGCTTACCAGCGGATGCTGGTACTGGCTTATTTGATAGCCCTTTGGTATGTCCGGGTAAAAATAGTTTTTGCGGTCAAACTCTGTGTAGTCGGCAAGCGCTCCACCGACTGCCTTGCCGACCAAAAGCACCTTGCGCACCGCCTCTTTATTTATCACCGGCAAAGAGCCGGGGTGCGCCATGCACACCGGACAGATATTTTTATTCGGCGCCTTTTCGTCCGCGTCATTGCGGCAAGCGCAAAACATCTTAGTAGCCGTTGTAAGTTCGGCGTGTATCTCCAGGCCGACCGTCACTTTATACATACAAGGAGAATACACTACCCCTCGTTCTTTCTCAATGCGGAAACTATGGTGTCGCCCAGTTTCTTGACAAGGACATCGTCAAGCACCGAAACCACTTCTATACCACTCCCCTTTTTGGCAAACTGCTTCTTAACCGCTTCTATCTCATCTGCGGTGCGGGTATCAGACTTGGTCAAAATAATGATTTCAGGCTTGTCTTTAAGCTCGCCCTCTCCGAAACTGGATATCTCGTCTCGCACAGTTTTGTAGTCCTGTAAGGGTTTCTCGGATTCCAGAGACACGCAATGCAGGATAATAGAGGTGCGGGCGATATGCCTCAAAAACTTGGAACCGAGGCCCTTCCCCGCGGAGGCGCCCTCTATGAGCCCCGGTATGTCGGCAAGGATAAAGCCGTATAAGGCGCCCAAGTTAGGGTCGAGCGTGGTAAAGGCGTATGCTCCGACCTTGGCCGACGAGCCGGTAAGGGCGTTGAGCAAAGACGACTTGCCCGCGTTCGGGAGCCCGATAAGCCCGGCGCTCGCGATAAGCCGCAACTCTATATATAGGTACGCCTCCTCGCCCGGTAGCCCTGGAGTGCTTTCCATCGGCGAGCGGTTGACCGATGATTTAAAAACCGCGTTGCCCGCGCCGCCCCTGCCCCCTTTGAGTACCAATTTTTGTTCTCCTTCTTTCAGCAGCTCGTGCATCTCGCCCGTGGACTCGTTGCGCACAATCGAGCCGACCGGCAGGTCGATAATCAAATCATCGCCTCCCTTGCCGTCGCGGTTTTGGCCCTCGCCGTCACGGCCGCTTTGCGCCTCGAACTTTTTTTCTCCGCGATAGCGGCCCAGCAGAGAGATATCGCGCACGCCGCGGATATATATGTCGCCGCCGTTGCCGCCGTTGCCGCCGGAAGGCCCCGAGTACTCCTGGCTCTTAAGGTGCAGCCAGCGCACGACGCCGTTACCCCCTTTGCCGCCGCGGGCCAGAATCCTCATTTCATCGACAAGAGCCATGGAAAAGATTTAAATATTTGAATATTTAAAAAAAGAGAAGATACACCGCTATAGCAAGCGCCGCAAACGCCAGTATTTTAAAAAAGGGTTTAAAGAGAAATTTAAAAATCAAAAACCCCACCACTGCCAGTATAAGAATTCCCCACCATGACATAAGGACATGCTACTACGTTAAAAGTAGTTGAGCAACGCGCCGTTGCCGGTTATACCGAAGAGGCCGTAGACCCACTCGGCGACAAACTGCGTGGTGCCGGTAAGCATGAGTACCCCGCCCACGATAAGCCCGATACCGCCCACAAAGGAAAGTACTCGGGTAAACCCGGCGATACGCGACAGAAACACGGTGGACTCCGTCACAATAAGGGCGGTGAGCAGGAATGGCACGGCGAGCCCGGCGGAGAACACCGCCAACAAAAGCGCGCCGTAGTACACCGTGGCGGAGCTGGAGGCGATAAGCAAAACAGTACCCAAGATGGGCCCGATGCACGGGCTCCACCCGAGCGCAAATAAAACGCCGATAAGAAATGAGCTGTGCAAATGCCCGAGCTCGAGGAACGACGGGAGCTTTATGTGCCTATCATTCGACAGCAGAGGAATACGCGCCATCCCGAGCATGGTTATGCCAAAGAGAATAAGCACCACACCGCCGAACTGTGCCAACACGTAGCGCCAGGGCCCTATAAAAACGCCCAGCAATCCGGCCGAAGCGCCGAGCAGTATAAAAACAGCGGAAAATCCGAGCACAAACGCGAGCGCGTTTTTAAAGACGACCCGCCGCGCGCTGCGTTTGGCGGCGGGGTTGGTAAGCGCCGAGAGCGGAATACCGGCGATAAACGCCAAGTACCCCGGCACGACCGGGAGCGTGCACGGGGCGAGGAACATAATCATCCCCGCAAAAAAAGCCCCGGCAAAGAGCGGTACGTCCATACGTTAAGTATATGTCGAAATGTCTACATGTCTAAATTTCGAAATGTCAAAATTTCGATATTTCGATATATCAAGACTTTTTCGGATAAAACTTTTTGTGCATGTCGGGGTTAGTTTCGCGCAAAAACGCCTCAAGCGGGTCTGCTTTTGGCACATGCTTAAACTGAACCCCTTTCTCCGACCCGCCCTTAACCTTATTAACAAAACTTTGTATCAACCGAGAACATTCGTCGGTCAGCCCGAGGCCTTTCTTTAGCCCTTCGGCAGAGACATACCCGCGGTCGGAAGCGATATACAATTGAGCGCGAACCTCGCCCGCCTCGCCTTTGGCGATAAAAAGTGCGTCGATAAACTCGTTGCGGGTGCCGCGGTCGAACCCTTCGGCAATGTTGGAGAGTGGCGATATGGCCGCGCGGCGTATCTGTCGCTTGAGGTCGAAGTCTTTAAACTGCGGATTATCGGTAAGGTCAAATATGCAGTTCGCCAGTTCGCGTGCTTTCTTCCAGCAAATCAAGTCCTCAAACTTTTGTATCGTAGCCATGTATCGAAATATTGATATATCGAAATGTCGAAATCTCGAAATACTCACTTATTAAACTCCTTTACCAACTCCGTATAACAAAGCACGCAGACGTGAAACTTTTTAACCACGCTCTTTTTGTTTGGCGGAGAAAAGAGCAGAGCACCGAAAGCTTTGAGCTCTTTTTTGCATTTGTCGCATTTAGGTTTTATAGCCATAGTATTTATTTTCTGCTCTCCCAATCGAACTC
Organism: uncultured Candidatus Saccharibacteria bacterium; assembly: GCA_964363205.1. Lineage (GTDB taxonomy): Bacteria > Patescibacteriota > Minisyncoccia > Phycocordibacterales > SBAW01 > GWA1-54-10. Next base: position 8,255 of record CAYIHD010000017.1, on the reverse strand, counting down.
AGCGTACCGCTCCCCTTTTTTATACGATTCGATAGCGGCCCGGACGTGCGGCACCATGTTGTCAGGCAGTGCATCCAAGGGAAACCAGTTCAAATCATCGCACTTTTCCGGCTCGGTATTGCGCGGCTCATCACTCCACTTGGCGGGCGCAAAATAAAATCCGACTCGTGCATGCGGATTATCCGGATCCTCACACCAGCGGTGCTGCACGAGGGCAAAGGTCATATCTTCCTGTGAAAGAGCGACCCCGACCTCCTCAAGCGCCTCACGGATGGCGCCTTGCCGCATAGTCTCGCCGTTCTCGCCGTGCCCTGCCGGCAAGCCGTAATTACCGTCCTCATAGCCGGTTTGAAACCGCCGAGCGAGCAAAATCTTGCCCTCACGGACAAAAAATACGAACACCTCGGGGATAATTTTGTACCGTTCAGCCATACCACTATTGTAACAGGACAAAGAAAAAAGGCGCGACCGTGAGGTCGCGCCGTAGCCGTTACAGGAGGTCCTTATGGACGTCAACGTCGACGAACTTGAGCGCTTCGTGCTCGCCGGCATCCGGCGCCGGTTCGGACCGGCCGGAAATGTCGCGATAGAAGCACGACTTCGCGTTGGTGTGGCACGCAAGACCAGGGCCCTGTGGCTCGACTAAATAAAGGATGGCGTCGCCATCGCAGTCGACACGAACACCGATGATCCGCATGAAGTTGCCGCTCGACTCGCCCTTAATCCAGCTTTTCTTGCGGGAGGTCGAAAAGAGGCTTACCTTGCCGGTCTTCAACGACTCGCGAAAGCCGGCCTCGTCAGTGAACGCGTTCATCAGAACACGCAACGTTTTGGCGTCTTGCACAACAACCGTTGCCAATCCGCCGACACCGTCAATGGTGCGCTTAAAGTTCGGCCTTAGCCTTAGTACTTGCATAACACTCTCCTTTTCCGGCACAGCCGGCGCTGACAATTCTGCCCGGCACTATGCCTTATTTTTTAGCCGCCATCAAGCGTTGGTGCTCCTCGGTGTTTTTGAGGCCGCACTGCTTCCACTTTTTACCCGAACCGCATGGGCAGGGGTCATTTCGACCGACGGCTGCGCCGTCGGCCTCGATATTTCGAAATTTCGATATGTCGATGGGCGCCGGATTTGCGGCAAGTTCGCCCGTTCCGGCGGCGGTAAGCTTGGAAAGCATCTCAAACACATTCCCGCGGAAGACGTCCTCCATCTCCTTATATATATGCGTCCCCTCTTTGCGGTACTCGGTCAGCGGGTCGCGCTGGCCGTAGGCGCGCAGGTTTACCGAGCCGCGCAGGTACTCCATCGACTCCAGATGTTCCACCCACAGGAGGTCCAGCGTCTGCAGCATGATGCCGCGCGCCTGTTTTATAAACTGCTCCGCGCCGAGCTCCTTTTCTTTCTGCACAAGCAGTTCCTTGGCCTCGGCGCTTTCGCCGGCCAACTCCTCAAGCACTAGGGCGACATCCTCGTCTTTGCCGGTCAAAATCTTGCGCCGGCGCTCATATATAGCGCGGCGCTGTTTGTCGAGCACGTTGTCAAACTCGAGCACGTGTTTGCGCGAGTCAAAGTTAAACCCTTCTATTTTTGTCTGCGCGCTCTCGAGCGCGCGGCTCACCATCGAGTTTTGTATAGGCTCGTCCTCGGGTATGCCAAAGCGACCCATCAGGCCCTTGAGCGACTCCGGCGCAAAGATGCGCATCAGGCTGTCCTCGAGCGAAACAAAAAACTGTGTCTCCCCCGGGTCGCCCTGCCGGCCGGAGCGGCCGCGCAGCTGGTTGTCGATGCGGCGCGCCTCGTGCCGCTCGGTGCCGAGCACATACAGGCCGCCGAGGTCTTTGACCTCTTGTGCCAGTGCCGGAGTCGCCAACGCTCCGCCGAGTTTGATGTCGACGCCGCGGCCCGCCATGTTGGTCGCCACCGTGACGCGGGCTTTCTCGCCGGCACCCGCGACTATCTCGCCCTCGCGCTCGTGGTTTTTGGCGTTGAGCATCTCGTGCGGAACTCCCTCCCGCCGCAAAAAGTTGGAGAGCAGTTCATTTTTTTCTATGGACACCGTACCTATGAGCACCGGCTGGCCTTTTTGGTGGAGCGTTTTAACATGGCGGGCAAGCGCGCTAAATTTCCCCTGTTCGGTCTGGAAGATGAGGTCGTTTTGGTCCTTGCGGACTATCGGCTTGTTGGTCGGGACCTCGATAACCTCAAGCCCGTACACCTTATAAAACTCCTCGCTGGAGGTCTTGGCGGTACCGGTCATGCCCGCAAGCTTGTCGTAAAGCCGGAAGTAATTTTGGTAGGTTATTGAGGCGAAGGTGCGGCTCTCTTTTTGCACCGCAACGCCCTCTTTGGACTCTATAGCCTGGTGCAAGCCCTCCGACCAGCGCCTGCCTGGCTGCATACGGCCGGTAAACTCATCGACTATCACCACCTCGCCGTCGCGCACGACATACTCCTTGTCGAGGTTAAAGAGCGCCTTGGCGCGCACGGCGGTCTCGAGGTGATGCACATATTTGATGCCGCCCTCGGTGTATATATTTTCGACGCCGAGCAGTTTTTCCGCCTTGGTGATGCCGTCGTCGGTAAGCTGTATCGCCTTGCGCTTTTCGTCCACGGTATAATCCTCCTCCTGCTTCAGTTGCGAGGCGATTTTAGTAAACGTGCGGTACAAATCTTCCGACTCGCCCGCCGGCGCCGAGATGATAAGCGGCGTGCGCGCCTCGTCGATGAGTATCGAGTCGATTTCGTCTACAATCGCAAAGTAGTGCCCGCGCTGGCGCAGCTCGCGCTCGCTGTACGCGATGTTGTCGCGCAAATAATCAAAACCGAACTCCGAGTTGGTGCCGTAGGTTATGTCGGCCTCGTACGCCTCGCGCCTGGTGCACGGCCGGAGGAATTCGTGGAAGACCCTAAAACTGCCCTCCAAGTCGCGGTCTTTATCCAAATCGACATGAGCGGCGTCGTAGCGGTACGAGGAGTCGTGGTTGATGACGCCGACCGAAAGTCCCAGCATCGCGTAAATCTGTCCCATCCACACCGCGTCGCGGCGCGCGAGGTAGTCGTTGACCGTGACAATGTGCACGCCTTTGCCGTGCAAAGCGTTGAGATACGCCGGCAGCGTTGCCACCAGCGTCTTACCCTCGCCCGTTTTCATCTCGGCGATAGAGTGATTGTTGAGCACCAGGCCGCCCACGAGCTGTACATCGAACGGACGCAGTTTGACCGTGCGCCGCGCGGACTCCCGCACGGCGGCAAACGCCTCCGGCAGAATAGCCTCCTCGGTCTCGCCTTTGGCGAGGCGGTCCTTGAACAGGGCCGTTTTTTCCTTTAAGGCATCGTCAGAAAGACCTTCGTACGGAGCGGCAAAAACGTTGACCGCAGCCACCGTTGCGGAGCTGTTGGCCATGATTTTTTGCGCCGGGTCGCCGAACAGTTTTTTAAGCGAAAACATGCACGGATAGTAGCATATTTTGACCCCGACGTAATAGTCGGGGCTCCGACCGAAGCGTCGGAGCGGAAAAACCGTCCAGCTGAGCTGGACGGTTTTTTCCTTGAGAAGACAATAACTGCCTGCCGCGAGTGCGGGGCAGCTGCGCCTTAGCGCTTCTTCTTCTTAGCTGCTTTTCTTTTCTTGGCCATGATAGTTGCGGAGTGACCGCAAAATGGTCTATGCATCGTTCGACCGTGATTGCTTGTTCGACCTAGGACGATCAAACATCACTTCATCGATGCCCTACCTCTAAGTATCGCAACAAATAGCGCATATACAACAAAAATATCGCGCGTACTGTGGATAACTATTTTAATTTATTATTTTTACTTCCGGCTCTATTTTAATTTTCAGTTTGTCCTGCACGAGGTCAGCGACTTTTTCCGCGAGCTCTGCGACGTCGCTTGCGCTCGCAGTGCGCGATGCCGAGATAACCAATGGCTGTCTCTCGTAAAGGCGCGCCCCTCCCACCGACAGTCCTTTTACCTCCAACGCGTGGTCAAGGAGCCACGCCAACGACACCTTTACCCCGTTTTCCGCCTTAAATTGCGGCAAATCCGGATATTCTGCCAGCAATTCTGCCGCTTTTTGCGCGGATACGACCGGATTGAGGAAAAACGAGCCCGCGGTCCCCTCTACACTTAAATCGGGGAATTTACGCGACCGGACGTCGAGCACCCGCTCACGAATTTGCGTGATGTTTAGCTTCCCGCAATCGGCGAGGTCTTTGTACGAGGCGTTCGGCTCGCCGTTTTTACTAAGAGCAAACGCCGCGCGCACAATGACAAAACGCCCGGGTTCTTTTTTAAACCGGCTGGTGCGGTAGCCGAACGCGCACTCGGCATTGCTCAGGCGCGTCATGGTGCCGCTGTGCGTATCAAAAGCATCAACCCACGCGAGCGTGTCCTTGACCTCGCTTCCGTACGCGCCGATGTTTTGCACCGGCGCCGCCCCGACCGTGCCGGGGATGCCGGAGAGGTTTTCTATCCCCCACAACCCGTCGGCAACCGCACGCTCGACCAACGCATCCCAATTTTCTCCGGCTCCGGCAATGAGAGTGTCGCCGTCGCCTGCCTTGCCGGCGATTTCTATTTTAATGACCAGGCCGTCGAACCCCGCGTCGCTTATCAAAACATTCGACCCTCCGCCCAAAATCAGCGTAGCCAGATTTTGGTCCCGAGCATAGTCGAGGGACTGCTGTAACTCCTCCACAGTGCGCACCCGTGCGAAATACCTCGCCGGCCCCCCAATCCTAAAAGTCGTGAGCGGCCCGAGCGGCACCTGTTCTTCTATCAGCATGACCGCTATGGTAGCACGCACTGCGCAGTACTGCAGATACGGAACGCGACGTCGGAGATTTTTGCCTCTGCTTCAAACACTATGGCATTTTTCCACTCTGCAATACCGTTCGCGTACGCATCAGTAGTGGAAGCGGCGCCGTAGAGCGCCCAGTCTCCGGCGGTTGACCACTGCAGGAAATAGTAGGAGTTCGGGTCCGGGGAAAACGTGTACACACTGGTGGTTGTGGCAAGCAGATATACGTCATTTCCTGATTGCGATAACATTTGAGGCGGAGAGCTTGACTCCGCTACTTTACTGCAGGGGAGAGCGTAAGAACCGGTAAAACAAGAGTACAGAACGAATCCTCCATATCCATTAGCAACGTCAATGTCGGAAGCAATAGCGCTTCCGTTTACTTTGTACGCTATTGACCCGAACACTCCGCTTAAGCCCGCGCCGAGTTTTTGCGCTGGAATAGCCTGCGTACCGCGCTCATTCCTTGTTCCGCCCAGTGTTGATGTGTCGAGCTGTTCGTAGAGCGTAATAGTTGTCGCGGTTTCGACTACCGCTTCGGTGGTGGTCGCTGATTCGGTTACCGTTTCTGTCGTGGTTGCGGTTTCAGTAGTAGTTTCGGTCGTGGTTGCCGTTTCGGTTACTGTCTCAGTCGTGGTTGCGGGCGGCTCGACATCCACAGTCGCAACTTCCTGCGCCGGCGCGGCGCTTGCGGAACCACCGCCGCCGAACCCCGCCGACCCGCCTCCGCCCACGCTGTACAGCGGAGGGAGGTCCAGCCCTTGCGGAGCAGGAGCAGGCGGCGGAGCAACAGTGTCTTCCGTTTCAGCGCCAAGCACGACGCCCTCTTGCACATCACTTTTTACTTCCGGCGCCGGCGCTTCCGGCACCGCCAAAGCCACCGCCCCGGCCTGGTCTTCGAGCAGTCCGAACTCCTTGAGATTTTTTTCGGTAACGCTCGAGCCGTAGAGCGCGCCGACAACATCATGGCTACCGGGCAGGTTAGTGGTGCGCGGAGCCGGAACAAAAGCGCTCGCGACATAACCAAAAGCGCCTCCTACCGCCGCGAGTCCGCTCTTGATACCGCCGACCGCTATCGACGCTCCCCGCCACCCTGTCACTGCCGCCACTTTTATCCCGGTCGCGGCAGGGTCAGCCACCGCAAAAATAATCTGCTGTGTTTTATACCCCAAACCGTTTTCCGGCGGCGTAAAACACCCTTCGGCTGCAGTCCCTTCTCCGGCTTTAAGCCGGGACAACCCCTGCTGTATGTCTTTGACTATCTGATCTCCGGCATAGGTAAGATAAATATCAATAAAGTTGTGGCCGTTGCCTATGGCGGCTTCGGGCGCCAACTGCGCGTTCGGCTGCAAGGGCGGTAGCGCTCCGGTTGTATTGGCGTACGCGATATAATCTTTGATAATAAAGTCGGTTTTTGATGTCAGATAAGAGCCGCCGCCGGCAACATAATTGGCCGGAGTCGCCACGTTAAAAACACCCACGGCCCCCTTCGGTTCCCCGTGGGAAAGAAGGTAGCTATACATATCGTTCGTATACAAAGTGCCCTGCGAGTGCCCGACCAAAAACACCTTGCGGGTCGTAACCTCCGGATGGATTTGGAGTAAAATAGTATCCCTGTCGAAGTTTGAAACCGAAGCCCCAAAACTCTGAGCAAAAATCTGCGCCAAATCCCCCAACCCCTCCAGATGCGACGGGTTGTAGCCAGTAATATAGGTAATCTGTTGACTATTAAATATATCTCCTAGTTTCTTACGCAACTCCAACCTATTTTCTTCTGCTTCTTCTTTTGTATTAAAAATACCATTAACAAAAACGACGCTGTAGCCACTAGCAGAACACGCGGCTTGAACAGCTGCCGGAAAAAGAAAAAGGATGAAAACTAATTGGGCAATGTGCTTGTATCTACATCGCATGGCTTACCAGGAGCGTCACCGTGACTTGTAATAAATTCGAACACTCTGGTTCTTTCTTTCTTTCTTAACTCTGTATTAAAGACAAGGTTCTGAATCTCTTCATTATCAATGTGGACCTGTAAAATACATCCGAACGAACGCCCAGTCTCTTCTGCAACAGCTTTCCATGTTTCAGTATTATAAACACGCGTTAAATACATTTGTTCTGCCATCGCATACTGCAATGCGGCGGCGCGGGTTTTTTTATCATTCGGGTACTTTTTAAATATCGCAAGCTCAACATCATCGCGGATGCCGTTGTTGTTTTTATCAATCCCAGCCACAGTGGCATCGTTTTCAGCCTGATCCGGAGCAGGAGGCAAACTGGTGCCCATAACATCAGCGAGTGTTATTTTCTGCGCATGAATCTCCGCCACAGCCGCGTTAGTTTTGTCCTCGTCAAAAAGCATCACGGTCCGGAAGCCGACCAACACGGCATACAAAAAACCAAGCACCAAAACCGGCCACCGCACCCACCGCCACACCACCCATAAAAATTCCTTCATAATCCCCATCCTACCCACCGCTATGCAAAGGAGAGTCCTTTGCAACTGTGGATAACTCTTGTAATAAATCTCCCCCTTCTTCCCATCTGATCAGATCCTCCAAATCATTTGACGACTTGAGAAATTCCGGAGCAGACTCAAGACCGAGTATGACTTTTTCCGGGCGGCTTGAAACATTATAGTCATAAAAACTTGAGTACGGATAAGAATTTAAAAACTCTCTCATCTTCGTCTTTTCTACAGAATGTTTCCGCTTTTCGTATCCTATGAATGCCAGTGGATTTAAATGAACATAAGCAAATATGTATCGAAAATACGCTTCGTTATCCACTAAACGACTTTTGGAGGGACCTTGAAACAAGGTGCCGCTGTGCTCGTTGGTCAAATTAAAATACATGGAATATCCCGTAAGTAGTCTTTTTAGGAAAGAAGAAATTCCATTTTCGGACTTTTGCCTTAACACCAAATGAAAGTGATTGGGCATAAGACAATATGCCAACACCTCTACAAGATTTTTGTCTGGAACCTCCATTTCGAAGATAGTACTAATTGGTTCTCCCTTATACTTTATAAAGATATTTCGCAGATTTACTCCATCGCGGTTATTTGCAAGATGCAGGAGCAGTTGAAATCTTTCATAGTCTTTCTCTCCGAGAAAAATATCTATCTTGTGAGCACCCCTATTAAACACATGATAATATTCTCCATCTACAAAAGGAGCGCCTCTTAACATTTATTCAGAATACTCCTCTGCAAAGGAGAGTCCTTTGCAGGTGTGGATAACTTTTATCCACCGCTATCTGCGGCTATCTGCGGCTATCTGCCGCATTTGATGGCGCCGGTTTCTATCTGCTTGCGGAGATTCTGCATCTCGGCGGCGGCGGCCGGTTGGATTTTGGCGATGGCGGCAAGCTCGGTATAAACATCCGGCAGCCGGCATGCCGCAAAGTAGACCGACGCCAACCCGAGGTGTTTTTGCACATCGTCAGGACTCT
>CAYIHD010000016.1:10755-13148 GCA_964363205.1 uncultured Candidatus Saccharibacteria bacterium | reverse complement strand
ATGCGGAATAAAAAGAAGGTGAGGAGTTGGTTTGATTATCTTATGTATGGTGCCGCGATGGCGACGCCGCTGGTGTTGTTGCCGCAGGCATTCACGCTTTTTTCCGACAAAAGCGCGGCAGGCCTCTCTGTCGATACTTGGTTTCTTTTAGGGTTCCTCAACGTGCTTTGGGTTGTCTACGGCCTGGTGCACCGCGAGCCGCCCATATACATCGGCAACTTTTTGGTCGGAATTTTGAACTTTATCATCGTGTACGGCATCATACTGTACCGCTGAGCGGACAAGGTATACCCTGTAGTGAAGCGGAGCTCTACTACGGGGTATAATGGATTCATGGTCAAGAAACTACTTTCCTTTTTCGACAGGCTCGAGGACTATGTGCGCATCGAGCTTAGCCACAGCCCGATAATCTACGCGCTCGTCGGCGCCGTGGGTATCATTTTGTTGTGGAAGGGGGTATGGGAGGTCGCCGAGCTGATACCGGGGCTCCACGGCTTTGGCTCCATCGTGATGGGCGTCATCATACTGCTGGTGAGCGGGCTTTTGGTATCGTTTTTTATCGGCGACAGTATCATCATCTCCGGATTTAAAAAGGAAAAGAAGCTGGTGGAGCGCAGCGAGCTGGATATTTTAAAGGCGGAACATCAGCAGACTAAAGAAATCGTCGCCAAGCTCGACCACCTCGAAAAAGATATCCACGACATCAAGGGCGACCACCACCGCGGGTTATAAAAAGCGCGGCCATATTATGGCCGCGCGCAGTTGGGGTTTGTCCATTCCCCGTAGCTTCTTTTCATGATGAAGTGCAGTTGCCGCGCGGTGCCGTCGTAGCGCCGCCGCATCCGTTGCCGGAGAGACTTTTTTGCTTCGCGCAGGGTCTCTCCGTTACACCGCACTATATTGGCGGGGAAATGGTAGAACAGGCCTTGGTCAGCCCGGTATATCCGCACCCGTTTGATGCCGGAGGCCAGCGCAAACTCGGTGCAGGCTTGGACAAAAAGCTTCGGCCAGTCCTGCAGATTTTTGTCCAGCTTGGTTCCGGCTATCCCTTGCAGTTGTCGTACACAGAGGGTCGCACCGTGGAACTCGACTCCCATTACAAGCGCCGGTTTGCCGGCGATGTAGACAGTGATTCCGACCGGTGTCTCCCAACAGGTGGGGTCTCTGTCCCCATTCGCTTGTACGCCAAAACCCGGAGTACTTCGGATGTTCCACCCGACCCTGCTGAACAGGCTAGTCCGCTCGCGGAAGATTTGTTCCACACACGCAGCCAAAGAAGATATTTCCCGTGTCCTTCGAAGTGCGACAGGGTAGAGAAAAAAGAACTCAACGTAGCGGCGCCCGAGACGTATCAGGGCGTCGGTAAGCGCCGCCGAAGCAGCGAGGTGTCCAAGTACCGCACCCAGGCTCATGGCGTACTCCCGTTGTCTGTTTGCCAGACATGAGTTTATAGACCGGCGGCAAAAAATACAAGGTCCGGCTATTTTGCCGCTTTTATATAGAGGTAGATGTCTTCGAGCGCTTTGACGGCGTCGCCGGCGGCGATGTTGTTTTGGTGGTACAGGCCGTCGGAGCAGTCGCCCGCGGCCCATACTCCCGCCACGGATGCGCGCTGATTTTTGGCGTCAACTTTAATTTTGCCCCACTGGTCGAGCTCGACCAGGCCTTTGACAGGGTCGGTGGCGGGGACCATGCCTATTTCGACAAACACCGCCACAACCGGAATTTCGGTTATCGCGCCGGTGGCGTTGTCTTTGACCGAAATGCTTTTTACAAACGTGTCGCCCTTAACCTCCACGGGGGTCGCGTTAACAATGGTCTTCATGTTCGGGTGGGCGAGCACCGTGTCGACGGTCGCTTTGTCGGCGCGCAGAAAGTCCGGTTGACGGTGTATAAGGGTGACCGACTTGCAGTAGGCGAGCAGTTGCGCGGCGGTCTCAAACCCGGCGTTGCCGCCGCCGACCACCGCGACATCCTGTCCGGAAAAAATCGGCCCGTCGCAGGAGGCGCAGTACGTGACGCCCTTGTGCTCAAACTGCGCCGCGCCAACCGCCTCGAGCTTTTTGCGCGAGCCGCCGGTGGCGACAAAGACCGTTTGCGCGATGTAAGAGGTCTTGGCTGTTGCAATAGAAAAACTGCTCCCGTTTTTGGTGACCGCGGTCGCGCGCTCGCCAAGCGTAAGCTCGAGCATATCGCCGGCGTACTCGCGCAGATGCTTTTCGAGCTGTTTTGCCATCTCCGCGCCGCTTATGTGCGGCGTGCCTATCCAGTTTTGAACATCCGGAGAGTCGGTCGATTGTCCGCCTATTGTCTCGGCAATCAGCAGTGTCTTCAGTTTTTTGCGCGCGGCATACACGCCCGCCGCCACGCCCGCAGGCCCTCCGCCGATAATC
>CAYIHD010000016.1:0-10655 GCA_964363205.1 uncultured Candidatus Saccharibacteria bacterium | reverse complement strand
GGAACCGCGCCCCACTCGTCGTCCTCTTCCGCCGGCTTCGGCGTCAGTTTCGGTTCCGGCTCCGGTTTTGTTTCTTTATCTTTTTCCTTCTCGTCCTTTATCGGCGAGTGGAAGATTTTTCCTATCGGAGAGTCATCCTTTTCCCTAAAGGTGCCAAAGAGCGGCGTGCCGCGCGGCGCGACGCCCGCGGCCGGGAACCCGGTCGCAATGACGGTAACGCGCACCTCGCCCTTTTTGAGCTTTTCGTCGCGGACGGCGCCGAAGATTATTTTGGCGTTCGGGTCCACCGACTCGGTGATTATTTTTGCGGCCTCATGCACCTCGAGCATACCGAGGTCGTCTCCGCCGGCGATGGCAAACAAAACGCCCTTAGCTCCGTTGATAGAGAGCTCGAGCAGAGGCGAGGAGACAGCGGCTTTGGCCGCGGCCGCCGCGCGGTTCTCTCCGCTGGCGACACCGATGCCCATCAGTGCGGAACCGGCGTTTTCCATGACAGCCCGGATGTCGGCAAAGTCGACGTTGATGATGCCCGGGTTGGTGATAAGGTCGGAAATGCCCTCGACGGCCTGTTTGAGCACGTCGTCGCACATGGCAAAGGCGTGTTTAAGAGTTGTGTCTTTGGCCACAGTAGCAAGCAGGCGGTCGTTCGGGATGACGATGAGCGCGTCTACCTCTTTGCGGAGGTCCTCAAGGCCCTGGTCGGCGATGCGCATGCGCTGAGCGCCCTCGAATGAAAATGGTTTTGTCACAACCGCCACGGTAAGAGCGCCCATCTCTTTGGCGGTGCGCGCGACAACCGGAGCCGCTCCGGTGCCGGTGCCGCCGCCCATGCCGCAGGCGACGAAAATCATATCGCTGCCTTTTAGCGCCTGCTGTACTTCCTCTTTTGTTTCTTCGCTCGCGCGCTTGCCCAGCTCCGGGTTCATGCCCGCCCCCAGACCGCGGGTGAGGTTTTTGCCGATGTGAATTTTTTTCTTCGCCATCGAGTGATGGAGGTCCTGCGCGTCGGTATTGATGGCGATAAAATCCACTCCGCGCACCTTAGAGTCAATCATGTGGTTGACGGCGTTCTTTCCCGAGCCTCCGACACCAACGACCCGAATCCGTGCGAACGCCTCTATGTCTGGGTTTATTTGCGGCATAAATAATGAGGTTGAACTCTGATAAATGGTCGCATCACTGTAACACTGCGATACTTGCCTATGCAAGCAAGTACAAGTCCACAAGCTACTGCCCGCCTGCTTAGCATTTAAAACGCTGTGGTTAAGCCGTTTTGTGTCTGTTCGAAAAAACTATTGACGCCTTATCCTTTTGTATTATTGTCCGTCTTACGGCAGAAACTTTTTGAACCAGCGCCAGAGGTTTTTAAAGAAATCGCCGATAGTGCTCTCCGCGTCGGCCTCCATTTCGCGCCCGCCGCCGAATCCCCATAGAGTGAGCCCGTACGCGACCGACCAGCTGGAGTCGCGCAGCTGCATCTTTTGCGCGCCCTCGGCAAGCGGCGCCGCGCGCGACGGCAGGCGCAGAACCGCTTTAGCCAAGTCGGCAACGGTTTGTATAGAGGAGCCGCCGCCGGTCAAAATGACGCCGGCGGGCAGGAGTTCGTCCTTTCCTATTTTTTTAAGATGGGCTTCGACAAGCTTAAACATGTCGCTGATGCGCCGCGCTATGATGTCGTCTATTTTGCGCTTCGGATACGGAGCGCCGAGCACCGCGCCGTGTTTGAGCTGTTCGGCGTCTTCGGGAGAAATCCGCAGGCCGAGCGCGAGGTCGTTGGTGATATCGGCTCCGCCGACGGGAAAGACCTTTATAGAGATAGGGACGGAGTTCTCGAACACCAGTATCGAGAGCGTTTCCGCGCCGATGTTGGCGAGCACGCATCCGACGCGTTTTTGCATCTTGGACAGCGCGACAAACGATGCCGCCAATGACGCCGCGCACACATCCTCCACCTCGAACCCGGCGTCTTCGACGGCGGCCTTGAGGTCGTTGATGTGCCGCTCCAGGCAGGTGATAAAAAGCATTTCAACCGATACGCGCTGGCCCTTCATGTCCACCGGTGTTTTGCCGAGGACCTTCGCGCCGTCGACGCTGTATCGCAGGGGTATCGAGTGTATGACGATGCGGTTTTGCCTGGCGGCGGGCGACAGCGCGTCCAGACACACTTTTTCGGCGCGCGGCAGGTCGCGGGAGGTTATGATGGAGTCGCCGCGCTCTACGACCGTCTCGCCGCGCGAGAAGGCCTCTTCTATTCCGATGCCGCCGACGCCGAGGTACACCCGCTTTACCTTGACCCTGGCCGCTTTGCTTGCCTGAGCAACGGCCGCCGCGACCGAGCGCGACACTTCCGGTATGGACACAATGTACCCTTGCCGGAGGCCGCGCGACTCGGCGTATCCGGTACCCAAAATCCGCGGCGGCAGCCGCGGGTCGTCCGAGCGCTCGGCAATCACCACTTTGACGTGGTAGGAGCCGATGTCTATGCCGGTTACATGATTAGCCATTACGAGCGAAGCCGAACCGCTTTAACAGGCGGTCCTCCTCACGCTCCATTGTAGCACTATGTTTTAACCCTTTTAGATGCAGAAGGCCGTGGATAAATAAAAATTCGATACTAAAAGGCTTGGCGGCGGCTTTGCATATCAAAATTTCGCCGGAGGTTTTGGAAAGGGGGAAGGAGAGTACGTTGGAGACATGGTTTCTTTTCCCCGACGCTTTGGTCGGGGCCCCGACCGCTGAGCGTCGGGGTTGAACGCGCAGAGTAATCTTTCGCATCTGCGCTAAATTCAAAAAGGCGACCGACAAGTCATACTTGCGGCCGAGGACGGCGTTCTTTATTTTTTTAACGGCGGAATTTTCCACGGACCGGCTTTTCGAGCATTTTGCCGAGTTTTATAAGCTCCGCTATCTCATCGCGCCTTGTGATGCGCTTGAGCGCGCCCTTGCGGGACACGGCCTTGGACTTCGGCCGGGTGTAGTAGCGGTTGCCGCGCACGCGCGGGATAACGCCGGCGCCTTGCACGCGTTTGGAAAAACGGCGTATCAGGTTGATAGCCGACTCGCCCTCGTTTTTAGTTACCTCAGCATTTGCAGCCATTGCGCGAATGAATATACCACGTGGGGCTTTTTTGAGCAAGAAAAAGGCCGGTCTGGTGGACCGGCGCTTCGTTTAGGCGGCTTTTTTTACGGATACCTTCAACAGGTTTTCGTAGAAGGCGAGAATGATATTTCTGATATCCGGCAGTTTCTCCCCAAGATATTGGGCTTCCTCTTGGGCTGCGGTAATTCCCGCAAACACGAGATCGATTTCCCGGTACTCTTTTTCGGCAATGATTGGGGTCAGCCCGATCCAGCCCAGCCCTTCCCATTCCAGGATATCGAATCTCCAGACCTTGCCGCCGAACGGCGTCCCGAAAATCATTCGTTCGGGCAACGCGCTCACACTCTGGTAGATATAGTCGTTTAAGCCGACGATACCCTGGGTAAGGCCAACTTCAATCTGGAAGTTGTGCGTTTCTTCCGAGATCTTCCACCGGGTAGTCTTGCCGTCTCCCATTGATTCGAACGTCTTTTTAAAGGCGGCAATTATGGATGCGCCTTTATACTGGCGGTCGAAAACGACCTTCATGTCATCCTCCGTTGCTGTCGTAGGGTTTGCGTCTGCCCCGCAGTGTATCAAGAAATTTTTTTAGCGCAAGGCTTAAAACTTAGCAAGGGTAGTCCTTGCTATAAACCACTCTGAGGGATAAACTTTATGTATGCAAAGGAAGACGCCGTTTGTTGAAAAAGAGTACTATCACCTCTATAACAGGGGTGTTGATAAAAGGATAATCTTTTCCTCGGTCAATGATTATAAGAGATTTTTGGTACTGCTCTATCTGGCGAATAGCAACGAAGATGTACGTATTGATAATATTTTAAAAACATATAATTACGAAGAAATATTTACCCGCGAGCGCGGCAACCAATTGGTTGCCATCGGGGCTTTCTGTTTAATGCCAAATCACTTTCATATTCTTGTAACACCATTAGTTGAAGGGGGTATTCCGAAATTTATGCTGAAACTACAAACAGGGTACTCGATGTATTTTAATAAGAAAAACGACCGGAATGGGTCATTGTTTCAAGGTCCGTTTAAAAGCGAGCATGCAGGCGATGATCGGTATTTAAAATATTTATTCTCTTATATCCATTTAAATCCGGCCAAACTTAAAGACGCTCACTGGAAGGAAAAAATCGGTGCGAAACGGGGTGTATTGAAAAAATTTGTTGAGGCCTATCCTTACAGCAGCCTGCAAGAATATTTGTCCGGTAAGCACGTCATAACTGCGCCAGAATCATTTCCAAAATACTTCTCTTCAAAAAAGGATGTGGAGGAACATATTACTGACTGGCTTGAGGTTGTAGAATCTTAGCAAGGGTAGTCCTTGCTACTATGGGTAATGGCTAACCCCTACCCAAGGGTTTTGAGGTAGCGGGGGAGGTCGGTCAGGCCCACGATGGTCTGGCGGCTGTCGTCCATGGTGCGCACCAGGATGGTGCCGTCGAGCGCCTCGCGCTGGCCCATGATAAGTAAGTGCGAGACGCCCGCCGCGCGCGCCGAGGCGAACTGCGGCGAGAACTTGGACGAGTCGAACGATTGGAGCACCGGTATGTGCGCGCGGCGCAGGACATCGACAACGCTAAGCCCCTCTATCTTCGCGCGGAGCCCTATTTGGATAAAATATACGGAGGGGAGCTGTGCCGTTGGCGCCAGTTTAAACTGTTCCGCGGTCATGCCTTTTTTGCGGAAGTAGATGCTTGCCGATACGCCCGCCACCTCGCGGCGCGGCAGGTACGTGCGGAAGTGGTCGTCGAAGCGCCCGCCGGTACTGCAAAGCACCGTCGCGTCTTCGTCTTTAAGGTCGAAGGCAAACAGCATCCGCGGCTCGCGTTCGTCGCCCATCAGCAGGTCGTCAAACTCGTAGGGGAGCGCGAGCCGCTCCGAGAGTTCCAGCACCTCTTTAAAATGCAGGCGGCTCTTTTCCGACAGGAAGTTCATCGCGCGCGGGCCGCCCTCGACTATTTTTTTGCAGGAGTCGTCCGCGCAGTTGTACGGCGCCATCGGCTCGCGCGACAACCTCTCGCGGCACGCATCGTGCAGAGAGTTGGCGTGCTTGCGCAAGTAGACGGAGACCTCGCGCTCGAAGCGCATTTTTGAGTCTTTGTCGCCCAAAGCGTTGAGCCGCACGCGCCCTATGGTGGCGCCCCACTCGGTTATCACCGTCGCCACTGTTTTTAACAGCACCACCTCGGCGATGCTGTCCGGGACGCCGATGATGTTGAGTCCGAACTCGCCCGTGTCGTTGTGCTTGCCGCCTTCCGTCCGCGCGGAGGCGGGCAGGTGCAGGGGCGAGTGCGACGCCCAGTAGGCGAGCACCGGCTCGTCTTGATGCAGCGAGTGGCACTGCACGCAGGCGTTGCCGGCGGTGGCAAACGAGTGCGCGCGGCGGTCGAGGTTCGGCACGCGCCGCTCTATATCGCGCAGCGGGCGGAACCCGTAAAAGGCCGCGACATCCGCCGCGTGTTTTAAAAATGATGCCGGGGCGGATCGCGGATGTAGTTGCATGTTAATTTTGCGCGGGAGTCTCGCCGGGGAAGATGCCGGCTGACTCTACCGGCAACAGGCGGATAAACGCTCTGCCTATGATGTTGTCGCGCGGCAACACTCCCCATACCCGGCTGTCCGAACTCTCCGGCCGGTTGTCTCCCATGACAAAATACTCGTCGGCCTTAAGCTGGTGGCTCTCCGTGGAGCCGTTGCCGTGGTTGGTGACGTACGGCTCGCTCAGCGACACCGTCGAACCGTCTTTTTTGGTGATGGTGATGATGTCGCCTTTTATGGAAACGGTTTCCTCGGGCAGACCGATGATGCGTTTGATAAAAAATTCTTTAGGATTCTTCGGGTAGCGGAAGATGATGACATCGCCGCGCTCGGGGCTCTGCAGGCGGTAGGAAATCTCGTCGACAATGAGGTATTGCCCGTTGCGGAAGGTCGGGTCCATGCTGGCGCCCGAGACGATAAACGGCTGCGCGATAAAAAGCCGGATGGGGAAGACTATCGCGGCGGCGATGAGCACGAATTTTAGGAGCTCGGTGAAAAAATTCTCACTACTCTCCTGTGGCATGGATGTATTGTATGCGGTACGATAAAGGAGTCAATATGAAATGGACCATAGTAGGACTTGGCAACCCAACCGCGCAGTATGCAAGTACCCGGCACAACGTCGGTAAAGACTTTGTAGAGGCTCTCGCGCCCAAACTATCCTCCGCCAAGGTGGTAGACCTCAATGTCTACATGAACAATTCCGGACCGGCAATCAAAAAGGCCGTCGGCAGCGCCAAAAATTTGATTGTGGTGCACGACGAGCTCGATTTGCCGCTCGGGCGCGTCAAAATCTCCTTCGGCTCCTCGGCGGGCGGACACAACGGCGTTAAGTCGATAGAAAAAGCGCTCAAAACCAAAGACTACGTGCGCGTGCGCGTCGGCATCAGCCCTTCGACGCCGTCGGGCAAGCTCAAAAGGCCCGATGCCGAGAAGATTACCGATTTTGTGCTGGGCAAATGTAAAGCAAGCGAGCAGGAAAAACTAAAAAAAGCCCGCAAGATTGTCGGCGAAGCCCTCGAGCTGATTGTGACGGAGGGGAAGGACAAAGCGATGGGCGAAATCAACAGCAAATAAAAGGCGTCGCCTTTTTTCTTTTGTGTTCGAGGGTGGTTTGGTGTATAACCATCACTAGACACGGATTCGGGAGAAACAGGATGGACGCCATCGTACAAGCAGTCGCCGGCCCCTTCGAGGTGGTGGTGGGCGAGCTTACAATCAATCTGCTGCGCCAGAAAGCCGCTTTCAGAGGTCAACCTCTGAGATTGAGGCCATTTGAGTATCGTATTTTGGAATATCTTGCGTTACGCAACGGTAGTCCTATATCCGGTGCACAGCTTGAGGAACACTTACTTAAGCCGGGTGTAGAGATTTATTCCAATTTGGTTGCCACACAAGTGTGTCGCTTGCGTAGCAAACTAGAGCAGGCAGGCTGCTACTATCTGCCGTCTATTCCCGGCCGAAGCGGCAAGGGATACGTGCTCAGTGTTCCAAGAACCGCCTGTTAAATCAGACGGTTTTTTTCTTGCCCCAAAACTCATTCATCGGCAGAACAGGGGTGTGCGCTACCATATACGTTTAGAACTGCTCTACGGAAGACAACAGGGGAGATTCGGGATGCGAGTGTTGTTACAGGGAGAGAACACGGGAGCGCTGACGGTATATAAACGGGTACTCGAGAGCGTCAACGCGGATATAGAGGTGACGGTGCAGGACGAACACAGCTGTATAACCGATTACGAAGTCGTGTTCGACTTCGGACGGAACAAACCCAATCCGTGTGTTCTAAAAAGCGACTTGCAGCAGACGAGGATGGCGGCCCTACATGCGTAAGCAGGAACAAGAATCAAAAACCGCCGGGTAAGTCCCCGGCGTTTTTATGTACGTAGTTAACTCAGTAGCCCCGACGTTTTAGTCGGGGAGCCGACCGGAGCGTCGGCTTTATTTTTTGTCGCCGAAGCTGAGTGCCATGCGCATTTCTTTCGGGTCAAACAGCGAGATGGTAAACGGATAGCGTTTGCCGAGCTCGAGGCTGGCGCGGAGCTTTTCCTCCGTGCCGAACTCGGAGACATGTATGAGGCCGGCGATGCCCTCCTCGATGCTTGCAAGCGCGCCGTGCTTGTTAAACTTGATGACCACGCCCTCGACCTTGTCGCCCTTGTTGTACTTGTTTGACGCCGTCTGCCAAGGATTGTTTTTGAGCGCCTTGACCGAGAGGCTTACCTTTCCGTCTTTGATGTCGATTATTTTTACCTTCATTTTGTCGCCGACTTTAAAGAAGTGGCGCGGATCGTCGACAAGGCCCCAATCGATTTCCGATATGTGCACCAGACCCTCGAGCCCTTCCTCGAGTTTAAAGAAGGCGCCGAAATCAACCATGCCGGTAACCTCGCCGTCGACAATGTCGCCCACGGCGTAGTTGGCGATGAGCTCCTTCTTTTCCTTATCATCCGAACCTTTTTCGGAAAAGATGAGTTTGCCTTCCTTCGGCTGGGCGCCGATCATCGAGACAGTGAGTTTGGTGCCGACGAGCTTGCGGAGCTCCTCAAGAATTTTATCTTTATCGCCGTCGGTGACGCGCGGATAGTGCTCGGCCTTAAGCTGTGAGGCGGGGAGGAAGCCGGCGAGCCCCTGCCAGTCCATAATGAGCCCGCCCTTGTTTGCCTCTTTGATAACGAGCTCGAATTGCAGTTTATTTTTGACCGCCTCTTCCGCCTCGGCCCAGAGCACCGCCTGGCGCGCCTCTTTGAGCGAAAGCTCGATGTAGCCGTCTTTGGTATTGACGCTGAGTACCTTGGCCTGGATGCGGTCGCCGACATTGGTGCGCTTGATGACCTCGCGCGCGTTCATGTACTCGCGGCCATATATGACGCCGGTGCCGAACGGAGGCAGGTCGATATAGAGGCGCGCGCGGTCGAGCGAAATGACCGGACCCTCGACTATGTCGCCCTCCTTCGGCATCTCCTTGCTGCGCTCAAAAAACCCCGACATGACGGTCACAGGCAAAACAACTTCTGTATCTTTTGGTTCCATATTGATTTGTACGGCAGGGGTCTCAGGTCGAGATTTACTCCCGCTCGCTCGTCTTCTAATAAAGAGGCAATCCCTTTATTACCCAGCAGTATACACGGTTTTTTTTACTTGTAAAACAGCTCTAAATTTGCTATAATTCATGTATGGTAATCAGCTATGCGGGAGGGGAATGCTTTAAGGTTTCCCAGGGCGATTTAACGCTCTCTTTTAACCCGCCCGCAAAGGAGTCCAAACTCGCTTCCGCCAAGTTCGGCGCCGATATCGCGCTTGTCTCGCTCGACCATCCGGACTTTAACGGGTCGGAAAACGCGGCCTTCGGCGAGCGCCAGCCTTTTGTCATCGAGGGCCCGGGCGAGTACGAGATAAAAGATGTGGCGGTGCGCGGGTTCGCCACGCCGGCGACCTATGACAAAAAGCAAACCATCAACACCGTATACTCCGTGGCGCTGGAGGGTATGAACCTCTGCTTCCTCGGCGCGCTCTCAAACGCCGAGCTTCCCGCGTCGGCCAAGTCTGAACTCGACGACATCGATGTTTTGTTTTTGCCGGTAGGCGGGAGCGATGTGCTCGGTCACGCGCAGGCGTACAAGCTCGCGGTGCAACTGGAACCGAAGGTCATCATCCCGATGCATTACGACGCATCATCGCTGAAGGCTTTTCTCAAAGAGGCGGGTGCGGAGGGCACCAAGCCGGAGGAAAAACTGACGATAAAAAAGAAGGATTTGGACGGCAAAGAGGCGGAAGTAGTAGTGCTGTCGCACTAAGTGACAAGTAGCAAGCACCAAATCACAAACAAGTATAAAATACCAAAGTATCAAACTATGAAACGCTATATTCAAAAAATTAAAGACACGCACACGACGCACGAGCGCAGGCAGAAGGCGATGCGTATAGCCGGAGTGCTCACCACTATGTTGTTTGCGGTGTGGCTCGGCACTCTCGGGGTCCGGCTTACCGCGCAGTTCGGCCCCACCGCCGATGCCGTCGACAACGCCGGGACGGAGGTCGCGTCTGTGGTGTCCGCGGTGCAAAACGGCGAGGCGCAGCTGCAGGTGTCGACCACTACTGTATTTCAATAATGTTTAGTTATGGCCGCTGATAAAAACAAGAAGCCGATAGACGTGCCCGAGGAGGATGGCAACGGCCATTCGGGTATAATCCTGCGCAACATCTCCACCGAGATGCGCGAGAGTTTTATCGACTACGCGATGACGGTCATCACCGACCGCGCCCTGCCCGATGTTCGCGATGGGTTGAAGCCGGTGCACCGCCGGATACTCTACTCTATGCACCGCATGGGGCTCACAAGCGGCGCGCGCTTCCGCAAGTCGGCGACCGTGGTCGGCGATGTGCTCGGCAAGTACCACCCGCACGGCGACGCGTCGGTGTACGAGGCGATGGTCAAAATGACGCAGGACTTCAGCATGCGCTATCCGCTTATCGTCGGCCAAGGGAACTTCGGCTCCATCGACGGCGACTCCGCCGCCGCGATGCGCTACACCGAGGCCAAAATGTCGCGTGTGTCGGATGCGCTGCTCGGCGATTTGGAAAAGGATACGGTAGAGTGGCGCCCCAACTACGACGGCACGCTCAAAGAGCCGACCGTCCTGCCGGCGGCGGTTCCCAACATTTTGCTCAACGGCACGCTCGGCATCGCGGTCGGCATGGCCACAAGCATACCGCCGCATAACCTCGGCGAGCTCTCCGCTGCGCTCACTCATTTGATAGAAAATCCGGAGGCGACCGTGGAGGACCTGATGCAGTTTGTCACGGGGCCGGACTTTCCGACCGGCGCGGTCGCGTTTAATAAAAAAGACTTGCTCCACGCGTACTCCACCGGCAGAGGCGGCGTCGTGGTGCGCGGCGTGGCCGAGATAGTCGAGGGCAAAAAGGGCGACTACCAGATTGTCATCACGAGCATACCGTACCGCGTCAACAAGTCCGACATGATAGTGCGCGTTGCCGACCTGGTGCGCGA
>CAYIHD010000015.1:6472-13985 GCA_964363205.1 uncultured Candidatus Saccharibacteria bacterium | reverse complement strand
AGGTATATGTGCTCAACAAAGACGAGGGCGGCCGCCACACGCCGTTCTTCTCCGGATACAAACCGCAGTTCTACGTCCGCACCACGGACGTGACCGGCGAGGTAACGCTTGCCGCAGGGACCGAGATGGTCATGCCGGGCGACACGGTCACCTTTAAGGTCAAACTCGTGGCGCCGGTGGCGCTCGAGGCGCAGACACGCTTTGCAGTCCGCGAGGGCGGCAAGACGGTCGGCGCAGGTGTCGTCACCAAAATCATCGCGTAATTAATTACAAAAAGGAGTAAGCTAACAGGGTATAGGTTACCGGGAGAACCGGAGAACTAGACCCAAACGCAGATAACTTGTTATCTGCCAATAAAAAAGATGGCTACCAAAAATACAACTACAAAAGCAGCAAAACCCCGCGCTAAAAAGGCGGCGGTCGCTGCGCCGCAGAAGCTGCGCATCAAGGTGCGCGCGTATGAGCACAAGGTGCTCGACGCGTCGGTCAAGCAGATCCTCGACACCGCGCTTAAGTACGATGCCAAGGTTGCCGGGCCGATCCCGCTTCCGACCGAAATAAAGAAATATACGGTCAACCGCTCGACCTTCATCTACAAAGACGCGCGCGAGCAGTTTGAGATGCGTATCCACAAGCGTGTCATCGACATCCTCGACCCGTCTCCAAAAGTAATCGAGGCACTCACCAATCTTTCTCTGCCCTCGGGAGTTACGATAGACGTCAAAATGGTCTAACAAAAAATCCCCTTGCGGGGATTTTTTGTTTGGTGTATATTCCTTAAGTCTCGCTTACATAGCGTTGATCTGCGTCCCCTCGGGGACCTACGGCAACAATGAAATTCATCCTTGGAACAAAGGGCAAAATGACGACCGTGTATACCGAAGAGGGTATGGCCTTTGCCGCGACCGTCATAAACGCCACGCCTAACCTTGTCACGCAGGTTAAAACTGCCGAGAAGGAGGGCTATGCCGCTATGCAAGTCGGCGCCGGCGATACGACCAACAAACATGTCAACAAAGCACAGCTCGGCCACACCAAAGGCAAAGCGCTCAAGGTGTTCCGCGAGATGCGTCCGCGCCCTGCAACCCGTGGAGGCACTCCTGACACTACCTTCCCCGAGGTCGGTTCGACTATCGACGTTTCTATATTTGCGGTCGGTGACAAGGTTACTGTTTCCGCAATCTCCAAAGGCCGCGGCTTCCAGGGCGTGGTTAAGCGCCACGGCTTCCATGGCGGTCCGCGCTCGCACGGTCAAAAACACTCCGAGCGCTCTCCAGGTTCTATCGGCGGCGGTGGTGGTCGCGCGGGAGGCCGCGTTGCCAAGGGTATGCGCATGGCCGGTCGCATGGGTCAGGACCGCGTGTCGGTACGCAACCTGTCGGTTTTGCAGGTGCATCCGGAAACAAACGAGATTGTTATCTCGGGCGCAGTGCCGGGCCGCAAGGGCACCGTGGTAGAAATCAAAGCATAGGGATACGAGTTTACGAGTGAAAAAAGATATGGAATCCAAACTTTACAACATGAAAGGCGAGTCGATAGGGAAGTTCGACGCGCCCGAAAACATTTTCGGCCTTAAGTGGAATGCCGACTTGGTACACCAGGTGGTGCTCGCCATGCAGGCCAACGCGCGCCCCAACGTCGCCCACACGAAAGACCGCGGCGAGGTGCGCGGCGGCGGCAAAAAGCCTTGGCAGCAGAAGGGCACCGGACGCGCCCGCCACGGCTCATCGCGCTCGCCTATTTGGAAGGGCGGCGGCGTGACCCACGGCCCGCGCAAGGACAAAATCTATGCGCAGAAAATAAACCGCACCATGTCGGCCAAAGCTCTTTTGACCGTGCTCTCGCGCAAGTACAAAGACGGCGAGGTTATCTTTGTCGACTCTATCGAGATGCAGGCGCCGAAGGCCTCTGCGGGCAAAGCCGTACTCGCGGCGCTGGGCAAGAACTTTTCCGGATTTACAAAGAAAAAGAACGCCGCGCTTATCGCGCTCCCGTCGCGCAATGTCGCAACCATCAAATCCTTCGGCAACTTCGGCAACATTTCCGTCGAAGAGGCGCGCAACCTCAACCCGCTGTCCATACTTTCCGCCAAGTACCTCGTGATTGCGTCGCCGAAAGAGGTAATCGAGATGCTCGGCAAAAAGTCGGCAATTAAATCCATCGACGCCGCTCAGGATAAATAATGTATGACAAAACACTCCGGACACATCATCATATCGCCGCGCGTCACCGAAAAGGGCGCCTACCTCGCCGAGGCCGGCGCGTACGCCTTCAACGTCGCTAAAAACGCGAACAAAAAAGCCATTGCCGCCGCGATTAAAGAAATTTACAAAGTTTCCCCGCGCAAAGTGACGCTCCTTGCTATACCGCGCAAGCGCGTCGTGACCCGTGGTACCAATCGCATGGGCACAACGGCCGGCGGCAAAAAGGCATATGTCTTTTTGAAGAAAGGAGATAAAATCGATTTGGCATAATACATCCGTATGAAATCCTACAAACCTTACACAGACTCCCGCCGCCACATGACGACCGTTACCTTTAAGGGGAAGGTCACCACCAATGAGCCGCATAAGGCGCTGACAAAAGGCGGCAAGCGCGACTTTGGCCGCAACAATGCCGGCCGCATTACGGTGCGCCACAAGGGCGGCGGGCACAAGCGCCTCTTCCGCGACGTCGACTTTGATTACAAAAAGATGGTTCCGGCCGTGGTAGAGACCGTGGAGTACGACCCGAACCGCTCCGGTTTTATCGGCCTTTTGCTCTACAAAGACGGCGAACGCCGCTACGCGCTTTTGCCGCAGTCGGTCAAAGTCGGCTCGACCATCGAGACATCCCTAAACGCGCCGGCAACGCCGGGCAATCGCATGCCGCTCAAAAACGTTCCCATCGGCGCGTTTATCTACAATGTAGAAATAAAACCGGGCAACGGCGGCAAGCTCGCGCGCTCGGCCGGTACCAAAATAGAGCTCATCGCGCGCGACCAAGGCTACGCCGACCTTAAGATGCCAAGCAGCGAAATCCGCAAAGTGCTCGAGACCTGCTGGGCGACCATCGGCGAAGTTTCAAACGACGAGCACCACCTGCGCACCATCGGCAAGGCGGGCCGCAGCCGCTGGCTGGGTATCCGCCCGACGGTACGCGGTACCGCGATGAACCCGGTAGACCATCCGCACGGCGGCGGCGAGGGCCGCCAGGGCAGGGGACTGCGCCGCGCCAAGTCGGCATGGGGCAAGCCGACCGGCAAGGGCCAAAAGACCCGCACGCCGAAAAAGTACTCCAACTACCTCATCGTCTCCCGCCGCAAAGTCGGCAAACGCGGACAGAAAGTCTAAAAATATAGAAATAAAAAACGCCCCGGAACTCCGGGGCGTTTTGCGTTTAGGGAGCCTCAGCTAGGTTTGTCTGCCGAAGCGTTCGGCCACTTTGTGGGCCACGTCGATTGAGGCTGGCAGAATCCGCTCGCCTGCAGCACGAAGCGCGGCGCCGTCGTAGTTCTCAGTCGCCACCGGCTCGGGGACCTTGCGAGTCTCGCTCACCGTACAGGTAACTGAGTCGTCGATACACTTAAAGCCGGTCTCCTTCTCCCACGCGGGGAGCACGGTATTGAAGAAGTGGTCGTCGCTGTTCGCCGGCAAGTGAGCCTCCGGCATCGACTGTCCCTGCTTGAACTTAAAGCTATAGTTATAGCTACGCAGATTCATTAGTGCGCTCCTTCGGTTGTCGTCTGACTCCACTATGCCACAATGGCCTGTTTTTACAAGGCGGGTTGCACTTGTAAGGGCTTTGCGGTACATTATGTGCACTCCCGTGTCGCAAGGCTTAGGCGCTCGCTGCCTATTGCGGACAGGGGAATTTATAATGGCTCGCTCACTTAAAAAAGGACCCTACGTCGACGAAAAACTCCTCAAGAAAATTGAGGGCAAGAAGCCTCAGACCGCTGAGCTTATTAAGACGTGGGCGCGCCGCTCGCAGATTGCCCCCGAGATGGTCGGGTTTAAATTCGGCGTCCACAACGGCAAAACCCATATCGAGGTGCTGGTAAGCGAGGACATGGTCGGGCACCGCCTGGGCGAATTCTCGCCGACCAAAAAGTTTGTCCGCCACGGAGGCAAGATGCAGAAGGAAATGGAGACCAAAGCCAAGGAAGCCGAGATTGCGTCCGCGCAGGCCGCCAAGGCAGCCGCCGATGCCGCCGGAGCCAAGAAGGCCGCCGCTCCCGCCAAATAATATATGACCGCTTCTACCGCTACACTTTCAAACTATCGCCAGGCTCCGCGCAAAGTGCGCCTCATTGCCGACCTCGTGCGCGGCAAGTCGGTACAGCACGCGCTCGCGCTCCTTACCATGCTCCCCAAGCGGGGGAGCGAGCCGATGGCTAAGCTCATCAAGTCGGCCGCCAGCAACGCCAAAGATGTTTCCGCCGCTGACCTGTACATATCAAAGATAGAGGTCAACGGCGGGATGGTCTTTAAGCGCATGATGCCGCGCGCGCGCGGCAAAGGCGCGCAGATACTCAAGCGCACGAGCCACATCACCCTTTCGCTTGCGCAAAAGGCAAAACCCAAATCTCAAGCACCAAAAAACAAACCCGCGTCCAAATAATTTTATGTCTAAAGTCGTACATCCATTTGCACACCGCCTCGGCATCCTGCGTGATTGGCGTCACCGCTGGTTTGCCACCGGCCCCGCGTACCTCGACAACCTCAAGGCGGGCGTTTTGCTGCGCGAGTTTTTGTTTAAGGAACTGCGCGGCATGTATGTCGGCGGCATCGAGCTCGAGCGCGGCAAAGTGTTGCGCGTCATCATCAAGACAAGCCGCCCGGGCCTCATCATCGGCCGCAGCGGCGAGGGTTCGACCAAACTGCGCAACTCTATAGCCAAGTTTTTGGCCAGCAAAAAGCTCACGGTACCCGAGATCAAGCTCGATATCGAGGAGATACGCAGTCCCGAGAGCAACGCCGCCATCGTCTCCTACATGGTCGCCGAGAGTTTGGAGAAACGCCTTCCGTTCCGCCGCGTGCTCAAGCAGACAATCGAAAAGGTGATGGCCAACCGCGACGTCAAAGGCGTCCGCATCACGCTCTCCGGCATGCTCGGCGGCGGCTCTATGTCGCGCACCGAAACGTTAAAGAAGGGCCGCGTCCCGCTCCAGACCATCCGCGCGGATGTCGACTTTCATAAAGAGCGCGCCAACCTGCCGCTCGGCGTACTTGGCATCAAGGTGTGGGTGTACAAAGGCGACATATTTGCCAAGAGCCGGAAGGATAAATAAAAATATATGTTGTTTCCTAAAAAAGTAAAATTCCGTAAGTCGCACACCATGCGCCGCAACCCAAAGAGCCCTAAGCTCGCGACCAGGGGTGTTACCGTCGCGTTCGGCTCACACGGACTGAAGGCCGTTACCGAGGCGCGCGTGCGCTCCAACCAGATAGAGTCCGCCCGCAAGGTTATCGCAAGAAACCTCGGCAAGACCGGCAAGCTGTGGGTGCGCATCTTCCCCGACAAGCCGTTTACACAAAAGCCGCCGGAGGTTAAGCTCGGCAAGGGCAAGGGCGACCCGGTGGGCTATGAGGTGCAGGTGTGGCCGGGCCGTGTCCTGTTTGAGGTGGACGGCGTCGGCGATGTCCTCGCAATCGCGACCCTCAAGAAGGCCGCCGCAAAGCTTCCGCTAAAAGCTAAGGTCGTCGCACGGGCGCATTAATGTATATGGCAAAGAAACTTGATCTCAAAACCCATTCCGCCGAGGAACTCACCAAGCTCGCCAATGACAAGCGCGAGGAGCTCCGCACCTTGCGTTTTAACGTCGCCGGTAGTAAAAACCGTGATGTAAAGCAGGCCGGCAAACTGCGCAGGGATATCGCCCGCGCGCTGACACAGCTCACCGCCGTCAAAAAATAATTATGGAAACTAAAACTACTCAAAAAAAGGAGCTCCGCGGCAAGGTTGTCTCGGACAAAATGCAAAACACCGCGGTGGTGGCAGTTTCCCGCTACGTCAAACATCCCAAATACAAAAAGTTTATGAAGAAGACCGCTAAATTCTCCGCGCACAACCCCGGCAACAAAGCCAAAGAGGGCGATATGGTCACCATCCGCTCGTGCCGGCCGCTTTCCAAAACGAAACACTTTGAGATAGTGTTCGACCAAGAAAAATAAAAAGAATTATATGATCCAAGACCGCTCACTCGTAGTAGTTGCAGACAATTCCGGCGCCAAAATCGGACGCATTTTCAAAATACCCGGTTCGTCCAAAAAGCGCTACGCGCAGATAGGGGAGCTGGTTGTCTTTTCCGTACAAACCGCCGAGCCGCGCAAAGCGGTCAAGAAAAAGGATGTGCTCATCGGCGTCGTGGTGCGCCAGCGCAAGCCCTTCCGCCGCAAAGACGGCAGCTACATCCGCTTCGACGAGAACGCGGTCGTGGTGCTCGAGACGGGCGGCAAGGACAAAAAGGAGCCGAAAGCCGGCCGCATCTTCGGCCCTATCCCGCGCGAACTGCAGGACCTCGGGTATAAAACAATAATCTCCCGCGCGCCTGAGGTTGTATAAACATATGAACACTATCCACGTTAAAAAAGGCGACACGGTTACAATCATCTCCGGAGTCGACAAGGGCAAGACCGGCAAGGTGACGCGCGCCTTCCCTAAAAAGAACATGGTCCTCGTCGAGGGGGTAGGCAAGCGCATCAAGCACCAAAAGCCGCGCAAAGCCGGCCAAGCAGGCCAGATTATCGAGAAGTTTCATCCGATACACGCCAGTAAGGTCGCGAAGAAGAACTAGAACGACTAGAACAATAAACAACAAGTACCATGGAACTCATTCAGGAAAAACAAAAAACTGCGTTCAACGATCTGAAAGCCGAATTCGGGTGGACTAACCGCATGCAGGCGCCGCATATCGAAAAGGTGGTTATATCGGTGGGCGTCGGCAAGATGCTCAAAGACAAGGGCAAGGTGGAGCTGGTTGCAGACCGTCTCGCCAAAATAACCGGCCAAAAGCCGGCCGCCCGCACTGCCAAGAAAGCCATTTCAACCTACAAGACGCGCATCGGAGACAAGATAGGCTACCAGATAACCCTGCGCGGCAAACGCGCGGAGGATTTTATCAATCGCTTGGTGCACATCGCGCTCCCGCGCACTAAGGACTTTAAGGGCCTTGTCACTTCCGCTATCGATGAGATGGGCAACTACACGCTCGGCATCAAAGAGCACTCGGTCTTCCCCGAAACAGCCGACGAGGACATCAAAGACATCTTCGGCATGGCGGTCACGGTGGTAACCACCGCAAAAAACAAAAAAATAGCAGAAGCGTATTTGAGACACTTGGGGTTTCCCTTTAAAAAATAAAATCCCGCGCCGGGTGTGGCGCGGGTTTTTGATTTCGGCGGAAGAACTATTGCTTGGCGGAGCCGAGATAGTTGTCGGGGCCGTTCTCTTTGGAGCTTTCGTAGCGCTCCTCGGCAATACGGCGCAGTTCGGCCTGGTCGGGGTCGGGGAGCTTTTTGTCGCGATACTC
>CAYIHD010000015.1:0-6372 GCA_964363205.1 uncultured Candidatus Saccharibacteria bacterium | reverse complement strand
AGAATCATAACTCCCAAGGCATGGGGAGTAACCATTAAAAATGGCAAAAAAATCCACAGTTGCACGTTCTAATAAACCCCCGAAATTTAAATCACGGGTGGTTCGACGCTGTTTCCGCTGCGGGCGCAAGCGCGCCTTTATGCGCGACTTCGGCATGTGCCGCGCCTGCTTCCGCGAAGCCGCCAACGAGGGTCTTATCCCGGGCGTCCGCAAATCATCCTGGTAATAATGTTATGGTAAACGACCCTATCGCAGACCTGCTCATACGCATACAAAACGCTTCCCGCGTCGGGAAGGCTTCCGTATCCGTGCCTTTCTCTAAAATGAAGCTCGCTATCGCCGACGTCCTTTCGAAAGAGGGATACGTAGGCGCGCCGGATAAAAAGAACTACGCGCTCACTATCCCGCTCTCGTACAAAAACGGCCGTCCGGTCATCACCGGCGTCAAGCGCCTCTCCAAACTCTCGCGCCGCACCTACCTGGGCGTGCGCGACGTCCGTCCGGTGCGCCACGGCCACGGCCTCCTCGTACTCTCCACGCCGAAGGGCATCATGACCGGCGCGCAGGCCCGCGCGCAGCGCGTCGGCGGAGAAGCCCTGTTCGAAATTTGGTAAATGCTATGCCCGTATCTAATTAAATTGTATGTCCAGACTTGCTAAACGCCCTATTGCGATACCCGCCAAAACCGAAGTCACTGTTTCGGGCGGCTTGGTAATGGTCAAAGGCCCGAAGGGCACGCTGCAGCGGCCGGTTCACCGCATGGTGACAATCGAAGTCGGCCAGGGCGGCGTGCAGGTTTCGCCAAAAGGCGAGTCGTTGCAATCGCGCGCGCTCATCGGTACCTTTGCTTCGCATATAAAAAATATGATCGGCGGCGTCAACAGCGGCTTCAGCAAGAAATTGCTTATCGAAGGCGTCGGCTACAAGTGGGATGTGCAGGGCAAGACGCTCAATCTCGCGCTCGGCTTTTCTCATCCGGTTAAGGTCGCCATTCCGGAGGGCCTTACGGTTAAGGCCGACAAGGGAGCGCTCGACATTTCCGGCTTCGACAAAGAGCTGGTCGGACAGTTTGCCGCCGACATCCGCGCGATGAAGAAGCCCGAGCCGTACAAAGGCAAGGGTATCCGCTACGATGGGGAAGTCATCCGCCGCAAGCAGGGCAAAAAGGCCGCCTAATATATTTAAAGATTTGAAAATTTGAATATTTAAAATATATGAAAAATATTGAACGCCGTCACAACCGAATACGCGCCAAAGTAGCAGGAACGCCTGCGCGCCCGCGCCTTTGCGTGTACAAATCTAACCGCTATCTGCACGCGCAGATTGTCGACGATGAGGCGGGTAAGACACTGGTCGCCGGCTCTACCAAAGAGATGGGCAAGGACACCAAAATGGACGCCGCCAAAAAGCTCGGCACCGAGCTTGCCAAGCGCGCCAAAGCGGCCAAAATCGACCGTGTGGTGTTCGACCGCGGTGGCTTCCGTTATACCGGCCGGGTTGCCATGCTTGCGCAGGCCGCGCGCGCAGGAGGTCTAGAATTCTAAAAATGCGAAGCCCGAATTAAATAAAAAATGTATGTCTGATGAAAAAGAAATAATCGCAACACCGCAAGCTGAGCCGTCTTTTGACGTGTCTACGGAGCTGACGGTAGAACCGGTTGCCGCGCCTGCGGCGCCGGCCGCGCGCCCTCCGCGCGGCAGGGGAGGCCGCGACCAGCGCGCCGGAGGCCGTCGTCAATCGAGCCGCCCGCCCCGCGCTAAGAGCGAGTACGACCAAAAGATGATCACTATCCGCCGCGTTTCGCGTACGGTCGCAGGTGGCCGGCGCTTCTCCTTCTCCGTGGCGCTCATCATCGGCAACAAAAAAGGCAAAGTCGGCGTGGGTCTCGGCAAGGCCGGCGACACGACGCTCGCCATCGACAAGGCCGTCCGCAACGCAAAAAAGAACATGATAACCGTCAATCTGACCAAAGACAGTTCGATTGCCCACAAAGTATCGGCCAAGTACACCGCGTCGCGCGTGGAGCTCATGCCGGTGCGCGGCCGCGGGCTCGTCGCCGGTTCCTCCGTGCGCCCGGTGCTTGAGCTCGCCGGTATCACCAACATTGTCGCAAAGATAAATTCGGGCAGTAAAAACGGACTCAACAACGCCCGCGCCGCGATTGAAGCCCTTAAGTCACTTAAGGCGTAAAAAATTTATATGCAACTCAATCAACTACAACGCAAAACAACGAATAAGAGCGGCAAGCGCGTCGGACGCGGTGGTGGCCGCGGCAAGACCTCCGGCCGTGGCACCAAGGGCCAGAACGCCCGCGCCGGCCACAAGAAGCGCCCGGATGTCCGCGAAAAGCTGAAGAAGCTTCCTAAGCTCCGCGGCTACGCTTTTAACAGCATCGAGCTTAAGCCCGCGGTCATCAACCTGTCTATACTCGAGAGCATGTTTGCGGCGGGTGATACGATAACTCCGGAGCTGTTGCGCGAGCGCGGCGCCATACGCGGACGCAAGGGCGTCGCGCGGGCGGTCAAAATCCTCGGCGACGGCGAGTTGAGCAAAAAGTTTGCGGTTACCGGATGCACGGTGTCCGCCTCCGCCAAACTCAAAATAGAAAAAGCGGGCGGTACAATCAAATAAAATGAACTCTTTCGCACAAAAACTTACGCTCCTGCTCTCGGACAAAGCGCTCCGCAACAGGCTGTTGTTTGTCATAGGCGCGCTGGCGGTCTTCCGCGTGCTTGCCAGCATCCCTATCCCCGGCATCAACGCCACTCAGCTCGCGCTGTTTTTAAATAACAACCAGTTCTTCGGCCTGCTCAACCTGTTTTCCGGCGGCGGGCTCTCCAACCTGTCGCTCGTGATGCTCGGCGTGGGTCCCTACATCACCGCGAGCATCATTATGCAGCTCATGACGCTGATGATGCCGTCTCTCAAACAGCTGTATCAGGAGGAGGGCGAGGCGGGCCGCGCCAAGTTCAGCATGTACTCGCGTTTTCTTACCCTGCCCATCGCGCTGGTACAGGGTATTTCCTTCCTCGTCATACTGGAGCGCCAGGGCATTCTGCCGTCGCTCGGACTCCTTCCGTTTATCATCAACCTCATCACCATCGTCGCCGGCTCGTTCCTGCTCATGTGGATAGGGGAGCTTATTTCGGAGTACGGGCTCGGCAACGGCGTGTCGCTCCTTATTTTTGCGGGTATTGTCGCAAGCTTGCCGCAAACTATCAGCCAGACCCTCTTTACTTTTGACTCATCGCAGATACCGCTGTACCTCTCGTTCATCGCGGCATCCTTGGTGGTTATCGCGGCAGTAGTGGTGGTAACTGAGGCCGAGCGGCCGGTGCCGGTCACCTACGCCAAGCGCGTGCGCGGGATGAAGTTCTTCGGCGGCTCTTCAACGTATCTCCCGCTGCGCCTCAATCAGGCGGGCGTTATTCCGATTATCTTCGCGCTCTCCTTTTTGCTCATACCGCAAATGTTCGCGAGCTTTTTCCAAACGAGCTCGGTATCTCTGCTCGCTACTATCTCCAATTGGATGCTCGGCGTATTGCAAAATCTTACCATCTACGGGACGCTCTACTTTATATTGGTGTTTCTGTTTACCTACTTTTACACGGCGGTCACCTTTGACCCTAAACAAATAGCGGAGAACCTGCAGAAAAATGGAGCCTTTGTCCCCGGCGTGCGCCCCGGCCCCTCGACCGAGCAGTATCTTGGCAACGTCATTACGCGCATCACCTTTGTCGGGGCGTTCTTCCTCGGCGTTATCGCCGTTTTGCCTATCGTGGTGCAATCGCTGACCGGCATCGCCAGCCTCGCCTTGGGCGGTACGGCGCTCCTCATCGTCGTGCAGGTCATTCTCGACCTCACCCGCCGCATCGACGCGCAGATCTCTATCCGCGAGTACTAAACTTTGGTAGAGTAGGAGGCGTGGATTCTATAAACACTTTTTTGATGATGGGGCGGCCGGGCTCGGGCAAAGGCACGCAGGCAAGGCTGCTGGCCGAAAAAATAGGGGCGGAAGTATATTCCTCCGGCAATCGCCTGCGCGAGATGGCAAAAGGGCAGGGTTTTGTAAACAATAAAATAAAAGAGACGATGGGTGCCGGCGGCCTCTTGCCGGCGTGGCTCTCGTCGCATCTTTTTATAGAGGCCCTGCTCGGACTTTCGCACGCGGACAAAATAGTGTTTGAGGGCGCGTGCCGGCGGCTGGAGGAGGCGGAGTCTTTTGACGAAACGGCGCAGTGGCTCGTGCGGCCGTACCGCGCCGTATTTTTGAACATCTCCGATGCCGAGGTCGAGAAGCGCCTTGCACTGCGCAAGGGCGCGGAGGGTCGCTCCGACGACGCAAGCGATACCGTTGAGCACCGCATTAGGGAGTATGAGGACCATACCGCGCACGCGGTCGAGTTTCTGGGGTCGCGCGGCATGGTGGTCGAGGTCAACGGCGAACAGCCGGTGGATGCGGTGCATCAGGAGGTGCTTAAGGCCCTAAAAATTTTGTGATAGCCACTACGGAAGAACAGATAAAAGCTCTGCGTGCCGGGGGGAAGATCCTCTCCGGGGTGCTGGGCGATGTTGCTAAACTTTGTAAAGAGGGAGTCAACACCGCCGAGCTCGACCTGGCGTGCGAGCACGCTATCCGCGCGCGCGGCGCGGTGCCGGCGTTCCTCAACTACCATCCCGACGGCGCGGCATACCCGTATCCGGCGGCGCTATGCATATCGATTAACGACGAGGTGGTGCACGGCATCCCGAGCGAAAAACGCATCTTGCGCAAAGGCGACATAGTGTCAATCGACACGGGATTAAGCTACCAGGGCTACTTTGTCGATGCGGCGCGCACCCTGGTGGTGGGCGGCGCAGGTGATACAAAAACCAATCAACTTATCAGCGCGACGCGCGAGGCTCTCTTGGCCGCCATTTCTGTCGTGCGGCCCGGCAAGCATATCGGCGACATCGGCGCCGCGGTCATGCGCGTCGCGGCCAACCACAAGTTTGCAATCGTGCAAGACCTCGGCGGCCATGCGGTCGGCGGAGCCGTGCACGAAAAGCCTTTTATCGCCAATGAGGGCCGCGAGGGGACTGGTGATGAAATAGTGGTGGGCTACGTGCTCGCTATCGAGCCGATGCTCGCCGAGGGCAAGGGCGCGATTATATTGGACGAAGACGAGTGGACCTACCGGATGAAAGACGGCAAACGCGCCGCGCATTTTGAGGATACCGTTTTGGTGACCGAGACCGGCGCCGAAATTTTGACGCAGTAAAATATTGCGTAAAAATCAAGAATATTGTAGAGTGATGCCATTATGAAAATGGATTTTTGGCGCGCAGCCGGGGTAACTGCCGGAGCAATAGTGGCGAGTGAAGTTATCTGGATGACGACCTTTCCGTTGTCGGCAGTTTCGATGCCGGTATTTTTGGCAAAAGATATTCTGTTGACTGTCGCACTGAGCGTCTTTTTTGCGTGGATTTACTTTGCGAAAGTGACCCCCTCAGTACGACATGGTTTTTGTCTCGGTGTATTTATGGTCGCCGTTCCGCTTGTTATAAGCTCTGTTCTCGGTCTTGTGTATGCGGCGGCCGGCATCTCTTTGCCGCCGATGTACCCCGTAAGTTTGCCTGAGTGGTATGCAGTATTCAACCTCTCGCTTGCGGTACCCGTCGTACTCGGTGCAGGCATTACCGGTTGGTATCTCGCTAAGAAAAAATAATATATGCATCCGAAAGAAGAAAAGACGTTTATCATCATCAAGCCCGACGGAGTCCGCAAGGGTCTTATCGGCGAGATTATCAGCCGCTTCGAGCGCCGCGACCTCAAGGTGGTCGCGCTTGAGATGTTTCATCCCTCCCGCAAGGAGATGGACAATCATTATCCCAAGGACGAAAAGTGGATCCGCCGCCTCGGCGAAAAGACCATGGCCACCTACGCCAAGTACGGCCACGATGTCAAAAAAGATTTCGGCACCTCCGACTTGGTGCGCGTCGGCAAAACCGTGCGCGGCTGGCTGCTAGATTTTATGTCCTCCGCGCCGATGATTAAAATGGTGGTGCAGGGCGTGCACGCGGTTGATATGGTGCGCAAAATCGTCGGACCCACCATGCCGTACCTCGCCGAGATGGGCACTATCCGCGGCGACTTCTCCAACGACTCGCCGCTCAATGCCAACGTCGAGCGCCGCTCGGTCTACAACCTCGTGCACGCCTCCGAGACTCCCGAGGAAGCCAGGCACGAAATCCAGCACTGGTTCGGCAAAAACGCCTCTCTCTACAAATACAAGCGTTTTGGTGTTGACGAATAAAAGGTTTGCTATACTAGGGGCAGGAGTCCGAAGGCAAAATCCTTAACTACACGCAGGGAGCTCGAGGTGAGTGACT
>CAYIHD010000014.1:0-14054 GCA_964363205.1 uncultured Candidatus Saccharibacteria bacterium | reverse complement strand
GCCGATGCTGCCCCGCAGCATGCGCCGCGGCTCGTTGCGGTGGGAGGAGGATTCGAACCTCCGATACCTTGCGGTATGCTTGTTTTCAAAACAAGTGCTTTAGACCACTCAGCCATCCCACCCTTATGGTGGACAGAATACACTCTTTTCTCTACCATGGCGACAGAGGTTTAGGGGAGAGACAGCATGAAACTCGAGGGCTTGGTACACGCGACCGTCTGCTTTCCGATCGACACGAGCGGAAGGGTGCTTATGGGCCGCAAGACCCGTATCATCGGCGTGGGGCTCTTTAACGCCCCCGGCGGCGGAATCGAAGAGGGCGAAACTATCGACGAGGCCACCGCGCGCGAAGTGCGCGAGGAGGTAGGCATCGTCATCGACCCTACAAAACTGCAGAGGCGCGCCGTCGTCCATTGCAACAACTTTAAGAAAGACGGCATCACGCCGTTTGTCTGCAAGCTGTATGTCAGCGTCGCCACGAAGTGGAGGGGCACTGCGCGGCAGAGCAACGAGCTCGTCGACCTGGTGTGGTTCTTCCCCCACCAACTGCCTTTCGTGGAAATGATGGCCGGCGACCGCGACTGGGTGCCGCAGGTGCTCGCGGGCAAACAGATTACCGCCGAGGTGTGGTACAGGCCGGGCATGAAAAGCATTGCGCAACCGACCCGTATCAAACCGCGCACGCAAAAGGAACTGGACCGCTCATGGACAATCCCATGAGCGTTTTTCTTCCCGACGTTATCAGTCGGGACCCCGACCAAAGCGTCGGGGTTGCGTATATAATAGGGGTATGACAGAGGACTCCGGTATTTATTGGCACGTCGACACGCACGAGCACCAAGAGCGCACCAACGACTGGTACTGGGGCCTGGCGCTTATCGCGCTTGCGGGCGCCGCGCTCGCGGTCTTCTTTGGCGACTACCTCTTGGCGGTCATCATCGCGCTTAGCACCGGCTCGCTTTGGGTACTTATTGTGCGCGGTCCGCGCGAGCACGAGGTGCGCGTCACCTCGCGCGGCCTCCATATGGACGGCACGCTGTACCGGTGGAGCGGCGTGGAATCCTTTTGGGTGGAGGACGAGCGTATGCTGCCCGCCGGCGCGCAAGCGCATCTGCTAGTAACCACGCACGGCATATTGCATCCGCAACTTATCATCCCCATCAACGACACAAACCGCGCGCGCAACGTGCGCGAGTATCTGCGGCGCATTGTTAAAGAGGAGGAACAGGAGCCGCACCTGGGGCACCACGTCGCACAGATGCTCGGTTTGTAGTTTGTGCTCTCGGCAGGAATCGAACCTGCATCGCCTCCTTCGGAGGGAGGCATTCTATCCATTGAAATACGAGAGCTTACGCTCTGTTTATAACATGCCCACTTTGTGCTCCCGGTAGGAATCGAACCTACATCATAACCTCCGCAAGGTTACGTCCTATCCATTGAACGACGGGAGCGGTACCTCTACTTTACTTCGTCGAGAGGAGTTTGGCGACCTTGGCCTTGCGGCGGGCTGCCGTGTTTTTAGTCATAAGTCCGCGCTTGGCGGCCTTGTCTATCGCCTTATACACCAACGCTATCGCCGCGACATCGCCTTTTTTAGCGGAGCGGGCGCCCCTCAGAGCAAGGCTGACGGCCTTCTTGCGCGCGTCGTTAAAGACCTTCTTGCGGAGGCCTGCGCGATGCGCTTTCTTGGCGGACTTTGTAATTGCCATGGGGACAGAGTACTCTATTTGTATATGATCGGCAAGCTTACCGGGGTACTCGCAGGCAGGCAGGGCGACGCGGTGGTGGTCGACGTGCATGGAGTCGGCTACTGCGTGCGCGTACCGCTCGCCTTTACTCTTGCCGAAGGCGCGCCCGTTTCCCTGCATATCCACACCGCCGTGCGCGACGACGCCATCGACCTGTACGGTTTTGTGCAGGAAGAGGAGCTCGTTTTCTTCCGCCAACTGATGACCGTATCGAGCGTCGGCCCCAAGACCGCGCTCTCTATCATGAGCGTGGCGGAGCCCAGCGCGCTTAAGCGCGCGATAGCCGCAGGCGATGCCTCAACGCTTACCAAAGTGTTCGGCATCGGCAAAAAGAGCGCCGAGCGCATCGTGGTCGAGTTGCGCGACAAGCTGCAGCTCGAAACTGGCGTCAAAGAGAGCGGCGCTATGGGCACAGACGCGGAAGTTATAGAGGCGCTTATGGCGCTCGGCTACAGCGCGCAGGAGTGCAGAGCGGCGCTTAAGGATGTCGTCGGCGAAGGAACCAAAGACAGGCTCGGCGCCGCGCTCAAGCGCCTCGGCTCGCGCTCCGTAGTATGAAAAATTTTATCCGCTCTCTAGTACCGGAGCCCCTACTGCAGGCCTATCACTTTGTACTCGCGTACAGCGGTGCGGTTGTATACGGCTTCCCTTCCCGGAAGCTCACCGTTATTGCGGTAACAGGGACCAAGGGCAAATCTTCGACCGTGGAACTGGTCGCCGAAATCCTGCGCGCCGGCGGCATAAAGGTCGCCTCCGCGAGCACTATCCGTTTTTGCGTCGGAGACGAGAAAAAAGACAACCTTTATAAAATGACCATGCCGGGGCGGTTCTTCCTGCAAAAGTTTTTGCGCCGCGCGGTCAACGCGGGCTGTACGCACGCGGTGGTCGAAATGACTTCCGAGGGCGCTCTGCAATACCGGCACAAAGGCGTCGCGCTCGATGTGCTGGTGTTTACCAACCTCCAGCCGGAACATTTGGAGCGCCACGGCGGGTTCGACGCGTACGCCGCGGCAAAGCTTTCGTTGGCAAAACATCTGGAAGAGTCGCCGAAGCGGCCTCGTATAATCGCCGCAAACACCGACGACGCGTACGGACAAAAGTTTTTGGATGCAAAAGTGGAGGTGCGCGCATCCTTCTCGCTTAAGGACGCCGAACCGTATACCGCCGACGACCAGGGGGCGCGGTTTGTCTGGCGGGGAGTTTTGTTTTCTGTACCGCTGCCGGGAGTTTTTAACCTCTACAATTGCCTCGCGGCGCTGGCGCTCGGCGAGGCACTAGGACTTGAAACCGACGATATGAAGCGCGCGTTGGAGCATATGCCGGTAATCCCCGGCCGCGCGGAGAACATCGGGAGCGGCCAGCCGTTTGCGGTGGTGGTGGATTACGCGCACACGCCGGACTCGTTGAGGGCTTTGTACGAAACCTACAAAAACAAAAAAATAATCGCAGTGCTGGGCAACACCGGCGGCGGGCGCGACACCTGGAAGCGCCCCGCAATGGGCAAACTTGCCGATGAGTATGCCGCTGTCGCATATCTCACCAACGAGGACCCGTACGACGAGGACCCGGAGAAAATAATAGACGAGGTGGCCGCCGGATTTACAGCGCACAAACCGAACATTATTCTTGACCGCCGCGTGGCCATAGCCGCGGCACTTAAAAATGCTAAAGACGGCGACGCGGTTTTAATCACCGGCAAGGGAACCGACCCGTACATCATGGGCGCGCGCGGCAAAAAAGAGCCGTGGAGCGACGCGAATGTTGCCAGAGAGGAGTTGGCAAAACTCGGATATACTTAAAACATGGCGGATGAACCAAAAGGCCCGAGTGTAACCGAAGAGGCGCTCCTGTTTTTTGGAGCAATGATTATACTGGCCGCGCTTTGGTACTATGCCGGCGGCCCCGGCAAAGCCGATCTGCGCGGGCTCTTTCTCTCCCCGCCCGCGCCTCTGGGCACCGGCGACGCGTACGGCCCGCAGTTCGGCAACGACGCAACCACTACGCCAAAAGTCGATGCGCCCGCCACTTTCGAGCCTAATTACTAACTTTCAATAAAAATATGCTTAACACTTTCCCCAACCTTCTTGTACTCGGCTTTTTTGCCCCGACACTGTTGCGCATCGGCGCGGCGGGTGTGTTCTTTTATTTGGCCTACTTTTACATCGCGCATCGCGAAGAGATAGGTCGCGCACCTTTCCCCTTCGTCGGTGCCATGGGGCCGCGGATTGCTTGGTTTATAGCAATAGCAACGGGGCTCATAGGAGCGGGGTTTTTCTTCGGTTATTACACGCAGATTATGGCCATCCTCGGAATGCTAGGTATGGTCAAATACGCGGTATACAGCCGCTTCTATCCGCACCTTACGGCGATGCGCTTCCCCCTCTCGCGCAGCACCATGCTACTCTTTTTTATAATCTGTCTCTCGCTCCTCATATCCGGCGCGGGCGCCTTTGCCTACGACCTCCCTCTCTAAATCTGAATGCGCGACTGCGTTTTAGTGCTCCATAACATCCGTAGTGCCCACAACGTGGGGAGCATGTTCCGCACCGCCGACGGCGCGGGAGTCTCGCGCATCATACTCTCAGGCTACACGCCCGGGCCGCAGGACCCGCGCGGCAAAGAACGTCAACCGTTTGTCAAAGTGTCACTCGGCGCGGAAAAAATAGTCCCCTACTCGCGGGCCAAAGTATTGAGCGCGGCGCTTAAAAAATTAAAGAAAGAGGGGTGTACGATAGTCGCGTTGGAACAAAACAAAAGTTCAAAATCTCTTTTTGATTACTCTCCGGCAAAAGACGAATCCGCCAGCCGGCGGATGGCGGTCGTAATGGGCAACGAAGTGCGCGGCATCAACACCCAATCACTGCGACACGCCGACCACATCCTCCACATCCCCATGCAAGGTAAAAAAGAATCCCTAAACGTCGGCGTCGCCGCCGGCATCGCCCTTTTTACCCTGCTAAAACGGTTGGGTTAACAAGTGTTAACCTAACTGTTTGTCTTTGCGCGTTGGGTTAACGTATGTTAACCTAAT
Organism: uncultured Candidatus Saccharibacteria bacterium; assembly: GCA_964363205.1. GTDB lineage: Bacteria > Patescibacteriota > Minisyncoccia > Phycocordibacterales > SBAW01 > GWA1-54-10. The sequence goes on along the minus strand of CAYIHD010000014.1, from coordinate 9,275 downwards.
TCTATGCCTAATTACAATGAAAAACCGAAGTATCTATCTACTGCCGAGTTTGCCAAACTACTTGGGGTTAGCCGTATTGCTGTGTTTAAAAAAATTCAATCAAAGAAAATAAAGGCTTTCAAGATAGGCCGAAACTATGCAATTCCTATGGAAGAGTTTATGCGGGCGGTTGGAACTTTTATTCCACAAGAAAAAAAGGACGAAATAGAAAAAATAGTAAAAAGAGCTGTCAAAGAGTACGGAGAGGCTCTTAGGTTGCTCGGCAAAGAATAAATATGGCCAGACCAACTCTTAGGAAGCCCTCCCTTCTTGAGGTTGAGTACGTTGCACACACCCTAGCACAAGCCTTGTGGCAATTTGGGGAACCCATTCCCCCATTTGGAACTCGCTACCCAGAAAAGCTGGAGAGTTGTTTGAAAACACCATTTCAGACTTATCAAAGAAAGAGCTTATACCAAACTTTCGATAGAAAGGCTGCTGTGTTATTTTATCTGATGATAAAAAATCATCCATTTCAAAATGGCAATAAACGAATCGCTGTTGTTACACTTATATATTTTTTATATACCAATGGAAGAAAGTTGACGGTCGGAAATCGAGCTCTTTATGAGTTTGCTAAAGAAATAGCGGCCAGCGAGGCGGCGGAGTCTTCTGGGGTAATGAACTTAATACAAAAATTTATTACTCAGTTTTCTGAGAAAGATACGAACATAAACTTTGTTGAAAGATTAATTCAGTAGCACATTTAACTTTGTGCGCCGTGTGGAACGATAGTCGGAACTATTTTGAGTCATAAAAAAAGACCGCCGGATGAACCGTGCGGTCTGAAATCGAAACACGAAGTTGTTATAGCCTGGATGAGGCGGCGGCGAGGTTGGCAAGCTTCCGCTCAGTGTCGCGCACCAGCATCTCAGCCTCGCCCATGAGAAGGCTCACAGCGAAGACCTTCCCGATCGCGCCCGCGTCAGGCTCGGGAGCGTCCTCCACCAACTGGCCATCCTTCATGAGGCCGGCCTGATGTGCAAAGTCCCGCACGTCGTAGAAGAACAACGGCACCTGATGCTCGCCACTCTTGAGCTCGATGTAGCAGAGCGTCTCGATCACTTGCAACGATGTACCGTCCTGCACGAGCTTGCGCATGCGCGGCATGAAGTTTGCCAGCGCGTCCTTGAAGGTCGAAAACGGACCTTCGTCGTTCCACTGGACGCACGACACAAAACTCATCTGTGGGACAGCCGGAGCTGTCTTACCCTGTTCCCGTGTCATTATTTCAACTCCCGTTAAAAGTTGCAGCCAAAAAACACTTTATAATACTGAATCAATCCTGTCAATGTCTGTTGACGCACCGTGCCTAATGTAGTATTGTCCTTTCTGGAAATACACAAGCCAAGGGAGAAGCCCTATGCCGCAACCGGCACAGAAGCAAGATATCGACCCGAAACAGTTCTCGACCCTGCACGACGCCACACGGCGCTACAAGCTCCGCGAGCTGATCAAGGACATTACCAACGACCAGTTGGCAGTACACCTTCAGCTCGAGCATCGTGTCGGCGACTTCATGGGCATGCCGAACTGCTGCTTCTTTCAGGGCGGCGCGCTTGTCGCCATCCGCACCAAGCAGGACGAAGTGTCCATCTTCCACATCTATCAGCGTTGCCAGAACCGGATGGAAGACATCGCCGACAAGGTCGAGTAACGCAAACCCGCCCGTGAACAAAGCCCTCTAATGGCTCAGTTCGCCGGGCGGCTTTTTCTTTTGTGGGTGGTCGCGGCGAGTACTTTAAATTATGGCACTATTTTGCTATAGTGCTGTCAATGCGCCCATAGCTCAGTCGGTAGAGCGGCTCCCTTTTAAGGAGAAGGTCCTTGGTTCGAATCCAAGTGGGCGCACAAGATGATTTCCATTGTATTATCTCATCAATAAAACAATATGAGTGAGCCGCAAATAAAATTTATAACCCCAGATAATGCAGCACAAAAATTGCGCCTTATTTGCAGAGAATCAGCAAAAGATGTAACTGTAATTTTTGGAGCAGGAGCTTCTCGTGGTTATAGCCGGACTGCACATGTCTATGTTCCTCCAACTGTTGCAGAACTGTTTGATGAAAGAAATAATAATGTAGTTTCTGAAGTTTTAAACTGGCAAAAACATGACGAAATTCGAGGATTGAAATCAAAAATACAGCGGTCAATCAAAAACCACGAAAATAACCTCGAGAAATATCTTTCTTTTATATATACGGATAACCCTGAAAATAATTTATTTTCTTTGCTTATAATATATTTACAAGATATTTTTGCTTTCGCCTCAGCCAATCTTGATTTGGACGATAACCACTACAAAAGTCTAGCCTCGGCTATGTTTGATTGGAGGGGTAAGCGTCCATATTGGTTCCTTAGTTTCAACTACGACACAATACTAGAACAATCTGTCGCGGATCTTCCTATTTATATTCCCTCCAGGTCATTCAAGGATAGGCTTGATTACACCTCTGCTTTTCCAAAAATCAGTAAAATCCATGGAAGTATAAATTTTCGATACGTAACTGAAACAAAAGGTTTGGTTTCTAGGTTGAGTGCGCACGAGCTTTTTTCCCAGATGATGAAGGACCAAACTGATGCCCATGAGACTCTTCCTATTGAAACTTCAATCCCTAATGAGATTGTAAGAAATGGTGAAAATCTCAAATATAGTTTTCCCCTCATGATGATTCCTATTCATGAAAAAGTTTCCCCTGAAAATGCTTACTTCAAAAAAGAGATCGAGAATGCAAAAAAAGTTATTTCAAATTCAGCACTAGTCATTGCAGTTGGCTACAACTTTGGGGACGAACGATTCCTACAGGAACTACGTGGATCTATTAGACCTGATACTGAATTTTTACTCGTAGGGACCCAATCCTTAGCAAATAACCCTACTTTGCACGAAAGTTACCAAAATATTTCTAAAGTATGGTCATTAAAAGAAATCAGTATTTTCCAGGGAGATGGATTTGGGTCTTTTGCAGATTCCTTATAGAAAACTTACAGTTTGAGTGCAAACCGCTCAAGCAACAACTCCAGCTCCCCTGCTCCTCTGTGGGAGTCGTGATAGAGGCGCACGAGTTCGCGGGAGAGTTTGATGTTTTTCATTTGCCTCGCTTTCCATGCCATCAGGCCGGCAACGGCCTCCGGCTTCTCCCCCGCGCGCCACGACGCCATCAACGCAAGCCACAAACCTTTTTTGTCTTTTTTACCGAGCGCGTCGGCAACGCCAAAGTTATCAAACCTATATTCCTTCTTCTCCACCTTCTCAATTTCAATCTTCGCCCCTACTTTTTTGAGCGCCTCGGTCTCGGCTTTTAATAATTTTTCCTCATGGAACACAAACGTATGCGGCGACTCGGCAAACACTTCCAGCAAATCGATAAACTCCTCTCCGCGCTCGCTATTGAGCGCACCCTCGAGCACAAACACTTGCTTGCCGCCAAAGAGCGCCTCCGTCGAGGCGAGCGACACCAACTCCTCGCTCAAAAGCTCGGTCCACTTCAACTCCTCGCCCTGTATATTTTTGCCGACAGTCGCAATTATCATAGTTTGGTCATCTCACCCCAATTTTTACCCACCTTTCCCTCGACCACAATGGGTACCCCGTGCAATTTGTCCGCCGGTACCACGCCCTCCATTATTTCTTTTATGACCGGGGCAAACCCCTCCAGTTTGCCGTGGGGAATTTCAAAAACCAGTTCGTCGTGCACCTGCAGCAGCAAAATGCCGGGCAAGCGTTTGTCTATCTCTATCATCGCAAGTTTTATAATATCGGCCGAGGTGCCCTGCAGGGGCGCGTTAATAGCCATGCGCTCGGCCCCCGCCCGCACATACGGTATGGCCGACTTGATGCCGTCAAAGTAGCGGCGGCGCCCGAACAGCGTCTTAGTGTAACCCTTGCGCGCGGCCTCTCCCTTTATTTCGTCGAGATACTCCGCCAACCGGGGAAATGTTTCGAGATATTGATTATAAAACTCCTGCGCGTCTTTGCGGTTAGTCCCCAGGCTCTGCTGCAGCGCATTGACCCCCATGCCATAGAGGAGGCCGAAGTTTATAACCTTGGCCCTGCGGCGCTGCTCATAGTCCACGTTGTGCGCACTCACCCCAAACACGCGCGCGGCCACTTCGGTATGCACATCGCGGCCCTCTTTAAATATTTCTATCAGCCCCTTGTCGCCCGAGAGCACCGCCGCCAACCGCAGCTCTATCTGGCTGTAGTCAAACGACATCAACTGCATCCCCTTACTTGCGACAAACGCGTTGCGTATGCGCCGGCCCAAGTCGCTTTTAATAGGGATGTTCTGCAAATTCGGGTCCAGCGACGCCATGCGGCCGGTTGCCGCGCCGATTTGCACATAGCGGGTGTGTACGCGGTTATTTTTATCGAGCAGCGCGGGCAGCGCATCGATGTAAGTGCCGAGCAGTTTGGAGAGCTCGCGGTAGCTTAAAATGTCTTCGATGATGGGGTGCGTGCCTGCAAGCTTTTGGAGCTCGCTCTCGCGAGTAGAGCGCTGGCCTCCGGCGGTCTTCTTTTTTGTCTCGAGTCCAAGCTTGTCAAAAAGCACCTCACCGAGCTGCTTAGGCGAAGAAATGTTAAACTCTCCGCCCGCGTGCTTGTAAATCCGCTTGGCTTGTTTGTCCAACTCCTTGGTGTACTCTACCGAAAGTTCTTTAAGAAATTCTTTGTCTACCTCGACTCCCCTCTTTTCCATCCGACGGAGCACGGGGCCAAGCGGCAACTCTATTTTTTCGTAAACAAATTCAAGCCCTTTTTCTTTGATCTGCTTTTCCAGATTTTTTAGCGCCTCATCACAGTTGTCGGCCTTGCCCATGCGCAAAATATCATCCATCGAAGGTTCGGCACTGGCGCTGTCGAGTACCGAAACGGCGATCTGCGCTTTATAAAACGCCCCCGGCGCGACATTATTTTTAAAGAGCCCTTCGCCGGCGGCGGCAGGTTCCGGCGCGGCGGCCTCTATAACTCCTAAAATATTTTTTACCCGAGGAACCAACCCCCTAAACTCAAACTCCGCGAGCATGTCGAGTACGCGCTTGGTGTCGGCACCGTCGCGCCAACTCTTTTTTGGTAGCTCAAAGTCTATCGGGGCGTCGCGGCGGATAGTCGCGAGCAGTTTGCTAAACTCGGCCTCTTTTTTGCTCTTTGCCACAAGATCAACAAAACGTTTTTGTACGCCGGACTTTGCCGCTACCGCCTCGACGCCTTCCTTGGTGATGGCGGCAAAAATGCCTTTGATAGAGCCGTACGTCTGCAACAGCCTCAGCGCGCTGCCCTCGCCCACACCCGGCACCCCTTTGATGTTGTCCGACGGGTCGCCGGCGATACCTTTGAGGTCGACCACGGTTTTGGGGCCAAAGCCGTAGCGCGACTGCACCGCCGCCTCGTCGTATATGAGCGTGTCGTTCATCCCCTTACCAAAGGTAAAGACCTGCACGCGCTGCCCCTCGATAAGCTGGAGCGCGTCTTTGTCGCCCGAGGCGATTATCACCTCGAGATCTTTTTTATTTTTTACCTTCTCAACTATGGTGCCGATAACATCATCGGCCTCAAACTCCTTGGCCGAGTACACCGGCACACCAAACGCCTCTAGCACGCCCGGCGTGCGTTTAATCTGCTCGATAAGATCATCCTGCGTTTCGGCGCGCCCGGCCTTGTAGTGCTCGTAGGCCGCGTCGCGAAACGTGGCCCCCGGCAGGTCGATAGCGGCGACCATGTAGTCCGGTCGCAGGTCGTTGATTATTTTTACCAGCATCGAGAGCAGGCCGTACAGCGCCCCGGTGGGCATGCCTTTGCTGGAGGAGAAGTCCGGCAAAGCGTGATAAGCGCGGTGCAAAATCGCGTGCGTGTCGAGTATGACAAGGCGTTTCTTGGCACTCATACCACTTCAATATACCGCTCCCCTTCTTTTGCGCCATCGGAGGAAAAATTGATGGTCAGGTCGGCGGGCGGAAGTGCGCCCTCTACTTTTTCCGGCCACTCGACAACGACCAATGTTTTAGGATCTTTTAAAAACTGCTCCGGCCTCAGCGCCGCAAACTCTTTCGGATTTTCGAGCCGGTACGCATCGATGTGTATGAGGGTTTGAAATTTGTGATTTGTGATTTGGTACTTTCTCATGAGTATGTAAGTCGGACTCTGCACCGTTGCGGTGATGCCGAGCTCGCGCGCGAGCGCCTGGGTAAAGGTCGTTTTGCCCGAACCCAAATCGCCCCGCAGGGCAACAATAGTGGCGGTGTTTTTTGGTGCCAGCTTTGCCAGCACCTCCTTGGCGAAAATCGGCAAACTCGAAAGCTTAACCTTTTGCATGACTGTATAATACACGCATGGTGGTCTTTGCCGATGACGAACAGCAGAAGCGCCTTGAGTTCCTCCGGAAACGCGAGGAGGAGGAGCTTGCGCAGGTGCTGAGCAGCAAGTACGGCGTGCAATACGTCGACCTTTCGCTTGTTGCCATAAACGTCGACGCCCTGCGGGTGCTTACCGAGGAGGAGGCAAAGGAGGCCGAGGCCGCGGCCTTCGGGCGCGTGGGCAAAAAACTTTCGGTGGCGGTGCGCGCACCGGAAAACCCGAAAGTCAAAGCCCTGGCAAATAAACTGAGCGACCTCGGATACGAGGTGACGCTGTATATGTGCTCCAAAGCGTCACTCGAGCGCGCCTACCAGCGCTATGCCGACCTCTCCTACGCGACAGAGTCTAAAGCGGGCGTGTTCGAACTTTCAAACGAAGAGCTTGAGCAGCTCCTGACAAAAGTCACCAGCCTGCAGGACATCAGCGCGCTGATACAGGAGGCGGTGGAATTAAAACGCGCGTACCGCATAACGCGCATATTGGAAGTTATCTTAGCCGGCGGCTTAAGCCTCGGCGCCTCCGACATCCACTTTGAGGCGGAGGACGCCTCAGTGCGCCTGCGCTACCGGCTCGACGGCATACTGGTGGACGCGGCGCATTTGGACCACGAAACCTACCGGCTGACCCTCAGCCGCATGAAGCTCCTCTCGGGGCTCAAGCTCAACATCTCCGGCGAGGCGCAGGACGGACGTTTTAGCATAAAAATAAAAGGGGACGAAATAGAACTGCGCACGAGCATACTCCCCGGCAACTACGCCGAGACGTTGGTACTCCGCATCCTGAACCCGAAGGCCATAGGCGTGGAACTAGAACAGTTGGGGTTGGAGGACAAATTGCGGCTGAAGATTGAAAAAGAAATACAAAAACCAAACGGCATGATTTTGACCACCGGTCCGACCGGTTCGGGCAAAACAACGACGCTCTATGCTTTCTTGCGCAAAATAAATTCCCCCACCTCCAAAATAATCACCATCGAGGACCCTATCGAGTATCACCTGCAGGGCTTGGTACAGACGCAGGTGGACAAAAAAACGTATACCTTTGCCAATGGACTGCGCTCGGCGCTGCGGCAGGACCCGGACATTATCATGGTCGGCGAGATCCGCGACGGCGAGGTGGCGGAGACCGCCATCAACGCCGCGCTCACCGGACACCTTGTGTTTTCCACCCTGCACACCAACGACGCGGCGGGCTCCTTTCCCCGCCTTATCGACCTCGGGGTCGACGAAAAGGTTTTGAGCTCGGCGATTATAGCGGCGCTCGCACAGCGCCTCGTGCGCAAGCTGTGCGTATGCAAGATAGAAGGAGTACCGACGCCGGAGGAACAAAAAAATATCGACAAATACGTCGCCACCATCGTGGACCGGGCGCTGGTGCCGCCGGACACTAAAAAGGTATGGCTGCCGAAACCGGACGGCTGCGAGGTCTGCCACGGCCGCGGCTACAAAGGGCGCATCGCCCTATTTGAGGCGGTATTTATGGACTCGGCGATAGAAACCATTTTGCGCACCAAACCCTCGGAGCGCGAAATATACCAGGCCGCCCGCCCGCAAGGCATCCCCTCGATGCAGGAGGACGGCATCATCAAAGTTCTTCGTGGAGTCACCTCAATGGAAGAACTCAAGCGTGTCGTCGACCTGGACACACAATGAAAAAAACCGCAACGTTGCGGACAACGTGCGGAGGTGTAGAGTTTAGATAGGTTCGGAAGAGTATACCGCCAAGCAATACACATCATGCGCAAGCGCGTGAAGCGGAAGAAATGTCTAAGGATAGCCCCCGCGGCGTTTGAGTAAACAAAAGGCCGGGTCGTCCTCGATAAGATTCCAAACGGTAAAGCTTGTATTGCTTGAGGGTATACTTTTCCCAACTCCTTGTATCTTAGCATACTATAAATTTTATGTCAAGCCCTGAGGAAGAACCGGTATTTTTGGACGCCACACTGCGGCCGGCGACCTGGGACGAGTACGTCGGACAGGAGGCCATCAAAAACAACCTCAATATCCTCATTTCGGCCGCCAAAGAGCGCCAATCCCCGCCGGAACACATCCTTTTTTATGGCCCACCGGGGCTCGGCAAGACCACGCTGGCACACCTTATAGCGCGCGAGCTCGGCGGAGCGTTGCGCAGCACCTCCGGCCCCGCAATAGAGCGCGTCGGCGACTTGGCGGCACTGCTCACCAATATGGGCTCGGGCGATATTTTGTTTATAGACGAAATCCACCGCCTCTCCCGCGCGATAGAGGAGGTGCTCTACCCAGCAATGGAGTCCGGCGTGCTCAACATCATCATCGGCAAGGGGCCGAGCGCGCGCACTATCGAACTCCCCCTGCCGCCCTTTACTTTGGTGGCGGCTACGACGCGTGTGGCAGACCTTTCCGCACCACTGCGTAGCCGCTTTAGCGGCGGGACATTCCGCCTGGAATTTTATTCCGAAGATGATATCGCGCAGATTATCAAACGCTCGGCAAAAATTTTAGGCGTGGAGGTGGACAAAGAGGGTGTGCGCGAAATAGCGAAGCGCAGCCGCGCAACGCCGCGCACCGCCAACTACCTGCTGAAACGCTCGCGCGATTACGCGCAACTCAAGCGCGCTCCCCTCTCGGCCAAGCTGGTCAATGAGTCGCTTGGTATGTTGGAGGTAGATGAGCTTGGCCTCACCCCGCTCGACCGCAAACTCCTCACGGTACTGATAGACCGCTTTAACGGCGGACCAGCCGGCGTCAACGCGCTCGCCGCGGCGCTTGCCGAAGAACCGACAACCGTGTCCGAGGTCCACGAACCCTTCCTCCTCCAGCTCGGCCTTATCGAGCGCACCCAGCGCGGCCGCGTCGCCACCGCCTCCGCATACAAACACCTCGGTAAAACTCCCCCCTCCGAT
>CAYIHD010000013.1:0-14945 GCA_964363205.1 uncultured Candidatus Saccharibacteria bacterium | reverse complement strand
ATAACATCCTTAAGCGGCGCGAGATGCTCCTGCAGGTCTTTAAAAGATTGCGGCAGTACCGCCGGAATTATTTCTACTTTTTTTTCATTCATCCAGTTTTTTTATCCTCCGCGCGTGGCGCTCCTCGCCGGAAAACGGCGTCGCGAGAAAAAGCTCCACCGCCTCTTTGGCGTGCTCGGTGTTGATAAACCGCGCGCCGAGCGACAAAACATTGGCGTCGTTGTGCTCCCGCGCGAGCCGCACGATGTCGAGATTGCCGCCGTAATACTCGGCGGCCCGCGCGCCCTCCACGCGGTTGGCGGCTATAGACTCGCCCTCGCCGGAGCCCCCGAGCGCTATGCCAAAACTACCCTTATTTTGAGCCACTTTTTGGGCAAGCGGTTTGATAAAATCCGGGTAGTCATCGCCCGGCTGGAGCGCGCTCGGGCCCAAATCCTGCACGTCGCGCCCCTGCGCGCGCAGAAACTCAACAAGGATGTTTTTGAGTTCAAATCCGGCGTGGTCGGAAGCAAGAAAGACTTTCATCATTCAAATTTTTAACTATTTAACTATTTTTTGCTCCGGCAAGTTTTACATGGCGGAGCAAGGTGTGCGCGTATCCCATCTCGTTGTCGTACCACGCCAGCACTTTGACCAAGTTGCCGCCAGCAACGCGCGTCATCTCGAGGTCGGCAATGCTCGCGTGCGGGTTGCCGATGATGTCGCTGCTTACCAGCGGTTCCTCGCTCACGGTAAATATCCCCTGCCAGCGCGGAGAGGCGGCAGCCTTACGCAAAATATCGTTCACCTCCTCCTTACTCGTATCTTTTTTTGTCACAAAAGTGAGATCAACGTAGGAGCCGGCGACCGTTGGCACCCGCACCGATATCCCGTCAAAAAACGGCACGCCCGTGACCGCTTTGGTAACAGTAGTTGCCGCGCCGGTCGAGGACGGCACAATATTTTGTGCCGCCGCCCTGCCCTCGCGGCGGTCTTTTTTGTTGGGAGAGTCGACCAGCGACTGGCTTGCGGTATAGCTGTGTATCGTGTCAAGCAGCGCTTTTTCTATATCGAGCGCCTCTTCGATAATAGCCACGACCGGGCTCGCGGCGTTGGTGGTACAGGAGCCGTTGGAGGTTATGGTGCACGAGGCAAGTTTTTCTTCATTTATCCCCACCAATACCACCGCCGAGCCCGGTATGGGGTCTCCTTTTGCCGGTGCGGAAATCACGACCCTTTTTGCTCCCGCATCCACATGCAGCTTGGCTTTTGCATATTCAGTAAAGAGCCCGGTCGACTCCACCGCTACATCAATTTGTAAATCCCTCCACGGCAATTTGGCTGGGTCTTTTTCGGCGGTGACTTTTATCCGCTTAGCACCGACCACCAACTCGCCCCCCTCGACCGACACCTGGCCCGGAAACTGCCGGTACACCGAGTCATATTTTAAAAGATACGCGAGGTTGTTAATGTCGCCGAGGTCGTTGATAGCGACAATGTCAACATCCGGGTCGTGAGTGGCCGCGCGCAGGAGCGCGCGGCCTATCCTCCCGAAACCGTTAATAGCTACGCGTACCGCCATATATATAGTATAACCCTGATATTAATTTTTAATTTTCAATTACCAATTTTCATTAAATAAGACCTAGGAAGGTCGGACCTTCCTAGGTCTCGAGCAAAAGAATTTTTATATCATCACTTATACTTCGGCTAGATAAAATCTCTTTAGCGTGCTTTTTAAACGAAGATTCATCTGTAAACATCTCCTCAAAAATCCCCTTTTCTATAACAGGCCAGGAGCGCGTACCTGCGTACTCCGGTAGGCTTGAAAACTCGTACGAGTTTGCTCCCCACTGCCAAGCTTTTTCAAATTCCTTTAGAGCTTTCTGGAGCCCGCCGGGATACAGTTCGAAAACATTTTTTACCATAACATATGGTGCCAAAAGACGCATGTAGTTGTCGCTAGCGACAGTACGACTTTTGTATCCGCCCTGGAAAATACTTCCCTTCTCTTTATATTTTGCGTTAAAATGCATGCTCATACTGCCACATAACCTCTGCATAAACTTCGCAATTCCTCCTTCCTCGGTCTCCTCGAGCAACAGGTGAAAATGGTTAGGCATAAGAGTCCAGCACAAAATCCGCGTAAGCGGCTGACGCTCCGGCCAACTCGATGGTCTCTCGAACATATCGAGACCTTTTGTTTTTTCGATAAAATTTTGATCTTGATGTTTATCGTTTAAAAAATAAAGAAGATTTGCAAACCGGCGGCGATCGGCGTCAGTGCGGGTAATGGGCAAACCGCGCGCGCCGCGCTTCATTGCATGTACAAATGAACCGACGCCAAAAGGTTCTACTCGCATACCTAAGATTATACCACCATCTACCTAGGAAGGTCGGACCTTCCTAGGTTCGCCTTACGGGGTGGTGGAGGTGGCGGTGGTGTCGATTACAGGAGTGGAAGAGGCGGCCTGCCCCGTTAGATCGCTTTGCGTATCTAATGGGGTGGTGTCGATGACGACCGGGGTTATTATCGGCGTTGATGAGGCGGTTGTGTCAATTACAGGGGTGGAAGAAGCAGTGGTGTCGGCTTGCCCCGTTAGATCGCTTTGCGTATCTAATGGGGTTGTACCTGTTGCGTCGGCCCCATCGCCGATGATGACCGTGCGGGTGGCGTGGCTAACGTTGCCGGCTTGGTCGGCGGCGGTAAAGACTAGGTAGTGCGTGCCGCCGGCGCTGGTGTCGAGCACCAAGTTGGAGAGGTCGGTCGAGGTGGCGACTAACGGAGGGCAGCGGCGAGGCTTTTTATGACCGACTCGTCGATGCCGAAGGCTTGTAAGAATTCTAAAAGAGCTTTTATTTGTTCAACATCGAATTTATGTGTTTCCGAACCCAGCACCTCGCCTTCCCGCTGCCGAAATTGACTTGCCGGTTGAGCGGCTTCCTGTTGAGGAGAAATCCCGTAGCTGCCCACGGGTGCACCGTTCCCGCTCGATGAAACGGCCTGTTGAACCGGTTCCGGCGCGCTTATAACCAACTCCGCTCCAGTAAACGAAATATCGTAGTTGTCACCCGCGCCGAGCGTGCCTTGGCCTATTGCGTACGCGCCCGCCTCCTCGCCGGCGGCGCGCGCAAGCGCGCCGCTCAAGACCGCTTCGGTGTCGGTGCCCGCAAGCACGCCATGCGTATAAGTGAGCGCGGGGTCCGGCTCGCCGGAGGTTTTGCTTTTAGCACCGGCGGTCACGACGAGCGGCGCCTTTTGCGCCGCCACTGTCTCGGTAATTTCGGCGGCCGGAGAGTAGTCTGTGTCGCCCGCTTGGCTGTAGCTGACGGTACAGTCGCCCGCGCCGCTCGTCATGGTGATGGTTGTGGAGCCCGCGCCGGAACCCGAGCACGCGCCCGATGCCGCGACGGCAACCGGCAACCCGGAGCCGGCCGAAGCGGCAACATCAAACGTCGAGCCGTATATCGCGCTTGCGGGCGCCGCTGTACCGACGGTGATTGTCTGCGCGGTGAGGACCGTGTAATAGACAGTTACTGTCGCGCCGTCGATGTGGGCGTTGTGCGCCACGGCCGGGTCGGTATTTTGCGCGGCGATGGCGATGCCGAAATTGGCACTGTTGACATCGGCGGGCGTCAGACTCGCGCCCCACAGTTCCGACACGCCGCCGTAGATTGCCGCCGCCAGCGTTGCCGGCCAAGGGTCTGCCGTTGCCAGCGAGGTCGAGGTGCCAAAACCGCCGACCAGCTCGACGACGGCGTCCCTAATAAACTCGCCCGAACTTGACGTACTGCGGCGCGTTACCGAGACGGCAACGCCGGTTACGGTTGCGCCGGCGGGAATATTGAAATTAAATCCGGTAAGCACCAACAGTTTAGTTGCGCTGTTAAGCGGCATGGCGCTGGTGAGATCGGTCTCGGTTCCGTCGACCAAGAGCGCATTGGCAAGAGTCGAAGCCTTCCACCCGGTGCCCGTCGTGCCGATGTTGGCCGCCCCCGTGCCGACGTTGCTCTCCTGTTGATGCGATTCCGGCGGCAACGCCGCTTGCGCCGGCGGCGCGATGATGCAGAAAATTCCTATAATCAAAACAGGTACGAGTATTTTTATATTCATACTGATATTTATAAACACTAATATTTGAAGTCGCCCTTGCCTTTGCCGGTCGCGTCGTCTTTGTACTCGCTCCTAAACTTCTTCCACGACTTTTCCAAGTGAAACATCTTGGTGCGGACCAGCGTGTAGCGCAAGATAAGGTCGTCGATGAGCCCCGTGTCGAACTTGGTTCCGCAGAGCCCTTTGGCGTGCTCGAGATAGACGACCATTTTGTTGGACGCGGACATCGCCTTTTCCAGATACCCTACCCCGAGCGCGAAGTCGGCAAAGCGCAGTGAGTGCGCCTCGGCGACCAAGAGCGGCACCGCCATCGCGCAGTCGGTCAGCCGCTCGACATACGGATATTTATTTTTGACGAGCTGAGGAGCGATGTCTTTGGATATCAGCACCGCGCACTCAAGCGGCTTTTGGTACACATCGAGGTCGCGGAAGGTGCGAACCGGTTTTTTTGGAGTAAACGCTTTTTTGTAGTACGCCATACCTTATATAATAACTACTTTCTCCGGTGTCTCGCGGGGAACTTCAACTTTTGTCCCGTCTTTGAACCGGACAAAGCGTTTCCTCGGCTTAACGCCCCTGGCAACACCGGCACGGGGACGCTGCAGTTTTTTGACCACATGGAGCGGATAAAACTGGTAGTAATCCTTTTCGTCGAACCACGCGCAGGTAAACTCGAACAGGCGCAGGCCGGTCAGGCGCGAAAGCGCAAGCGCGTACCACGTAAGCTGTTCTATCGGCCGCTCTTTGGCCGCGCCGGGCTTGTAGTCCAAAATATACACTTGGCCGTTCCTAATCTGTACGAGGTCTATATGCCCAGTCAACAATCTCGGCAGCTGCTCTTCCTGTTTGCCGCCTTTAAATCGAACCAAACCACTCTCCGATATTTTAAAATTCAAAACGCTCTCCATGTGCGCAACATCCTCTCTCCTTATATATACCGGCACCTCGGTCGCGACCGTCACGCTGTCGTTGGCGAGGAAAAATCGCTGAACCGCTTCGTGCCGCGCCTTGTTGTCGGGCGTGGCCTGCAGGACGAACGCCGCCAGGCGGTTGGCGTAGTTGGTCTTGCTTTTTACTATCATGTCGGCGGTGTCGAACTTGCTGCGCACATCGCTCATGCGCCCGCCGTCTTGAAAGTATTGATGCGGGGTTTCCGACGACACTGCGTCGAGATACTCTTTGAGCCTCTTTAAATTGCGGTTGCCGAACTCCTCGAGCATGAGGCGCGTTTTGGCGCGGTGGTAGCGGAAGCGGTACAGCTGGCGGTGCGCCATCGAGACGACCTCGACCATGTCCTTCGGTTTGTACATCTTGGTGGCGTACGGGCGCAGGCGCTCAAAGCGGCACAGCCCTTTGTATTCCTCGACCCATGCGGAGAGTGTCGCCGGCTCGGGATTGACGCCGAACTTTTTGTGCAGAATCGCGCACGATTGCTCAAACGTGCAGCCGAGGTTGTAGTAGCTCATGCCCTCGATAACCACATTGAGCGGAAAGTGCTTGCCTTTGACATCCTGCGCGGTAAAGGTCTTGCCGCAATCCGGGCTTTTGCACAAATAGAGCTGGACGATTTGGTGGACGTTCTTGCGGGTGCCGCGCTTGACGAAATTCTTGGACTCGCAGTAGGGGCAAGATTCCGCGGCGCGGGACGTGCCGATGCCGCTATTGCCTTCCTGTTGAGGCAATTCCTGTGGCACCTTGATGCCCGCAACTTTATTTACCAGCCGCTTAAAAAAGTTGTCCATAGACCGCTGAACAAATCATACACCCGGTTTTAAGCCGGCCTAAAACGCATGAGATTATTTAAAGCAGTTTTCGAAAATTCTCCTGCGAGATTTTAACATCGCGCAATATGCCGGCGAGAGTCCCCTTCTTAATATCTCTTCCACCGTGTCTCGAAACCACGGTGCGTCTGCCGTCAGGATGTGAAAATACGAGGTGGGAAGTCCCCCGCTCGGGATGTTCAACAAAACCGCACTTTTTCAATACACGGATGAGTTTTAGAGCAGTGATTCTTGGCAACCTAGGCATACGCAACTGTCCTCTTGGTGGGGTTTCGTTTAGGCGCCGACATGGTTTCAAAAATCTCAAACCCGGTATCATGCGGAATCATCTTCCCATCAGCCGCCAAACTACGTATGTAAACATCAATGGCATCCCTAACCATTACCCGCGCTTCATCAATCGTTTTTCCCCACGTATGACATCCTGGTAACGCAGGAACAAAGGCGTGATAGCCGCCCTCGTCCGATTCGATAATTACTCTATACGTATAATTCTTCACACCCCCAGTATACCACAACCGCCATATCACGGGCTTGACCGCCCTAAAACGCACGGGTTTGCGGGTTTTTGGGCTCCCTCCCCGCTATCCGTGATATGGCGTCCCGCTGCCGAGATTGCGTTTTTAAGGCGTTGCCGTTGGTGCCGGGTCTGTGCTTGTTGCGGTCGAAGTTGCTGTTGTATCAACAACCGGATCCGTGCTCGTTGCCGTTGTATCAATCACGCTTGTGGTACTTGTCGCGGTGTCAGCGGGAAGGCCGGTGCCGACAATGATGGTGCGGGTGGCCTCGCCCATGAGGCCGTTTTGATCTATGGCAAAGTAGCGCACATAGTGGGTGCCGCCGGCCGAGGTGTCTATTTGCACGCCGCTTACGCTGGTGGTCGCGGCGCCGTCGACCGAGGCGTACACGCCGAGGTTGAGGTCGGCGGTCGGGCCGGTTATCGTGGCCCCTAAATCGTTGTATACGGCGCCTACATCAACCACTGAAGGGTTGTTGCCGTTGACGGACAAGACCGGCCCCGTGCCGATATTGCCGGCCGTTGAGACGGTGTCCGAGCCCGATGTTGCAACACCCGCCGTCTGCCCCGCAAGAAGCGAGTCAAGCTGTGTTTTTGTCACGCAGGTCTCTCCGCTGCTATCGGAAAGGCATAGCTGGTCGGTGTGTATCTCCGCGGCAAACACTTTGTCGAATATGCCGGTGGCGGCGTATATGGCTCCGTTAAAGGCCTGTACGGCGATACTGCCGAGGCTCATGATGGCGCTCTTGAGCGCCTGAGACGCTGAGGCGAGGTTGCCATCGACAATTTCCGTAACGGAAAGATTCTTGATAGTAGCCGCTTTTACCTCGTTGTGGATGAAGAATAAAACCGTAGTGGAGGTTGAGTTTTGGGTGTAATTCTCCAACGCGTACCCTATCGTCTGCTCCCCGCCTGCGGCCTTTTTGGCAACACCCGGGGTTGATGAAAGCGAGAGGTCGTCGCCTATCGCAATAGGTCCGCCCTCGAGCGACACCTTGACCGGAATACGGCCGGAGAGCCCGACGGCGACCTGCCGCTCTTCGGCAAACTGGGCGCCGTTGAACCCGCCGAGGAGCACGGCGGGCTTCTCCGAAATGACGCCCAACAGGCGGCCGCCTCCGGCGGCCGCCATATCCGCCTTCTTTACAAACACCCCGTGCTCGCTATCCAGCGCGACAATCTCACCAAACGTTACGTCCATATCGCGGGTAGGGTAATTCTCGGCAACATCGTACACGGTCATCGCCGTGTTGGAGGAGTAGATGGTGCCCTCGGTGTTGTTGTCGGTATTGCAGTTGGCATCGGAGCCCACGCAGAGCCCGCCGCCGGTTATTTGTGTGCGAGCCTCGGGAACTGTCGTCCCGATACCGACGTTGCCGGAATTGTCTATCCTCAT
Source organism: uncultured Candidatus Saccharibacteria bacterium (assembly GCA_964363205.1). Lineage (GTDB taxonomy): Bacteria > Patescibacteriota > Minisyncoccia > Phycocordibacterales > SBAW01 > GWA1-54-10. The sequence continues at coordinate 7,158 of CAYIHD010000013.1, read as the reverse complement.
CCTCTCGACCATGTCCGCGTCCGTCGCCGACGTATAGAACGCAAGCCCCACAGCCCTGTCGTACGCGGAGTCCTGCGAAACGCCGGCTACACCAGCGGATTTGTGCGTGGTCAAATTGTCAGAGTTCATACTGAACATCAGACCAACTCCGCCTCCGACGTAGCCCGCGTTTGCCTGATAGGGACGTAACAACCTCTCCTGCCAATTCACGGTCCCGTCGTTGGCGGTACTGTTATACAAACTTAGGAGTTGCTGTGGAGCCAATGTGCCGATACCTACCTTGCCATTGGTATCCATTACCATCTTGGCCGAGTTGGCAACGCCGAATTCCAATCCGGCACCGGTCGGCGCGTACATGGCGAGCGTGCCCGCTCCCGTCGCAGCGCCGTGGCCAATCCAGTAATCGGAGGCTGCCCCGCTCGTGGTCGTTTGGAATTTGAGGAACGAGCTCGCACCCACGGTGACCGCGCCGCCGGATACCGCGAGCGTACTCACGGGAGAGGTCGTCCCGATGCCGACGTTGCCCGCGCTCGTTACTGTTACGGCTTGTGTGCCGCCGCCGGAGGCGGCGGTAAAGATGCCGAGGTTGGAGTTGGCGTCGGATTTGATGGAGAAGGTGCTGGTGCCGATGTTAAGCGCGCCTGCCCAGACCGCGTTCCACCTAGTGCCGGTGGCGCCGAGGTCGTAGCCCGCGAGGTTGGTGGTGATGGTGCCGCCCGGCAGGAGCGCGCCGGTGAGCGTCGCGGTGCCGTTCTGGTCGACCAAGAACACGGTCGATGTGGCGTTACCGCTGGTGGTGGAGGAGATAGCAAAGAGCGGAGCGGTGCCACCGGCGGCTCCGGCAACGCTCAGCCGCGCCCATGCGGTGGTGGTGCCGACGCCGAGCGAGTCGCCAAAGGTTGCCGGGTTGATGGTGGTGCCGGTTTGTTGCCAGAAATTGGTTATGCCCGCGCCATTAAGCGCAGTGCCGTTCCAGTACAAAGTGCCGGACTGCGAGTAAAGTTTATTGACAGAGGACACTAGCGTGCCGATGTCGGAGAGTTTGACCGCGCCGTCTGAGGTTATGGCAAACGGCGCGTAGGTCGGGCCGTTGTCCGCGCCACTGGTGGAGGTCGCGATGTAAAAGTTGCTTGCATTGGCGGCGCCCAGGTCGGTGCCGAGTATCCATGTGGCGCCTGTTGCGGAACTGCCCACCAGCGCGATGCCGGTTGCCTGCGTCGAGGCGGAGTCGCTGTTGACGACGCGCATGCCGTACTTGAGGTCGCCGGTGTCCCTACCGTTGGCGTTGATTTGGAGTTTGTTCTGCGGGCTGATGGTACCGATGCCGATGCGGCCGTTGACCATCAGGCCGTCGCCCACCGAGCCGTCAAAGGTCTCGTAGCCGATGCCGGTCTGGCCGGTTGCCGAGACATAGAGCCCGGAGCCCGTACCCGCTTTTATACGGATGTCGCGGTTGGCGCCGCCGCCTAGTTGCGAGGTGGCAAGCGTAAGCGCCGGATTGCCGGCGGTAGTGGTGGCAAAGCCCAAGCTCCCCTTTTCGTAATTGGCGCCGATGGACTGCCAGAAGTTGACCGAGTTGCCATAGCCGCCGACGTTGAGCTCGCTAAAGCGGGCGGTGGTGGTGCCGAGCCGCACTTGGATGTCTGCGCCCGGGTTGACCTCTTTGTTGACGGAATTGAGGCGGAAGACTTCCGTGAGTGTCCGGGTGTCGTCTGCCACTGTGCCGAACGCCAGAGAGCCGGCGGTGGAAGAGGCATAGAAGTGCTTGAGGTTTGTGCCGGCGCCGTTGTCGGTAAATATCACCTGCGGCGCGGTGGAGCTTGCGACTTGGAGCGCGAACGCCGGCGTGGTGGTGCCGATGCCGACGCGCGCATAGGTAGCGCTTCCGGCGGAGAGGAACGAGATGTCGTTGGTATTGGCGCTAGTGACCCATTGCGTTGTGCCGGAGGTCGGAATGTTTACCCAATCGACTCCGTTATTTTTTACCTGGATGGTGCCGCCGTTATCGCGGATGCCGTAGCCGGTGGTGCCATCGACATTGCCCCAGTTGATGTAGCCGCTTGTGCCCAGCCCGACGTTGCCGCCGATATTGAGCGTGTGGTTGGCGAGCGTGGAGGTGCCCACCCCGAGTACGCCGGCAAAGAGGTTGGTGGAGGATGCGTAAAAGGAGGAGAGCGCGGTGGTGGATGCAAACGGGAAGGTGTTTGCGGAAGTGGCGGTCGAGGTGATGGCGCCGGTGTATGAGGCGGTGCCAAAGCTTGCGCCGCCGACGGCATTGAACACGCCCGCTACCGTGGTGGACGCGTTGACCGTAAGCGAGCCCGATGAGGTCGCGTTGCCAAAGAGCGTACTGCCCGTGAGCGTGGTGGAGGCAATGACCGCCGAGAGGTTGGCGCTGAGCGCGCCGCCGATGTTGAGCGCGCCGCCGATGGTGGAGGATGCCGTGACCGCGAGCGCCGAGGTGGTGGCGGAGGTAGCGGAGAGGTTGAGCAGAGTAGTGAGGCCGGTGTTGCTCACGCTAAAGAGCGTTGTCGTGGCAGTTTGAGTTGATGACGCTATCGCAAACAGTGTGGTGTTGACCTCGCCGTTGTTGGCGTGGACGGAGAGTTTTGCAAACGGCGAGCTGGTGCCGATGCCAAAGTTGCCGATGGGAGAAAATACGCCGCGCTCTACCCCGCCGGTGTAAAAGTGCAGGGTGTTGTCGTCGGCGCCCGGCGACGACTCCGCGATGATGTAGGTGTCGCCGGAGACATCAATGACGCCGCCGAGGCCCTGCCAAACACTGGAGTCGCTATAGCCCTCAAACTGGCGCGTCGTGGTGTTGTAGCGGACCTGGCCGGTGTACGCGGTAGACGGGCGCTGTGCCGTGGTGCCGACCGGAATGCGGATGCCGTCGGTGCCATAGACATCGAGCGAGGTCGATGGGGTTGTTGTGCCGATGCCTACCCTGCCGCCGGAGATCGCAAAGTATGCCGCGCCGCTGGAGGTGATGGCGGTGGTTGATGCGTACGGGAAGACGTTTGATGTAATAGCGGTCGAGGTGATGGCGCCACTGTACGAGGCGGTGCCAAAGGATGCGCCGGCGGTTGCGTTAAATTGTCCGGCGATTGTCGTTGACGCGTTGATTGCGAGCGAACCGGATGACGTGGCGTTGCCAAAGAGCGTACTGCCGGTAAGCGTGGTCGACGCGATGATGGCCGAGAGGTTGGCGTTGAGCTGGCCACCGATATTTAATACTGACGAAACGGTGGTGGAGCCGGTAACCGCGAGTGCGGAGGTGGTAGCGGAGTTGAATGTGGCATTGCTAAAGACCGCCGTGCCGGTGATGGTCGGCGATATAGAGAGCACCATGTTGCCGGTGCCGGTGACCGCATTGGCAAGAGTGACACCGCCGTACGTGAGCGCGCCGCCGATGGTAGTGATGCCGAACGTCGCTCCGCCGACCGCGTTAAATTGGCCGGCGATAGTGGAGGATGCCGAGACGGAGAGAGCGGAGGTAGTGGCGGCGACAAAGGTCGCGTTGTTAAAGATTGAAGTGCCGGTAAAGGTCGGCGATATGGAGAGCACCATGTTGCCGGTGCCGGTGACGGCGTTGCTGAGTGTGACGCCGCCGTAGGTGAGCGCGCCGCTGAGCGTTGCGGTGCCGAGCGATGCTCCGCCGAGCGCGTTAAACTGCCCCGCGATGGTGGTGGAGCCGGTGATAGCAAGCGAGCCGGATGAAGTTGCGTTGCCAAAGAGCGTGTTGCCGCTCAGCGTGGTCGAGGCGAGGTAGTTGTTGAGCGTGGAGAAGAAGGAGCCGGAGATTGTGGAGGAAGCCGTGGAGTAGAAGCCGCCGTTTAATGTTGCAAGGCCGGTGTTAGTCTGCGTGCCAAAGTTGGCTCCGCCGAGCGCGTTGAGTACACCGGCGATTGTTGAGGATGCATTGATTGCGAGCGAGCCGCTGGTTGTTGCGTTGCCAAAGAGCGTGTTGCCGGTGAGAGTTGTCGACGCGATGATTGCGGAGAGATTGGCGCTGAGCGCGCCGCCGATGTTGGCCGCGCCGGCAATTGTTGTCGACGCGTTGACGGCGAGCGAGCCGCTGGTCGTTGCACTGCCAAACATTGCTCCACCTACCGCGTTGAACGCGCCCGCAACTGTCGTTGACGCGTTGATTGCAAGCGAGCCGGATGATGTTGCATTGCCAAAGAGCGTGTTGCCGCTCAGCGTAGTGGAGGCGAGGTAGTTGTTGAGTGTGGAGTAGAAGGAGGCGGAAAGTGTGGAGGATGCGGTGGAGTAGAAGCCGCCGTTAAGCGTTGCAAGGCCGGTGTTGGTCTGCGTGCCAAAGTTGGCGCCCCCGAGCGCGTTGAGCACGGAGGAAATGGTGCTGGAGCCGGTTACCGCGAACGCTGATGAGGTTGCCGACACAAACGTCGCGCCCATAAAGGTAGATGCCGTGGTGCCGGTGGCGGTGAGGTAGTTAAAGACCGACTGCCCCGCCACCGAGAGCATCGCGTACGGTGTGCTGGTGCCGATGCCGACATTGCCGCCGATAAAGGTGGCGACCACCGGGTTTGTCTGCGTGGTCGAGGCGATAAATGCCGAGATAACGCCGCGGCTAAAGATGCCGCTCAGGCCGACGTTGAGCCCGCCGCTGGCGCTGATGTTGCCGCCGACAACAAGGTTGTCGCTGACATCAACACTGTTGGCGGAAATGCTTCCTATATTTGCCGACGGCGCTTCGATGCCGTTGATGTCAACCACCGCGAGCCCCGAGGTGTTGTTGGCGACGTACGCGTACTTGCCCGCCACCGTGATGCCGTTGGGAGTACCGGCCGGAAGCGTGAGTATGCCGGCGCCGCGCGGAGCGGCCGGGTTGGAAATGTCGATGACTTTAACGAGCCCCGCGTGGTCCGCCGCGTACGCGTAACTGCCCGCGACCGAAACGCCGTAGTACTGACCGGTCGGCTCGTAGGAGCCGGTGAGCGTCGGGCTTTTTGGATTGCTGACGTCGACAATGAGCAAGCCCTTGCTCGCGTCGGCGACGTACGCGTACTTGCCGGAGACATACACGCCGGTCGGGTTGAGCCCGCCGGTGTACGAGCCGGCGATGACCGGAGCGGTAGGATTGGAAATATCCAAAATCTGGAGACCGTATATTGTCACTTGGTTGGCGACATACAGGTATCTGCCGCGCGCCACCAAGCCGTACGGATTGCCGCCGGTCGAGAAAGCGTTTACCAAAAACGGCGCGCGCGGGTCGCTGACATCGACGACGTTGACCTTGCCGCCGGTAAAGTTGGAGACATAGGCGTACTTGCCGGAGAGCGCGATGCCCCACGCGTCGCCGCCGGCGTACGAGCCGACGAGCGCCGGAGCGGACGGATTGCTGACATCAACAATGACGAGGCCGGCGGTATTGTCGCCGATGTACGCGTACTGGCCGGCGACCGCGACGGAAAGCGCGCCGCCGAGACCTGCGCTGTACGTGCCGACGAGCATCATCTTACGCGGATTGCTGTTGTCGTATATGTGCAAGCCCGACGCGCCGTCGGCGATGTAAATATAGTTGCCCGACACCGCCGAGCCGTAGGTCGGGTTGAGCGAGGCCGGTGTCGAGGTGGAGAGCACCGGCGTGCCTGTCGCCTGCTGTATGATGTTGCCGCCAAAGACGCTCAGCCGCGCCGACGGCGAGGTGGAGCCGAGTCCGACATTGCTGTAAAAGAGCGCGTTGTTAGAGACGCTGAGCGCGGAGGTGGATGCCAGCGTCGAGACGTTGAGATAGGTGCTGGTGGCGGCATCAAAACCGGCGCCGCCGATAACATTGAGTGTCGCGAGCGGAACGACGCCGGAGGAGGTGGCTGTCGCTCCGAGCAGGAGTTGGTTGGTGCTGGTCGCCGGGCGCAGGCCGCCGTTGCCGAAGAACGTCCAGTTGACGTCGTTGCCCAAGGAACCCATGTCGGCGCCGCAGCTGAACTGTCCTGACGCCCACGCGAGCTTGGCGGTGTTACCGGTGCAGGACTCCAGGCCGGCGCCGGCAAAGTACGCCGTTGCGTACAGGTTGGTGGTGGTCGCGTTGGTAAGCAGGGTGTTGCCGGTCAGCGTGGTGGAGGCGATGATTGCGGAGAGGTTGGCGCTGAGTTGGCCGCCGATGTTTAATACTGACGAAATGGTGGTGGAGCCGGTGACCGCAAACGCCGACGAGGTTGCCGACACAAACGTCGCGCCCATAAACGTGGACGCGGTTGTGCCGGTGGCGGTGATGTAATTAAAGACCGACTGCCCCGCTACCGACAGCGCGGCGTACGGCGAGCTGGTGCCGATGCCGACGGTGCCAAAGTAGCCGGTGCCCGATACCGTGAGCGCGGTTGATGACGCGAACGGAAACACGTTGGCGCCGGTGGCGGTGGAGGTAATGATACCGGTGTACGAGGCGGTGCCAAAGGATGCTCCGGCGGTCGCGTTAAATTGGCCCGCGACTGTTGTTGATGCCGCTATGGCAAGCGAGCCGCTGGTGGTGGCATTGCCAAAGAGCGTGTTGCCCGTGAGCGTGGTGGAGGCGATGAGCGCCGAGAGGTTGGCGTTGAGCTGGCCGCCTATATTGAGTATGGAGGCGATGGTGGTGGAGCCGGTGACCGCGAGCGTGGAGGTTGCGGTGATTGTGCCGCCGAAGAAGCTCGCGCCGGAAATGTGCGAAGTGCCGTTGATGCTGAGCGTCGATGCCGGAGTCGAGGAGCCGATGCCGACGGTGCCAAAGTAGCCTGTGCCCGATACCGACAGCGCGGTCGAGGACGCGAACGGGAACACGTTGGCGGCGGTGGCGGTCGAGGTGATGATGTCGGCGATTGTAAGTGTGGAGGTCGCGGTGATTGCCCCGCCAAAGAAGCTCGCGCCCGACGTGTAGTTTGTTCCGTTGACGCTAAAAGTGAACGCCGGCGAAGAGGTGCCGACGCCGACGCGGCCGGACTGCAGAACAATGAGGTCGGTGCGAGTTGAGGAGCCGACAACAAACGACGGCACGCCGGAGGCGAGTGCCGAGGAGTCGACGGAAAAGCGCGCGAACGGCGATGTTGTGGCGATGCCGGCGACTCCTGTCGACGGCGTACTGCCGGCGCCGAACCCGATGCCGTAGAACAGATTTCCTATTATAAGAGAGTTGCCGGAGGCGCTGGAGGTCGCCGA
>CAYIHD010000012.1:0-16216 GCA_964363205.1 uncultured Candidatus Saccharibacteria bacterium | reverse complement strand
TATAGCGCGGAGGTATTGCTCCTCCGTCTTAATTGTCATTCGCTATGCACTCACGACTCACAGAGTGGTCGCGATACGCGCTCCTGGCAGGTATGGTACTCGCCTTGGTTCTCGTTATCCCGACCGCGTGGTTCCCGTTCCAGCTATCTAAGGTAGCGGCTTTTGCCGTTGCCCTTTTGGCGTGCGTAATCTTCTTAGTAGTCAGCGGCGGGGCGCGGGCGCTTTTGCGAACGCACGGCTTTTATGCCGCCCTTATTGTCGCCGCGCTGCCGGTGCTGTACTTTATCTCGGCGTTGTTCTCGCCGGACCGCTCATTGTCTATGACCGGCTCCAGTGTAGAGTCCGACACCGTGCTGTTTGTGCTGTTTGCCGCGGCGGCGTATCTGCTGTCCTTTACGCTGTTTAGGACTCTGCGCACAGCGCGCCTGCTCATGACGGTGGTGTTTTGGTCGCTGGTGGCGGCAACGGTCTTCCAGCTGGTGTCGATTATCTTCGGCACGACGGCTATTCCGTTCCAGACGTTTACCGACCGGTCGGTCAACCTTATCGGCAAGTGGAACGACCTCGGCCTGCTCGTCTCATTGCTCTGCGTACTGCTGTTTGCGCGGGTAGAGCTTACCGCGACTTCCAACATACGGCGCATCGCCGCCGCAGTCGGCGGAGTGGTGCTTATAGCGCTCCTCGGTCTTGTCAACTTTCCGCTCGCGTGGACACTGCTCCTTTGCGGATGCGTACTGCTTGGGATTTTGGCGGTTGTGCGCCAGCGCAGCGAGCGCGGCGCGGATTCCGCGGTTCCTTCTACCGTATCCATGGTCCCGTGGTACGCCGTATCCGGTGCCGCGATTGCGGTTATATTCCTCCTGTACGGTTCGGCAATCAACACGTCTCTTATAAAAGTGTTTCCTATCTCGTCGCTCGAGGTGCGCCCCGGCCTGCAGTCGACGCTCGACATAGCCGGCGCGGAGCAGAAGGGCTCCGCGCGCGCCACATTGCTTGGCACCGGTCCTAACACGTTCGGCATCTCATGGCTCAAAAATAAGCCCGCGGAGGTCAACCGGACCCAGTTTTGGAATCTCGACTTTAACGTCGGCTACTCGACGCTGGCGACCGCGTTTAGCAGTGTGGGATTTCTTGGAGCGATAGCGTGGCTGGCGCCGCTGTTTCTGCTTATAGCGGCGGTGGTGCGCGTTATACGGCTCAACATACTCTCGCGCGAGGAGCGGTTTGTCGCCTCTATGATGGGTATCAGCAGTCTGTTTCTAATCGCGGCAATTATCCTGTACGTTCCGAGCCAGAACATTATTCTGCTGGCGTTCATGCTCTCCGGGGCGGCGTTCGGGTTCCTCTGGCGGCAGGGCCGCGCGGCGGATGACGAGGGGAGAGTGCCGTCGATGCTCGAGGGCATAGGGGTGCTGGCTATCGCCGGCGTACTCCTGGTGCTGACCGTCGTGTCCGGCTTTGTCACGGCGCGCCGCTTGGTTGCGGAGGCCTATACCGGCGCGGGCCTTTACGCGCTCGCGCAGGGTGATATAGACGGCGCGCTCATGCACGCCGCAAGCGCCCAAAAGATAGAAAAGACCGCGGGCGCGCTCAGACTGCAGACAGATGCGGGAGCGCAAAAACTCTCGGCGATAGCGCAGGATACAAAAATTAAACCGGAGGACGCGCAAAAGCAGTTTACCGCAATGCTGCAGAGCACGATTCTGGCGGGGCAGGCGGCGATACTCGCGTCGCCGACCGACTACCGCTCGTACTTCTCGCTCGGGCGCGTATACGACCTTTTGTCATCGCTCAAAATAACCGGCGCTTACAAAAACGCGCAGGATGTATACAACGCGGCGGCGGTGCGCAACCCGACAAGCCCTGCTATACCGCTTGTTATCGCGCGCCTCGATGCCGCCAACAACAACGCGCAGGGCACGCAGGACAACGTCACCAAAGCGCTTACGCTCAAACCTGATTACACCGACGCGATACTCTTTGTGGTGCAGATAAACGTCGCCAACAACGACCTCAACTCCGCCATAAAAAACACGCAGATAGCGGTGCAGACCGCCCCCGGCGTCGCGTCTATATGGTTCGAGCTGGGGCTCCTGTACTACGCCGGCAACGACTCCAAAGACGCCATCCCGCCGCTTGAGCAGGCCCTGGTGTTGGTACCTGACTACGCCAACGCCAAGTACTTCCTTGGTCTTGCCTACTACGCGCAGGGCCGCCAAAACGACTCTTTGCGCCTGTTCCAGGAGCTCGCGGTAAGCAACCCGGACAATGCCGAAGTAAAGAAAATAGTGGAAAATCTTAAAGCCGGCAAGAAGCCGCTCGACGGGCTCGAACCGCCGCCGCAAAACCGCGCAACGGCCCCTGTTGTACAATAGGGGGCATGAGTCCTACGCAGGCGGCGCGAAACACCGTTAGGGCATTCTTAGACGCCATGAATATCGAGGTGCGCGGTATGCATCAGGCCGCGTACCTTTTGGCGTTGTTTGCGCTGCTCTCGCAACTGCTCGCGCTGGTGCGCGACCGTTTGCTTGCCAGCTCCTTTGGCGCCACGCATACGCTCGATGTCTATTACGCCGCCTTCCGCGTGCCGGACCTGCTCTTTGCCACCGTTGCGTCGCTGTTGTCGCTCTACGCGCTCCTGCCGGTGTTGTCGCGCTTGGAGGCGAAGGGCGGCGGGAGCGCCGGGTTCCTCAGCAAGACGCTTCTTGTTTTTTTTGTGTCGATGAGCGCGCTCGCGGCGGTTCTTTTTGTATTCGCTCCGTATCTGGCGGCTCTCGTGGCGCCGGGCATTGCCGGCGGCAACTTAGTGGTCCTTATGCGGATACTTTTGCTCCAGCCTATATTGCTCGGCGCCAGCAATATCCTGGCGTCTTTTACCCAGCTGCGCCACCGCTTTGTGCTGTATTCCGTCTCGCCCCTGCTCTACAACCTCGGTATTATTTTTGGCATCGCGGTTCTGTATCCGCGGATGGGCCTGCCCGGGCTTGCGTGGGGCGTTGTGTTCGGCGCGGCCATGCATCTTGCTTTGCAGGTGCCGTTCTTTTTTTCCGAGCGCTCCGCCGCCATGCCGATGCGCGAAGCTTCCGGATATATAAAGGAGGTGCTCAAACTATCGGTGCCGCGCACGCTGGCGCTCTCGATGGGGCAGTTCTCGCTCCTGGTGCTGACCGCGATGGCGTCTTTTTTTGCTCCCGGCTCTATCGCGGTGTTTACTTTTGCGTTTAACCTGCAGGCGGTGCCACTCGCCATTATCGGCGTTTCGTACTCGGTGGCCGCTTTCCCCACGCTCTCGCGCCTGCACGCGGCGGGGGAGAGCGGGGAGTTTATGCGTCACATCGAGGCGGCTCTGCGGCACATGCTCTTTTGGGCGATACCGGCGACGGTTTTTGTTATTGTGTTGCGCGCCCAGCTCGTGCGCACCATCCTCGGCGCGGGCGCTTTTGACTGGGAGGCGACACGGCTTACCGCGGCGGCGCTCGCGCTGTTTGTGGTGTCGCTGTGCGCGCAGAGTATTACATTGCTGATATCCCGCGGCTATTACGCCGCCGGGCGCTCGGCGCGGCCGCTTATGTTTGCAATAGTATCGGTTGCGGTTGCGGTAGTAAGCGCCTCGGCGCTTGCGGCGGCGTTCCATACCAGTATATTTTGGCGGTACTTCCTCGAGTCGCTGTTGCGCGTTGCGGATATACCGGGCACGACCGTGCTGATGCTCGCGCTCGGCTACTGCCTTGGCGCGCTCGCGCAGGCGGGGATAGGGCTGTATTTCTTTTCCCGCGACTTTTCCTTCCCGCTCGGGCCTTTGCGCAGACTTTCGTTTGAGAGCTTTACCGCCTCCGTCATTGGCGGCGCGGCGGCGTACGGCGTGCTGGCATATCTCGGGAGCCGGCTCGACCTCGACACAGTTGCCGGCATTGTGTCTCAGGGCGCGGCGGCGGGCGTCATCGGTCTTACGGTTACCGCCGCGATGCTCGCGCTCCTAAAAAATAAGGAGCTGGTGGAGGCTTACGGTTCGCTGCGCCGCCGCTATGTAAAAGAGCCTCCGGCGGTCGAAGCCACCGACGTCGCTTAATTTTTAAATCAGAAAACCCCAGTCCGAAGACATGGGGCGTGGGTAGGTACCTGTGTATGTAAGCTATTTCTTTTGAAGGACGAAACTTGTGTTGGGGAGATAGATTTTTCCGGGATGCTTCGCTGCGTGCAAAAGCGTCTTGTCCGGAAACTCCTCGTAGCCAAGCTCCTTCACTCGCTGATTAATCTCGATGATTGAGGCGCCTTCGGGAAAACCCAATTGTGCAACCGTCATCTCGACTTTGTTTCGCTTCGCGACTTCCGTTTTCACGACAGCTACGAAGCCGCTATCCTCAAAGGACTTAATCATGGCTCGATCTCCTCTGTTGCCGATGATTGCACTACACTATACACCCATACAACAGAATTGTCAAGTAGTCAAACGAGGCCTTAAAATAAGGCTTAAATAGATACAAAATCTCGGGCTTTTTTGTACTTGCGCTAGACGGGTTGATTTTGTACACTATGTACATATGAAGATATTAACCACAACTCAAGCGCGTAAGCATATAAAAAACATCGTCGACCGCGTCAAGTATCGCGGCGAAGTTTTTGCCATAGGCCGCCGCAACTCAATCGACGCTCTGGTAATTAATTTCCCCGACCTGTACAACGGAAACGTTGATGAGATAACCAACATAAACGCTCTTTCCAGGAGTTTTGATTTTCTGCGCGAAGAGCCGGAATTGTACTCTCGTACGGATGTAATAAAAAAGTATGTCTAAAGGCGCGGTGGTGCTCGTACCTTTTCCGTTTACTGACTTGTCCGGCAACAAAGTCCGGCCTGCTCTTGTACTTCATGCTCAAGCGAAAGGAGATGATTGTATTGTCGGCTTTATATCGTCGGTGCAAAGAAAGCCGGAGAAATTTGATATCTCCGTTGTTCATTCAAAGAGCAATGGATTAAAAACAGATTCTGTTATAAAAGTTGAGAAGATTGCTACGTTGCAGAAAAAGATTTTTATAGGAGAGTTAGGCGCACTTGAACCAGCGTACATGAAAGAGGTTGATAAGAAATTAAAAATGCTTTTTAGTTTATGAATCATGTTAGAAATTTTTGTATCATCAGTCATGTGGACCACGGGAAGTCCACTCTGGCCGACCGGTTTTTGGAGGTGACTCATACTATCGAAAAGCGGAAGATGCGCGAGCAAGTGCTCGACTCCATGGACCTCGAACGCGAGCGCGGTATCACTATTAAAATGCAACCGGTCAGGATGCTCTACCGGCTGGGGACTACCGACTATCAACTAAATTTGATAGACACGCCCGGACACATCGACTTTAGTTACGAGGTGTCGCGCGCGCTGACTGCCGTGGAGGGCGCGATACTGCTGGTAGACGCCACGCAGGGCGTGCAGGCGCAAACGCTCACGACCCTGCGGATGGCGCGCGAGCAGGGGCTGGTCATCATCCCCGTGATTTCTAAAATCGACTCGCCGTTGGCGCAGGTTGAGGACACAAAGCTGCAGCTCTCCAAACTGCTCGGCGTTTCCGCAGAAACGGTACTCACCTGCTCCGGCAGGACAGGGGAGGGCGTCGAGGATTTGCTGAAAGCGGTTATTGAGAGAGTTCCGCCGCCGGTATCAGGCGGGGCTTCGACAAAACCTGCCCAGAAAAAAGTCCTCGGGTCGGCTTCGCCTCAACCAGACTATTTTTCTGAACAGGTTTTGTCTGCGCTGCCGCAAGCGCTCATCTTCGACTTCCAATACTCCGACCATCAGGGTGTTATTGTTTTTTTGCGCATGTTTGCCGGCTCGGTCAAAAAGGGCGATGCGCTGGAGTTTGCCGCGAGCGGCAGGCGGTTTTCCGCGCTCGAGGTCGGCACGTTTTCGCCGACGCCCAAGGTTGCCGCGTCGCTCAACGCCGGCGAAATAGGCTATATCGTCACCGGCATCAAAGAGCCCGGTTTTGCGCGCGTCGGCGATACGGTGCGTACTCAAAAGAGCGCCACGCCCCCTCTGCCGGGCTATGGCGAGCCTAAACCGGTTGTGTGGGCATCTATCTACCCGGAGAGCCAAGACGACTTTACCGCCCTGCGGCAGGCGCTCGGGAGACTGCGCCTCAGCGACTCATCGCTGTCGTTTGAGGAGGAATCGTCCGGAGTGCTGGGCAGAGGTTTCCGCTGCGGCATGCTTGGGATGCTCCACCTCGAGATTGTGACCGAGCGCCTGCGCCGCGAGGCGCACCTGCGGCTGGTTGTCACGACACCCAGCATCGAGTACGAGGTGGAGACAAAAGACGGCAAGCGCATCAGCGTGTACTCGGCGCCGCAGTTCCCCGAGCACGGCATCATCACAGCAGTGTGGGAACCGTTTGTGGAGGTCGAGATACTCTTGCCGTCGGACTATCTGGGCAACACGGTAACATTACTGTTTGAACACGAGGCCGTGACCGAAGCGACGGAAAACTTTTCCGAAGGCCGCATCAAGCTTACGGTGGTGATGCCCCTGCGCGAGCTCATGCGCAACTTTTTTGACAAAATTAAGAGCGCGACATCCGGCTACGCCTCGGTGTCATACCAAATGCGCGAGCTGCGGTTGGCGGATGTGGCGCGGCTCGATATATTGGTTGCCGACGAGTTGGTGCCCGCGTTCTCGCGCATTGTCGCCAGGCACCGCGTCGACGAGGAGGCGGTGGCGGCGGTGGAAAAGCTGTACGGTATTTTGCCTCGGCAGATGTTCAGCACAAAAATACAAGGCCAGGCGCTGGGGCGGATTGTTTCAAGCAGGACGCTCTCCGCTATGAGCAAAAATGTAACCCAGCACATGTACGGCGGCGACATCACCCGCAAAATGAAGCTCCGCGAAAAGCAAAAGAAGGGGAAGGCAAAGATGAAAGAGCGTGGCACGGTCAATATACCCGAGGAGGTATTTCTGAAGATGGTCAAAAGCGACAGCTAGACCGTCGGGGCAAAGTAGGCCAGCACCATCGAAATAATAACGACGACGCCGATGACGATGGTAATTGTCTTAAGCAAACGGTCTCGGTTCTTTCCAAACATCCTGCTACTATACCGTATATGAGGGAGTTTAAAAAGAGGCGCCCTGCCGGGATGGAAATACTCAGGATATCAGCCGGCGTTGCCGGTATTGTGGCGCTTGCCGGAATCGCTTTTATCGCGTCGCGCGCGGCGTGGGGCATGTACGGCAAGTTTGCCGAGGCCGCATCCGCCCGCGCATCCGCGGAAACACAACTGCATGACCTGCAGGAGCGCAGGCAAAAAATTGATGTCGATGTGCAGGCGCTCTCATCGGAACGCGGGCTGGAAGCGCAGGTGCGCGAGCGCTACGGCATGGCCCGGCCGGGCGAGGGAGAGATCTCAATAGTCCGCCAAGCAACCAGCAGCGAGGTTTTAAAGCAGAGCCCGGGCATTTTACAGAAGCTGTGGCAGATGCTTACGGTGTGGTAAAGTGTTTCGTGAGATTATGAGCGAGTGTAGTTTAGTGGCAGAACTGGTGCTTCCCAAGCATCGGGCGGGAGTTCGATTCTCCCCACTCGCACCGGAGTTAGGGCGGTAAGTTGCGCATACTAAAAATTAATTTATAATCAGCAGATATGGAACAAAAATCAGTGACTATTTACTCGACGCCGACCTGCCACTTTTGCCAGATGGCCAAGGAGTTCTTTGCCGAAAAGGGGGTGCAATACACCGGCTACGATGTGGCAAGCGACGCGGCAAGGCGCGAGGAGATGATAAAGATGACCGGACAGCTCGGCGTGCCGGTGATTGTCATTGGAGGCGAAACCATGGTCGGTTTTGACCGCCAAAAAATAGCCGCCAAACTCGGTATTGAGGCGTAGTTTTGCCTGTGCTATAGTCCTTGCAGATAGACAACTCAACAGGAGTTTATACATGCCCGTCATCTTTGACATGGACGGCGTTATTGCCGATACTCAAAAAATCCATTCGCGCATTGAGGCAGAAATGCTCGCCTCCTATGGGATAACAATATCGCCCGCGGAGATCACCAGGCGGTTTTCAGGACGATCGCTCAAAGACATGTTCGATACCGTCTTTTGCGAGGCTGGGCTCCCATGCCCCTACAAGCCGGAGGTCTCAGACCTCAAGGCAGAGCGGTTTATGGACTGCGTTGGCGAGTTTGTTGGCATCCCGGGCACCTTGGCTTGCATAAAACAGTTGCATAGCCGCATTCCGCTCGCAGTTGCCTCGGCGTCACGCCTTCCGGTCATTGATCTGGTGCTTTCAACACTGAAGATCAAAGACAAATTCACGGCGCTAACCAGTTCGCGCGAGGTAAAAAACGGCAAGCCTGCGCCTGATGTCTTTTTACTCGCGGCGCAACGGCTTAACGCCTCACCCTCTACATGCGTAGTGGTTGAGGATGGCATCAGCGGCATGCTAGGTGCGCGGGCGGCAGGAATGAGGTGTATCGCCCTTGTCTCTGACGATAATACCGACTATCCGGCAGATCTGATCGTCCGCGATTTGCGCGAAGTTCAGCTCGAATGGTTCGACTGACTTATGGGCCCGGTATTACACCGGGCCTACTTTTTGTGCCCTCGTCCGGAATCGGACCGAAATCGTACCCTTAGGACGGGTCTGCACTATCCATTGTGCTACGAGGGCAATGAAAAAACTGTACCATGTCGATGATATAATTACAGCATGGACACTGATATAGATGATTTAAAGCGGGAGGTGGAGTCGCTTAAGGCGGTTACGGTGGATACAAATAAAATGGTGCATGGCATGCGCCGCAGCCAGCGCTGGCGTTCGTTTATGACACTGTTGTGGTGGACTTTTATTGTGGGCGCCTCGGTCTGGTCCTATTACCTTATACAGCCGTATATAAACCAAGCCGCGGCGGCATACGGCAACACGCGCGACCTGCAGGTGCAGGTGCAGGACTGGTTCGCCAAGTTTGGACAAACCAAGACTCAATAAGCACAATGTGCTAATATCTTTTTACCGCTTGGGTAGCTCAGTTGGTAGAGCGCTTCCCTGAAGAGGAATAGGTCGCCGGTTCGATCCCGGCCCCAAGCACCAGTATTTATAGTCCCAAAAGTGCGACAGCGCCTGCGGCAAGTGCTATACCCGTCCACTGGAGCATTGTCAGATGTTCTTTAAATACAATGGTGCCGATACCGACGGTCGCCATGAGGCCGAACAATAGCCACACGACGCCGGTTATCGCGAGTGTTTTCTTGTCATAAATCGCGGGGAGCCAAGTCAATGTTCCGCATGCATACGCGCCGACCACTATCAGAGTCATCGTCCAACTTGGAGCAAGCGCGAACTTTTTAGAGAGGAACTCTCCGGCGGCAAAAAATAACGCCGACACGACGAGCCACATCCAAGCGGGGATGAAGCTAAAAAATTGCATATCGTTAATTTGACTTGACCTTGAGTTTTGCTTGGCGGCCTTTGTCGAGCTTCGGCAGGCGGATGATAAGCAAACCGTGCTTTTCGGTGGCCTCGGCCTCCTCTATCTCTATCTCCTGCGGGAGTATGATAGTGCGGGCAAACGAGCCCCAGTACAGCTCCTGAAAGAAGAAGTCGCCGTTGGTGCCCTCGGTGTGGCGTTCGCGCTTGCCGCGGATAGTCACCAGGTCGCGCGTGATAGAAACGTCGAGGTCCTCCGGCCTGACACCGGCTATCATCGCTTTTATAACAATATGAGTAGGGGTTTGGTAGACATCCACCGCCAGCTCGCCGGACTCTTCTTCCTCTATCACCTCTTCAGGCTCTGCTGATGACGAGGTAACAGGAACATTTTTTGTTTTTGCGGGTTTTGGCGCGTATGAGGCGCCGCCCTGCTCGAGCTCGTCAAAGGTAAAGTCGTCGCTCTGGCTTCCGGTAAGCCATTCAAATAAGGATCGTTTTTCTTTTGCCATATAGTTGTGCTAGCAGTAGTCGCGCGCGGGCTGTTTTATCTGCTCGGTCATAAACAGCATCACCACGATGCCAAACCAGATGAAGAGGAATATCCAAAACGTCGCATCTCCACCACTGCCAATTATAAAAAAATTAAAGAGCGTATGCAACGTGACCGCAAGGACAACTCCGACGAGCGCCGCCATACGCTTGACCGCCGCGCTCTTGTAGTAGGCGAGCGCGAGCGCTATGCCGATAGTGGCGGAAGACAGGATATGCAGGAGCGTTGCGCCTATAAACCGCAGGTCGCCGGTGACAATGGTGCGCAATACGTCGCCGTTTTGCAGCGGGGTGAGCAGGAAAAGCATGTTTTCAAATGCCGAAAATCCGAGCGCCACGGTAACCATGTACACCACCGCGTCTATAGGCTCGTCAAAAACCCTCAGGCGCAGGGCAACCAAGTATGCCGCGCCGAACTTCAATAATTCTTCCGTCGCGGCCCATACAAACAGGAGTGTGGTCCCGGTAAAGTGCAGCATGGCTTTTTGTTCCACCCACAAAGCCACAAAGACAACTATCGCTCCGGCGGCAAAGGTCATCAGCAGGTAGAGCTTCGGTTCCGGCTCACAGCGGTCTTCGAGCAGCCAAAAGGTCAGCCATAAGAGGGCGGGGAGGACTCCGCCGAGCATTGCTATTAAGAGTACGGGTGAGGCCATGCCTCTACCATTATAAGCCCGTTTTTACCTGGCAGGCTGCCCCAAATCTCTTCTGTCACAAACGGCATAAACGGGTGCAGGAGCCGCAGCGAGTTTTCAAGGATGTAATAGAGTGTAGCGCCGTATTCGTCCGCCGGCTGGCGGATACCCTTGCTCTCCTCTATAATCTCGGCCGCAAAGCGGTCCCAGACATAGTGGTAGAGTTTTTCGGCGGCCATATAGATCCGGTACTCCTCGATATCTTTAGTAATGTCCGCGGCCATGGCGTCAAACTCCGCCTTGAGCTCCGGTTTAATCTCCCCCGTCATTTCTTGCGAGAGCACGAAGCGTGTAATATTCCAGATTTTGTTGGCAAACTTTTTATAAGCGCCGATTTTTTGCGGGTCGAGGTTAAGGTCGGTGCCGGGCGTGTTGCCGACCACCAGCCCCATGCGCAGGGCGTCGGTTCCATACTCCTGCGAAACCGTGAGCGGTGAGATAACGTTGCCTTTGCTCTTACTCATTTTTTGCCCTTTGGCGTCGCGCACCATGCCGTGCATGTAGACGCGCTTAAAGGGAACCTCTCCGGTGCGGTAGAGCCCGAGCATGAGCATGCGGGCGACCCAGAAGAAAATAAGGTCGGCTCCCGTTTCCATAACATCCGTCGGATAGAACGTTTTGAAGTCTTTTGAGTCGGGGAATCCGAGCGTAATAAACGGCCACTGACCCGATGAAAACCAGGTGTCGAAGGTGTCCGGGTCTTTGGTCCACCCTTCGCCGGGCGACTCTTCGCCGATATGGAACTCGCCGCCTTTAGACCAGGCCGGTATCGGGATGCCCCACACCACTTGGCGTGATATGTTCCAATCCTGAATGTTTTCCAGCCAGTGCAGGAGAATGCGCTCGTAGTTTTCGGGTATGACTTTTACGTCGCCGTTTTTTACCGCCTCGATTGCCCGGTCGGCGAGCGGCCGCATTTTGACAAACCATTGCTCTTTAACCTGCGGCTCTATTTCGCGCTCGCATTTGTAGCAGACCAGCACCTCGTGCGTGTAGCTGTCGTCTATTTTTTCGACCAATCCTTTTGCCGCCAGTTTTTCGACGATTTTTGCGCGCCCCTCTTTGATATTCATGCCGGAAAACTCTCCGGCGATAGGGAGGAGTTTGCCGCGCCAGTCTATAACCTGCTCAAACGGGAGGTTGTGGCGCTGCGCTATCTCAAAGTCTATAGGGTCGTGCCACGGGGTGATGGTCATCACGCCCGAGCCAAGCTCCATGTCTATGGCTTCGTCTTTAACTACCGTGGCGGTAATCGGGCCGTTAATCCACTCGAGCTGGAATTGCTGGCCGTCTTTATATTGCGCGTAGCGCTTGTCCGCCGGATGCATGACGACATACTTATCGCCAAACTTTGTTTCAGGGCGGGCTGTGGCTATAACAAAAGGTCCGTACTTAAGATAATAAAATTTGTCGGTGCGGCTGATGCGCTCGGTCTCCAGGTTGGAGAGCGAGGTGGCGTGTTTAGAGCACCAGTTGACGATGCGCGAGCCGCGATAGAGCAGTTTGTCCGCATGCAGTTTTTTAAAGGTGTCGTACACAGTAGAGACAACCTTCGGATCCAGCGTAAAGAGCTCGCGCGACCAGTCGCACGATGCGCCGAGTTGGCGGAGCTGTCCTTCCATAAAAGATTTGTTGGCGAGTGTAAAATCCAGGATTTCTTTGTAGAGCTGTTCCGGCTCCATTTGGAAACGTGAGCGGCCTTCTTTTTCCAACTGCTTTTCGTACACCACCTGCGTTTCAAATCCTGCATGGTCGGCCCCGGGCAGCCATAAAGCTTTTTTGCCGCGCATGCGGGCAAAGCGCGTCATGATGTCCTGCAGGGTTACAAACAATGCGTGCCCCGCGTGGAGCGAGCCGTTGGCGTTAGGCGGCGGCATGATGATGGTAAACGGCTCCGTTCTTTCTCCCGGCAAGTTGTCCGGATTAAAATATCCCGACTCCTCCCACTTTTTGTATACGGCGGCCTCAACCGCCTGCGCATCGTAAGGCTTTAAAAACTTCTCGGGCATAAGAGGCATCATAGCCTATTTTAGGCCCTTGTGGTATGGTGTTTTGCAGAGTTCACAGGCAGGAGTACATGAGATGGCTATGGGCGCAAAGGCTAAAGACTTTGACCAGTTCACGCACCATGTGACGCTCGACTTGAACAGCGGCGTCAAAATCCAGGTATCCAAACACGACCTGGTCTTGCGCGGCGACAACAGTTATTTGCTCAAAAAGGACGCAAAAATACATATCTTTCCAGCTTCTCTGAAAGACGTAAAACAAGAAGAGCAGAAAGAAATTACCGTTCTTGTGCCGGACGAATGCGTGCAGCGCATCCGCGCCGCTTAGTCAGCCAGCGACAAGTTGCCAACAGCGCGGATATCCGCGCTGTTTTCTTTTATTCCACTGAGCGTGCGGGCGAGCGCCGCATGGGCTATCATGATGGCGTTGTCGCCGGTTATAGAGAGTTCGGGGAGTCGCAGGTCGACATCGGGGAACTCGTCCAACACTAGGGCCTCCAATTTTTCGCGCAAATATCTATTTGCCGCTACTCCGCCTCCAATAACAAATGTTTGCGCGCCGGTGTCCCAAAGAGCCTTGCGGGTTTTGGATATCAACACATCGGCAACAGCATCCTCAAACTCCGCCGCAAAAGCCGCAATTTCGTCTGGAGTTAAGTTTTTTCCCCGCAAAGCATATAGGGCGGCTGTTTTTAAACCGGAGAATGACATGTCGCAGGTACCGGAATTTAGCATCGGGCGGGGAAGTTTGCTATTTGTTTTTTGTGATTTGGCTCTTGCCGTTTCTGCAAGGGCAGAGACGGCTGGTCCGCCCGGGTAGGGGAGGCCGAGCATGCGCGCGACTTTATCAAACGCTTCGCCGACGGCATCGTCCAGCGTCTTCCCGACTATTTCGTACGTAAACCATTCGCGCATCAAAACCAACTCTGTGTGCCCACCGGAAACCAAAAGCCCCAGCACCGGCATCCGCACGTTTTCTATTACAGCTTTTTGCAAAAAGCTAGAATAGCCCGGCGTGGGTTGGGCGAGGGATGAAATCAGGTGCCCTTCCATGTGGTTGGTGGGTAGCAAAGGCACGCCGCGCTCGGCGGCGAGTTTTTTAGCAAATTCGATGCCGGTCCACAGCGCGGGCTCCAGCCCCGGGCCGTACGTTACCGCTATTGCGTCGAAAGGTGACTCCTTAGCTTTGGAAGGTGTCTCCTTGATTACTTGCTCATAAAGCACGGGCAGATTTTTTAGATGCTCGCGTTTGGCGAGGTTCGGGTACACTCCGCCGTAGGGCGAGTGGAGCAGTGCTTGGCTCTGCAGTGCGGCTTTTTTTGTTTCAAATATAAAACCTTCGGGAGTTTTGGTACCCTCAACCAACGCTATTCCCGTTTCGTCACAGGAGGTTTCTATTGCAAGCACTTTCATCGGTGCGCGGTAAGGGACTCGAACCCCTGACCCTCCCCACGTCAAGGGGATGCTCTACCAACTGAGCTAACCGCGCGTCACTCAGACGATAGCAAAAAATACTCTTTTTGTCATCGCTTCGTATTTATACGTTCAAAAAACTTCATCGGGTCAATCGAGGTGCCGTTGATGCGGACGGTCAGATGCAAGTGCGGTTGTTCGGCGTAGCCGGTCTGACCGCTCAGCCCTATAACTTGCCCGGGCACCACCAGCTGGCCCGCCGCGACTTTTATTTTTGAGAGGTGCATATAAAAAGACATCAGCCCTAATCCGTGGTCGACGACAATTGTTTTGCCGTAGTTGCGGTATGTTTTTGCAATCCGCACGACGCCCCGGTTTATCGCCAAAACCTTTGTTCCTTCTGCGGCTCTAAAGTCGGTCCCTTTGTGCGCGATAGAGTAGGCGCCTGTTTCTCTCGAGTAGCCGTATGTGTCTGTCACGGTAATCTTTTCGAGCGGCCACCCGAAAGCGCTCTTCCAAAATGCTTTTGTGCCGGTAAAGATATTTGCGAGGCTGGCATTTTCGGCAGCCAGAGTTGAGACCAAAGTTTTTTGGCTTTGTACCGTATTGCCTCCGAGTTTTTTCGGGATACTGAAAGGCTCTTTTATGCGCTCCCGCTCAACCACCGATATCGTTTTTTCGAGCTTCGCGCCTCCCGGCAGCTGCACCGACAGGATGTATTGGCCGGGTTTTTTGTTCAGGTCGACTCCGATAAGAGCCTCCACTTTGTTTTGGTTTATAAAAAGGCCGAGCGGAGCGCCGTCGAACGATATTTTTTTGACCGACGAAGTTGCCGTTATGCCGACAATCGTAACGACAGCCGGCTCGCCCTGGATAATACTTTCCGGATATACCGTCAGCGAAAAAGGACCGGCAGCTGCAAGTACCGCGTAGGGGAGCAGTGCAGTCGCCGCTAATAATATCCACTTAAACATGCGGAGAGGGAGGGATTCGAACCCTCGATACCTTGCGGTATACTGGTTTTCGAAACCAGCGCGTTAGACCACTCTGCCACCTCTCCGTCAAGAGCGGAAATAGGCCTCGACTTTTCGCAAATGCTTAGGATTAGAAGATCCTACAATACTAAAGTACCGGCGTATTTCCTCCTTGCGTCTCAAAAATACCGCAAAATCAGTCTTTTGGGTAGGGTGGAGCCCCAACTCTTCCGTAGTAGCTTTAAAATCCGCCAACAAAGGCAGACAACGATTGGTAAAAAGCATTGCTATATTTTTGTAGAGTTTTCCATTTATTCGATGGGTGTCTAGGTAAACAGAGCCGTCAGTATCAAATAAACCTCTCACGAATGCTTTTCTATATTGAATTTTTGCTTGCACCCATTTTGGCATACAGAGTGAGTTTTTTATCTTATGTCCGCGCTTCATACCTTTTTTAACCAATATGTCGCTGATACTTTTTGAGCTAACACATACTACGCAAGCATTGCAGTCTTTTCTAAAAATAAGTGAGGCACGGATAGGGAATACTTTCTCAAAAAGTGCCTTGCTGTACTGAGCGTGTTCTAAATCGGTTACTGCGTGTGTAGTAATAGACACCTGGTAAGTGTCTATATGTCCATCACCCGCCAAAATACCCAATAGCTCCGCTAAAGCTATTGAGTTAGGGGGAGTGGAAATGGCCCGCAACAGTTTAAATCCACTGCTTGTCTTTTTGTGGGTGTTTAAAGAATTCAAACCACCAAGGCGTCGACTTTCTGGCGTACCCGGATTTCCATGTAAACGTATGCGCGCTAAACCACCGGCTCTGCTCATACTTTTAGTATAACTTATTTCGAGTCAATATACATATACCGCTCTGTTAATAAGTTCTAGAATAAAATCAAGAATAATGCTACATTGCAACCTAAGGCCTCGTCGTCTAACGGTTAGGACATCAGCTTTTCAAGCTGAGAACGCGGGTCCGACTCCCGCCGAGGTCACAAATGACACAAACACCTGCCCTGCGGCAGGTTTTGTGCTTTTGTGACGGGCGGAGCGATGTTTTGCACTTGCAAAACCGCGAGGCGGGGGCTGCGTGCGAGTTTGCTGACGAGCAAACTCGACATGTGGCTCACGCGACGGCAAAATTTGAGTTGTGGG
>CAYIHD010000011.1:0-17808 GCA_964363205.1 uncultured Candidatus Saccharibacteria bacterium | reverse complement strand
TGTTGCCATCGCGGGATTTTGAGTCCCGTGCGTCTACCAATTCCGCCATCCCGGCTTGACTCTAAATTACCATTCTTGCCGTGTTTATTCCACCGTGCTAGGGTGGCGACAGTTTTGAACTTTGAAGGAGGACTGCATGCTCACCCACAATAACTACTTGCCCGCCCACAACATCAGGACGGCGCTTGCGTTGGATGGACTGCTTCTTCCCCAGGCGCTTGAGCTGGCTGACACGCTTGGTGGCTTTTTTGATATCTTCAAGGTCTCTGACCTTGTAGACCGCTATGGCGCCAACGTCATCCGGCAACTGGCAAAACGGAAGCCGGTATTTGTGGATACCAAGCTCCATGATACGCCGACTACGGTCATGAACCGCGCCAACGTGTATCGTGAAGCCGGAGCTTCTTTCGTCAGCGTCCACGCCGAGGAAGAAATTCTGAAAGCGGCGTCACTGATACTCGCCGGCACGGGTACAAAGGTAATTGCCGTAACCGAGCTTACATCCAAGGAAGACGATCCTGATATCGTCGACAAGGTACTTCGCAAAGCCCAACTGGCGATGCGGTGTGGCATAGACATGGTTACCTGCTCGGGCTTCGAGGCGGTGACACTGCGTCGGAGCTTCAACTACCGGAATCTGCAGCTATTCATCCCGGGCATAGTTCCGGATTGGGCACCAAAACCCGTCGGACAGGAGCGGATGGTAGACCACCGTGACGCACTGAAGCAGACCGAGGGACGTGACTGTACTTTGGTCATCGGCCGGGTCGTCACACAGGCAAAAGCGTACGGAATGCTTCCCCGCCAAGTAGCACAAAGAATCTTGGTTGAATTGTTGCCTCCCGGCTCACTAATCGACAAGACCGCATAGCCTTCGCGCCCGCTCATTAGCGGGCGCTTTTTATTTTTACGCTCGCGTGGTACCGTCGGAGGCAGAACTGATTTTGTACAACAAGGAGACACCGCATGCACATGTTCAAAGCGCCGTCAGGTGCCGTGTTTACCAGCAGCGACATGGATCTTATCAAAGCCCTATTCCATATCGGATTCGTCACCTGGAAGGAAGTGCCGGTGGTTTTTAAATCAAAAAAAACATCGAACACGTATGTACGCGGCCGGCAGGACCTTACCAACAATCCACATATCTTGTTTGAGCACTTGGCGCCGCGGATAGTGGATTTCGTCCGCAAAGAGATCCCTATCCACGACGGCCGTCAACACTGCCTCATCGGAATACCGACCGCCGGTACCAAACTGGCAATGGCAGCTGCAGCGTGCGGTTACTATCGCCAAGTCCGGCCAGGTATTATCTACCGCGAACTACGGGTCACCAAAAAAACACACGGCGAGGATAACACCTGGGCCGTTGGCGGTCCCGAGCATAACAACGACGTCTACATCTCGGTAGAACAGGCAATGACCACCGCAACGAGCATCCTTGAACATCTAAGTCACCTCAAGGAAGACGGTTACGCGGTGCACGACATGCACCACCTTATCCTCGTAGACCGGGAGCTGGGTGGCGTCGAAAATCTCGTCGCCCACCAGTTCGAGAGGGTGCATGTACTGTTCAAGTTGCGCGACATCATTGCGGCCCTGGTCGAGATGGGTTTGTGGCCCGAGGAGCGTTACCAAACTCTCCTTGAAGAGATCAAAGAGGATGCACACTCCCGGGCACGGATAGTCGCCACCTAAAGCCGCCCCGCCGTGAAAACGGCGGGGCTTTTTCTTTTCTTAAAAACTCTATACAGTAGGCCTGTGCTAAATCCAAAAGTAATCGCCATAGTTGGACCCACCGCCTCGGGCAAAAGCTCGCTTGGCGTTTGGCTTGCGCAAAAACTCGACGGCGAAATAATTTCCGCCGACAGCCGGCAGGTATACAAAGGGCTCGATATCGGCACGGGCAAAGTGACAAAAAAAGAAATGGCCGGTGTGCCGCACCACCTCTTGAGCGTTGCTTCGCCCAAAAAGCAGTTTACGGTAGACGACTTCGTCCGCATGGCCGAAAAAGCTCATTCTAACATTTTGCAAAATGACAGAATGGCTATTGTCGTGGGCGGAACGGGTCTATATGTTGATATGCTGCTCGGCCGCATGAGCTACCCGAATGTGCCGCCAAACGCGGCACTACGAGAACGACTGGAACAACGAACAACTAAACAATTATTCGCTCAGCTCCAGCGACTCGACCCGCGCCGCGCCGGAAATATTGAACCCGGCAACAAACGCCGGCTCATCCGCGCGATTGAAATAGCTAAGGCCGTTGGGCAGAGCCCAGGCAAACTAGAGACAATAAATACAACAAACAACAAGTACAACACGCTCTGGCTCGGACTGTCCCCCGCTCCGGACAAACTGCAAAAAAATATCCGTATGCGCCTATTCGCGCGAATAAGGACAGGGATGGTGGCAGAAGCCAAAAAACTGCATGCAGACGGACTCTCCTACAAACGCATGGAGGAGCTGGGGTTGGAGTACCGGCATCTCTCGCTGCTTTTGCAAAATAAAATAACCAAGCAGGAATTTGAAACACAGCTTGAGCGCGCGATCTGGCAGTACGCCAAGCGCCAGATGCGCTGGTTCAAGCGCAACAAAGATATCCGCTGGGTCAGCGGAAAATCTCAGGCACTCACACTATCAAAACAATTTCTCAGCGGGCGATGAAGGAATCGAACCTTCAATAACGGTTTTGGAGACCGTTGTGATACCGTTTCACCAATCGCCCAGGGTCTTAATATACCCTATTTCTTAGCCTCTTTGTGCGCGGTTTGAGCCCGGCACCAATTGCAGAACTTTTTAAGCTCTATTTTACGGGTGACCAATTTCTTGTTTTTGGAGCTCCAATAGTTGATGCGCTTGCATTTGCCGCACTGGAGTTTTATGAGTCTATCTTGTGACATGACCAAAACACTTTACCCTATAACCTTTTTTTGTGCAACAAAATCTATCTAAACGTGCAGTCCCAATGGTTATCCTCTCTTGCACATACCGTATTTCCAGAGGTGTATGTTTGCGCATTATCACCACGGCGCCCCGTATTTGTCCAACCCTGAATATAGCTGTCCAGCCGTTCATTAAAACTAAAATCGAGTTTGTATCCGCTGGAATGGCTGTACTGTCCGCTTCCGTGCCCCGTCTCTGTACCGCCAGACACGTTCAAACTACAGCCGCAATTCTGGACCATATCTATAGCTCCACTTAACGCCGACGATTGCAAGCCGTTGAGCGAGGTGCAGTTAGAGTTGTTTTGATCCGCGCAGTTTCCGGTCGAGGAGACGGTTATCCCGTTGTCACGCAATATATTTCTATTATCCAAGTCATTTCCTGTTGCGCCGTTTGTTCCGGTTCCACCACCGCCTCCTCCACCACCGCC
Organism: uncultured Candidatus Saccharibacteria bacterium; assembly: GCA_964363205.1. Classification (GTDB taxonomy): domain Bacteria; phylum Patescibacteriota; class Minisyncoccia; order Phycocordibacterales; family SBAW01; genus GWA1-54-10. The sequence continues at coordinate 14,435 of CAYIHD010000011.1, read as the reverse complement.
GCCTCCTGTATAGGTGCTCCCGCTATTGGTCACGGAAAGGTTTTTGAGGAGTTCTTCAATCGTCGCGTTTGTTTTACGATCGTCTTTGCTGACGCATTTTATTTGATTCCAACTTTCGAAATAAGTTTTGTTAATGATGGCGTGCAGAATCGTTTCCACAATCAGATATCCGCCGATGACGATGGCAAAACCGATAAGCACGGAGGTAAATATCTTATGCGCTTTTTCTATCTTGTCTATGACGCTGGAGGAAAAGTAAATGAACCCGGCGTACGCAAACATCACCGCCGCAAGCGGTATGGAGAGGCCGACCAAAAAGTTGATGATGTTCTGGCCGAGCTCCGCAAGCTTGCACGCCTGGCAATCTATGCCGTCGCACGGCACGAGTTGTTTGCCTGCGCCTCCGCCAGGTGTACCGCCGCTCCCGCCGGGGAGTATCGGCGCGGCATTTTGAACCGGCGGCGCGCCAAGGGTTCCAGGCGCATTGACGCTACCCGGTCTGTTTACAGTGCCCGATGTATCTATGTTTCCGCCGTCGCCCGGCGAGTCTATTGTTCCGTCTCCATCTCCTCCACCGCCTCCACTGCCGTCGTTAAGAATGATGGAAACCCTTACACTGCAGGTGCCGGTGCCGCCAGGGCCGGTAAAGGTGCCGACGTAGGTCGTCCCCTCGCCCGTCGGGATAACGCCCTGCGAGCCGTACAGCGCCACACTGCCGAGCGAGGTGATAGTACCGCCGGTCGCGTACTGGCTGCTCCACGTCAGGTTGACGGTCCCACCGAGTCGTACGGAGTGCGAACTCGCGTCTATGGTGCACACCGGCCTTTGCAGCTGCGGCGTCGTGGTTGCAGAGGCGCCCTGCGCCGACACAAAAAGGAACACAATACTAAAAAGTACAGCGCTGAACGTCTTCATGCTTTTATCATACCACCGCTTTTTGTGTACCAGCCAAAAATCATCTCACTTTTTAATACACCGGTGGTAGAGTAGTCAATAAAAATTGATGTTATAATTACAGGTAATGGCAAGAAGGTGGACACAACTGGAAGAAACTTTGTATCGCATGGAGTTAAATCAGCTATATACCTTAGAAAATAAGACAATAAAAGAAGTGGGCGCTGCTCTTGGACTAGCTGACCAAACAATATTCAAACGACTTAAACGCCTGGGTATTCCTACCATCCCGCATTTGAAACAAAACTACCTTCGAAGAAAGAAAAATGTATTTATACCCGCCTATTCCGAGCAGCTAGCAGAATTCTTTGGAATTATGCTCGGAGATGGGCACCTGTCTCATTTTCAAGTAGTAGTCACGCTTGGGAATAAAGAGTTGGAATATGTTGAGTATGTCTCGAGGCTAATGCAAAAATTATTTAACACTGCTGCGTCTATCTGTGTAAGAGCCGACGGTTACAGGGATGTGTATATCGGATCGGTCATCTTGACCGACTGGCTTAAAAAGGAAGGGCTTGTATCACACAAAGTTGCAGCTCAAGTTGGGGTGCCTGCATGGATTTTTAAGCGAAAAAAATTTATGAAAAGTTTTGTACGCGGTTTTTTTGACACTGACGGCTCTGTGTACAAGTTAAAGTTTGGAATTCAAATTTCTTTTAGCAACAAATCTTTACCTCTCTTACAAGGTATACAGAGCATGCTTTTTGAGCTAAAATACAAACCGTCGGTAGTGTGTGGAAAATCTTTATACCTAACCAGGAGAAATGAGGTGCAGAGGTTTTTTGAAGAGATTAGACCGGCAAACGTCAAACATGTTCGCAGGTTTGAAGGCATTTGGAAAAGCGTCGGTACCGAAGTGGTCAAACGGGATGCGCTGTAAACGCATTGTCATCACGACTTCGTTGGTTCGAATCCAACCCGGCGCACACCATTGACAGTTTTTATATTTCGTGTAATATAATACACGGCTTGTTTTCGTTCCAAACCTGCGCCCAAGGACGCAAAAACCATGTCTGAAATGAACATCTGGTTCATGTTCGACAAAAAGAAATACGAGGTCGGGATGGAGGCCTATGACAAAGCCTGCCCAATCGTCCTGCCTGACAACACCATTCTCGTGGTAAAGGGAGCGTGGCTCGAAAGCTATCCTCCCCAACCAGAAGGCCTCGAGCGGCAAAACGAACTTCCTTTGGGCTCGACACCCGAGGAGACGGCCACACTCATTGGTGGTACGGTTGCCCACGAAGTCTGACCGTTCCAGCGTTACGGCAATCAAGCCCCGGAGATTACATCAAAGGGGCTTTTTATTACGCTACCAACGCGGAAGCGGGTATTTTTACCGTGCTCCGCTTGCCGCCTTTTTTGACCTCGAAGGTAAACTCGTTTTTAGGAGAAACGTCGACAGTAATGGTACCGCCGGAGAGTACCCCGCGGCTGACCATTAAGCCGGCGACTTTTGTCAGAATTTTATCCTGTATCAGCCGGCGCAGAGGGCGCGCGCCGTAGTGCGGATTGTAGCCCTCCTTGGCCAGATAATCATAGACCGCAGGGTTGATAGCCAGCGTTATATCTTTGCCCGCAAGGCGCCCCACCACCTCTTTAACCTGTATGCCGACGATATCCTTGACCGCCTCCGGCGACAGAATGTTAAAGATGATTATCTCGTCGATGCGGTTGAGGAACTCCGGCCTAAAGTGTTCTTTAAGCGACTGCTCCACCTTTTCTTTAGCCATGACATAGTCGGCCTCGGCGCCCACTCCGCGCGTCGCAAAACCGAGCTGTTCCATTTTGTCGATATATTGCGCGCCGATGTTGCTGGTCATGATGATGATAGTGTTGCGGAAGTTGACCCGCCTGCCCTTGGCATCGGTAAGCGTGCCGGCATCGAGCACCTGCAGGAGGATGTTGAACACTTCCGGGTGCGCTTTTTCTATCTCGTCAAAAAGCAGCACCGCATACGGGCGGTGGCGCACCAGCTCGGTGAGCGCTCCCCCCTCCTCATGACCGATGTAGCCCGGAGGCGCTCCTATTATTTTGCTCACGGAATGCTTTTCCATATACTCGGACATGTCGACGCGGATGAGCGCTTTTTCGTCATCAAACATAAATCCGGCCAGCGCTTTGGTGAGCTCTGTTTTGCCGACGCCGGTGGGCCCGAGGAACATAAACGAGGCAATCGGGCGGTTGGGGTCGGAGATGCCCGCGCGGCTCCTTTTGACCGCGTCGGATACTTTTTGTACCGCCTCGTTCTGCCCGACCACGCGCGTCTGCAGTTCCGCTTCGATGCGGTTGAGCCGCTCGGCCTCCTCCTCGAGCATGCGCGACACCGGTATGCCGGTCCACTTGGCGACAATAGCCGCGATGTCGCTCTCGGTTATCTCCTCTTTGAGTATGCGGCGCGTGGACTGCAGTTTTTTGAGCCGCTTAACTTTTTGTTCGAGGTCGCGCTCCAAGGCCGGTATCTCGCCGTAGCGGATTTCCGCGGCGCGCGACAGGTCGACGGCGGACTCGCTCTGGTCCGCCTCGATGCGCAAGCCCTCCAGCGCTTTTTTAATGGATTTTATATCGGAGAGCACCTGCTTTTCGTTCTTCCAGCGGCTCTCTATCTCGCCGGTCTGCTCGCGCAGGTCGGCTATATCCTTTTCTATTGTCTTGACGCGCGTCCCCGCTTTGCCGGCGGGCACGGATTCCGCGTCTTTGCGGAGCGCCTCCTTTTCCACCTCCAACCGCATTATCTTGCGGTGCGCGTCCTCGAGCACGGGCGGTTTGTTTTCCAGCGAGATGCGCAGAGACGACGCCGCTTCGTCGATAAGATCGATTGCTTTGTCGGGGAGGAAACGGTCCGGAATGTAGCGCGAACTCAGCTGCACCGCCGCGACCAACGAGTCGTCGGTGATATGCACGCCGTGGAAGAGCTCGTACTTTTCCTTCAGTCCGCGCAGTATCGCTATCGCGTCATCAATGCCCGGCTCCATCACGTACACGGGTTGGAACCGGCGCTGGAACGCCGGGTCGCGCTCGATGTGTTTTTGATATTCGCGCAGCGTGGTCGCGCCGATGACGTGCAGGTCGCCGCGCGCCAGCGCGGGTTTGAGCATGTTACTGGCGTCCATCGCGCCTTCCGCGGCGCCCGCGCCTATCATGGTGTGTATCTCGTCGATAAAAAGGATGACCTTGCCGTCAGAGCGCTCTATCTCCTTCATTATCGCTTTGAGGCGCTCCTCAAACTCGCCGCGGTACTTGGTGCCGGCGATAAGAGAGCCGAGGTCGAGCGACACGAGCTCTTTGTCGCGCAAAGACTCCGGGCAGTCGCCGGTGGCGATGCGCTGAGCGAGCCCCTCGGCTATCGCGGTTTTGCCGACGCCGGCCTCGCCGATAAGAATAGGATTGTTTTTGGTGCGGCGGGAAAGAATCTGGATGACGCGCGATATCTCCTCGTCGCGGCCGACAACCGGGTCGAGCTTATTTTCCAGCGACGCCTTGGTGAGCGAGCGCGTGTACTTGAGCAGAGCGCGGAACTTTTTTGACTCGGCCGCCGGCGCGTTTTTTTGGCTGCGTATCTCCGTGAGCGCGCGCAGCATCGCCTCGCGCGTGATGCGGAAGCGCGCCAGCAGGTCGCGCACGGAGCCGGGGATGTCGATGATTGCGATAAAAAGGTGCTCGGTCGAAACAAACTCGTCGTGCAGCTCGGTTGCGACTTTGGCGCTGCGCTCCAGCGCCTGCACGAGCTCGGGCGTCAAATACAACTGATAGCTCGGCGAAAGTACGGAGCCGCCGGATACGCCCTCCAAATTTTCCAGCGCGGTGTCGGTAAGCAAAGTCAAATCAACCTCAAGCCGCTCGAGCGCGGACGCGACCAAAGACTCCTCTTGCAGGAGGAGCGCGCAGAGCAAATGGAGCGGGCTTACTTGGTTTTGGCCTCTTTCGACGGCAAGCTCATGTGCGCGCCGGACCGCTTCTTTTGCTTTTGTAGTGAAGTGATTGAATGGAGGCATAAAATGTAATGGCTACGGGCTGGTGGCTAGAGTGTAGAAGTCGGCTCCCCACGCGGACGAGTCGCTTGTGGTGATGCCTATAAGATCGCCGAACGAATTGACTATAATAGAGCCCGGCGTGGTTGATACCACGGTTGCCTGCACTAGGCCGTAGTGAGAGTCGGGCAGTTTTGCTATAACGCCGGTGCCGACCGTGTCTGCGCCGGAGCCTCCGATGCGTATGACGCTTCCGCCCAGCTGTAACTTACCGGCGTCGGCAATAGACACCGCGACCAATTTGTTGGAAGAGCTGGCCAACTGCAGGTCGAGGATTGCGACCGTGCTGGTGCCTACGGGGATGCGCATCACCGCCGGCACGCGCTCGCCGCCGGGGAGTATCGCCTCAAAGTTGATGGTGCCGAGCGGCTCGAGCGACCCGCGATCGGAAAGTATGACACCTTTTGCGTCTATGGCAACCCCGCGGGCGGCCAGCGTGTTGCGGTCGTTGAGGCTCACGATGCGCACTATCCCCTTTTGTACACTGGCGATAGATTGCGCGATAAGGTCATCGTTTTTAACCACCACGGTGGTCTCTTTGGTTATCGTCGCCGCCGCCGCGCCGGCGGCGCCCTGCGAGGCCGGAGCAGCGGCGGCGGGAACTACCTTTTCCACCGTGCGCTCGACTATCTGGTTGATAGTGCGGGTCACCGACGGCGGAGCCTGGTTCATCAAAGAAACAGTGACAATACCGGTGGCTATGGACGTCACAAAGCCGACCAAAAAGGCCAGGAGGACTATCTGATGCTTAGTGAGATGCTCGATGTCCATAGTCTATAAAATATAGCATCTTCCTGCAAAAAGAAAATGCCCCGCACTGTGGGCGTCGGCGGTCTGCAGGCGGCTCACAATTTCGTAGTAAGATTAGCCCTACACTTATGGAAAAAGATTTTAACAAGTGGAACGAGCGCAAAAAGGCTGCCAACGATTCCGAGTTCAATATTTACTTTTACGAACGCGAGATATGGTGGTGCGCTATCGGAGTAAATGTCGGTTTCGAGCAGGACGGCAAAGGCGAAAAATTTGCCCGGCCGGTTCTTGTGTTAAAAAAGTACAGCAAAAATGTTTTTGTCGGTATACCACTCACTACCGCCAAGCGCGAGAGCAAATATCATCATTCATTCCCGTTTCGGGGCGGCACGAGTACCGCCCTACTTTCGCAGGTGCGCTTATTTGACTCAAAACGCTTGCTCGTAAAAATGGGTCGAATACCGGAGGATATCTATGAGGATATACGCGAGGGCTTGCGGTCAATTCTCTAAAAAAGCTACCCCTAAAATTGTTTGAGCCGCTCTTGCGAGCGGCTCGAGCCCGAAGGCCATTTGTAGCTACAGTATATACTCCCTGTCCTGAAAGTCAAATGAAATCTGCAGTTTTGTGGATAAGCAAACGGTAGCTACTTGCGTTAATACTTGCTTTGTGGTACAGTGTTGTTGGCCTTTTGTAGCCAACGCAATTGGCACTTGCACACAAGTTGGCTAGGAGAAGTTCTATGACAAAAGCTAGTTTCCGGTATCCCGGCAACGACTACGATCATTTCTCGAAGTTGCTCGGTCTGATCACCGAGAACGTCGGCGACCGGGTCGTTGTGCGACCCGAGCAATGGGAGCACAGCAAATGTTACGGCGTGATGCGATTGTCGAAGCTTCAGCACTATCTCGAACTCACGTTGTACAAGTATGACGATAGCATCGCATTCTCGTATCGGGACTTCTGCTTTGGGATTCAGGACAACCGGTTCTCGAATATCAGGCAGGAGTGCGCGCAGACCATCTGCAATCACGCCAAGGAGGTCGCCGCGCGGATCCAGACCTTGTTTCCGAACATGAAGGTCAGTGTCGAGACCGGAGAGAAAGAAAGAGAAGGAGACAACGATGCTCGTGCTCAAGCTTAATCTGCCTGGCCGCGCCACACAAGACGGCCAGCTCGTGGCGGTCGCAGACGCCTTGGAAGCGGTCTGCGACGACTGGAAAAATGACAAAGAAGAGACCCTCGCGGAAACTGGCGTGGTAAACCGGCACAAGATTGCCGACAACATTTCGCGAAACATCGAACTGGCGGAATCCATGACGGCGGCATTGAGACTCGCCACCGAAAAGTATCGCAATGGCGAGTGGGCGACGGGTGAGAAATCCGTTGAGATTCAGGTCTAACATCAATACGACTCCGGGCGACCATCACAAGTGGTCGCCCGTTTTTTATACTAAAAGTGTTCTGACTTCGTCCCAAAGTGCCCGTAAAGAGTTTTCAACGTAGCCCGAGAGATTTTTGGACAAAAGTTTATAGCAATAACCTCAGTTCTGGCGGTAGCGGTCGGTGGTTTCTTTTAGGGCAGACGCTATTCGGCGCATTTGAGAGCGCGTTGCGCCGGGGAGCAATGTCAGACGGATTGCGGTGCCCGCAAGTTCTTGCGGAACACCCAAAGCTTTTATTACATGCGACGGCTCAGCGTCGCCGATAGTGCACGCGCTCCTGGTGGACGCGGCAATACCGAGCGCGTCGAGCGAGACAACCGCCATCTCCGCCTCGAGCCCGGGAATAGATACAGACAGACTGTTAGCCACTCGGGTTTCGCCACTAGGGGGGCCGTTGAGAATCGCGTCGGGAATCAGTTTTTTTATTTCGCTCCACAAATAGTCGCGAACGGCCGTCATATTTTTGGCGCGTTCCTCTACCCCGTACTGGGCGTCGGCGAGCGCGACCGCGAACGCTCCCGCCTGCGGCACATTTTCCGTGCCGCCGCGCAGCGCCTGCTCCTGCTTGCCTCCCCACAAAATCGGTTCGATAGGTGTGCCGCGGCGCACATACAGAGCACCGATGCCTTTTGGTCCTAACACTTTCTGCGCGTCGAGCGTCATCAGGTCGACACCGAGCTTCTCGACATTAATATCAACCCACAGCGGCGCCTGCGACGCATCGGTATGAAAATAAATTTTCTTATTATTTTTTCTTAGTACTTTTGCCAACTCGCGCACCGGCTCTATAGTGCCGACCTCGCTGTTGACCAGCTGTATCGACACCAGCGCTGTCTCTTCGTTGAGCGCCCCTCGCAAAGTTTCGGCGTCGACAAGGCCTTCTTTGTCGACCTCCAGCGTCGTTACATACAACCCTTCCCGTTCGAGCGCGCGCAGGGGTTCGAGCACCGACTGGTGTTCTATCGCGCAAGTAATGGCATGCACTTCGCCGTCCTGCAAAAGCATGGGGCGCAGCAAGCCGTGGAGTGCAAGATTGTTTGCCTCTGTTCCGCTCGCGGTAAAAACAATTTCGTCCGCATGGGCGCCTATTGAGTCGGCGATGCTTGCGCGCGCCTTCTCCAATTCTTTTTTCGCCTCTACTCCTTCTTTATGGAGCGCGCCGGCGTTGCCGTACAAAGAGAGCAGGCACATAAGCTCCCGCTTTGAGCGCGCCGAAATAGGCGTAGCTGCCGCCGCATCGGCGTACACCCTTTTTTTGAACAAGTTCATCCTCTTATTCCAAAACATACATTAAAGAGTATACTGTTTTTAATGTCTATTGCTATCAACTACTATCTCCAAATTGCCGCTCCGTACATCGCGCTCGGCGCTCTGCTTATATCGCTCATCGCGGTCGGCTACGCTATCGCGCTTAAAATCCGCTTCCGCCGGCTCGCGCTCGGCAAGAGCGGCTCTATCGAGGAGAGCATCGCGATACTGACCCGCGACAGCAAAGAAACAAAAGCATTCCGCTCCGAACTCGAACGGTATCTCAAACTTGCCGAAGGGCGGTTGCGCGGAAGCGTGCAGGGCATCGGCGTGGTGCGGTTTAATCCGTTTACCAGCGGACAGGGCGGCAACCAAAGTTTTGCCGCGGCCTTCCTCGACGAGAGGGGCAATGGTGTGGTATTCTCGACGCTCTACTCGCGCGACCGGGTCGGCGTCTACGCCAAGCCGGTGGAAAACGGCGCTTCCTCATTTGAGCTGACCGGAGAGGAAAAGGAGGCCATCACTAAGGCCAAAGAGTCGGTCGCCAAGAACAAGAAGTAACCGCATATGAAAAAAGACTCCGCCACAACGGCCGACAGGCCGCCTATAGTCGCAATCGTAGGGCACATCGACCACGGCAAGTCGACGCTTCTTGATTATGTCCGCAAAACCACTGTCGTCGAGGGCGAGGCGGGCGGGATTACCCAGCATCTCTCCGCCTACGAAGCGACGCATAAAAATGCCACCGGCACTCACCGCATCACCTTCCTCGACACACCCGGGCACGAGGCCTTTAGCGGCATGCGCGCACGCGGGTTGGAGGCCGCCGATGTCGCGATACTGGTTGTCAGCAGCGAGGACGGAGCCAAACCGCAAACGGTTGAGGCGCTCAAACTGATAACCGCGGCGGACATCCCCTACATCGTCGCGTTGACCAAAATCGACAAACCCGGGAGTAATATCGAAAAGGCCAAGATGTCTTTGCTTGAGCACCAGATATTTTTGGAAGGGCTCGGCGGCGAAGTGCCGTGGGTCGGGATATCCAGCAAGACCGGCGAAGGGGTTCCGGAACTGCTCGACCTTATTTTGCTGCAGGCGGAAATAAAAGGACTTTCATCTAATCCTGCCGCGACAGGAACAGGGCTGGTTATCGAAGCCCATGTTGACCCAAAACGCGGCGCGACCGCGACGCTTATCGTGCGCGACGGACACATTGCAAGCGGCGAGTTTGTCGTCGCGGGAGCCGCTTTTGCGCCGGTACGAATTATGGAGAACTTTGTCGGCAAGCCGATAAAAGAAGCTCTGCCCGGAAGCCCGGTACGGATAGTCGGCTTCTCGACACTACCGGCAATCGGCGCGCACTTTACGACTGTTGATTCTAAAAAAGAGGCTGAAAGCAAAGCTTCGCAGCAGGACTCCGCCAAAAAGTCCTCGGATCTCCTGTCCGGGCCCGCTATAGCTGCCGGGCCAGGCAGGCCAGACTTTTCGGCAGACCCTGCCGCTGTGCCCGCAGCCGATGAAGAAATTGTAAAACTCGTGCTCCCGCTTGTCATCAAAACCGACGTCGCCGGAGTCGGCGAAGCGGTGATGCACGAACTCAACAAAATCCCGAGCGACGGACGGCTGGAGGTGCGCGTCATACTGCGCGGCGTCGGCTCTATTACCGAAAACGATATCAAGCTCGTCGGCGGCGGCAAGACGCCCGGCATTGTGCTGGGTTTTAATGTCAAAGTGGAGCGCGAGGCGCGGGCTCTTGCGGAGCGACAGGGCGTGCAGATAGCGACGTTTGACATCATCTACAAGCTAGCCGAGTTTTTGGCGGAAGAGCTCGAGAAGCGCCGCCCGTTGGTTGAGTCGGAGGTTGTCGCCGGCGCCGCCAAAGTGCTCAAATTCTTCAGCGGACAAAAAGGCCGCGTCGTGCTCGGCGGACGGGTCGAGGAGGGCGCGCTGAAACTGCATCAAGAAGTCAAGATTATACGCCGCGACATCGAGATTGGGCGCGGCACCATCAGCAGTCTCCAGGCAAACAAAAAAGATGTTAAGGAAGTGGAGGCGGGGCTGGAGTTCGGCGCGATGCTTAAAACACAGGCTCTGCCCGCGGCCGGCGACCGGCTCGAATCGTTTACCGTGGAGCTCAAGTAATATATGAATGAACGACAAGCGGAATCATTGCGGACGGCGGCGGCGGAGTTTTTGGCACGGGAGGCCAACCGCAACAGCCTTATCACGGTTACCCGCGCGCAGATGAGCGAGGACGGCAAGCGCGCCATAATCTATATCACTGTCTTTCCGGAACTGGGCGAAGCGGCGGCTCTTGCGTTTGCCAACCGCAACCGCGGCGAATTGGGAAAGTTTTTAAGCGCGCGCACGCGCGGCATGCGGATACCAAAGTTTGAGTTTGAAATAGACCTCGGTGATAAGAACCGCCGCCGCATGGACGAGCTCTCCAACTGACGGTACAGTATATCCACGGCCACGTGGCGAAGAAGCAACGCGACGGTCTGCAAAACCGTTATGCGAGGGTGCGAATCCCTCCGTGGCCTCAAGATTGAAAATTGAAATACGCCGGGGTGATGGAATGGTATACAGCGGGGACTTAAAATCCCCAGACCGAAAGGTCATGTGGGTTCGACTCCCACCCCCGGCACATGCCAAGAAACTTCATGCCGCCGGAGATGTGGCCGGAGTATGTACACATCGCCATGCCGCGCACCGTGTGCGCGCGCGAGGAGGTCGGCGGCGTAAATCCGGGAGAACCGAAAGGAATCCGCTGGAGCCTCTGGCCGCTGACGTTTGAGGAATATATAACCGACCGCGAACCGGTTATAAACAACGCGGGCGCACTGGCACGCAACCGCGCTGTGATGTGGAAGCGCCAACACGACGGACCGGTGCCGGAAGGCTGGCGCAAATTATCAAACCTGCCATGGCGCGTCGACGGATATGTGGAGCTTGCGCCGGGCGCGGACTACAAAGCCGGCTGGTACAAACAGGCGCGTCGCGACCTGCGCCTGTGGGAGGAAAACTTTTTAGACAAAGGCTACCGTATCGAAGCCGTGCCTCTGGAAGAGTACGCATCGGCATATGCAAAGAGTACTGTCAGAAAAAAAGTGGGTTTGGATCCGCTTGAAATTTTGCAGCGCAAGTGCGCCGCGCACGCCGGAGGCGACACCTTGCAACTCTTCGGCGTGCGCAACACCGCGAGCCGCGAGATTGTCGCCGGCATAGCTCTGCTCTACTCGCCGACCTTTAACAGCTCAAAGTACGAGTGCCCGTTCATCTTGCCGGAAGCTAAAAAAGTTTACGCCATGACGGCGCTCATAAACCATTGGTTTACCGAGTCGCTTAAACGCGGAGCCACTGTGCTGGTGTTCAGTTGTTTTTGGCACAAAGGAGAACCAAAAAGTTGGAAAGCGTTCTCGCTTTTTAAATCCCACTTTGGACCGACACAGGTCGCCTACCCTCCCGTGCTATGGAAGTTTGTGAGAGGAAAACTATTTTAACTAGTGGTCACAAATAACTTTTTGCCGTCGCAAAAAGTTTTCGCGACCCTGCCTCGCCGTCCCGCCATTGCGGGACATGGCTCCGGCTCGCACAAAGCAGAAAACCTCCCGCAAGGGAGGTCTTACTGTCTTTGTGCGCCCACTTGGATTCGAACCAAGGACCATCTCCTTAAGAGGGAGTTGCTCTACCAACTGAGCTATGGGCGCATTTTTGTATTATACGTGCAGGTTTGTAAAATTTACACTAAAAAAAAGTTTTCCACAATAAGTTTCTGTTTATAAGTGGTATACGCTATATGGCTTAGATATAATTACAGGTACATGCGATACAAATACAAAAGAGGACCAATTACCTGGAGTCCGGAGCTTGCGTATGTAATAGGGGTAATTGCAAGCGATGGAAATCTCTCACCAGACGGAAGACATATAAATATTACCTCTAAAGATAGGGGGATGATTTTTACAATGAAAAAACTATTAGCAAGGACAAGCCGAATTGGAAAAAAATCGCGAGGCGGAGAGACTGAAAAGAAGTACTACCTGCTCCAATTTAGTGACGTTCTTTTTTACGACTTCTTACTCTCAATAGGACTGACTCCTGCCAAATCAAAGACTATCGGTCCCTTAAATATACCTACAAAATATTTTCCAGACTTCCTTAGAGGCTGTATAGACGGCGATGGAAGTCTTGGCTATTTTATACATCCGGAAAGCAAGCTCCCTCAATTTAGAATACGTCTTGCATCTGCAAGTCCAAAGTTCTTAACATGGGTATTACAAATCTTACAAAAAGAATTTCATATACAAGGAGGATTTATTTATCACACCAAAAAATCCGCATCAACTCTTTCTTTTGGTAAAAGAGACGCTAGAAAAATTCTGCCGTTGATGTACTATGAAAAGTCACTTCCCTCTCTAAAACGTAAGCGGGTGGTGGCAGAGGCATTTCTTTAGGGCGAGTGGCGGAATCGGTATACGCGCCAGTTTTAGGAACTGGTCCCGCAAGGGTTGGGAGTTCGAGTCTCCCCTCGCCCACAACAGACTGAAGCGGTAAAAAAGCCCTTATGTACAGGGTTTTTTGAGCTTGACTTTTATACTCATTTATGATACAATGGTAGCAGGATTAGATCTTCGAAACTTAACCAACGAGGTGTGTCATGGAAATCATTCCGTTGCTGATAGCGAGTGTGTCCCTGCTCGCATTCACCTACTATCCGTCAGCATTGCTGGAAATCACTCTGCCGCTGATAGCGAGCGCGTTCCTGCTCGCACTCACCTACTATCTGTTAGCATTGCTCATCCGCAAGCTGGCAGAACGGAATCTCTTCTGGACGTTCGTCGAGGAGGGTACCGCCAAGGCAATAGTCATTAACGGACGATTCACGTTCTGCGTGATGTCGTTCAGCGGACATATGTTTGCGGCGGATGGTCCAAACCCGCCGGCGATCCAGGCTGACGGATGGGATATCGTCCCGTCCGATGATTCGGTCAGCCACCGGCGTTACTTGCCGCTACTGCGGAACGTACGCTGGATAGGGCTTCCCCCGTTCAACGACGCGTACGTCTATGGGTTTTCGTGGACATCGCTCGAGGAGGAACAAAAAGACGAAAAAGACATGAAGAAAAAGTTCCACTACAGCGACAAGACCATCGACTACATCCTTATACAGGACGACATCTACGTCACCCAGGTAAAGGAAGCTGAGTGCAAAGACAACATACCCCTTGACGCGGTCATTCTGATTGGCGGACGCATCGTCAATCCGTACAAGGCTCTGTTCAAAGTTGAACGCTGGCTCGAGTCTACGGCAAACCGGGTAGGCGCGGACATACGCGACCTTTTCGGCAAAAAAACATACGCCCAGATCCGGGAACTGTCTGACACCGAAGCGAACGTTTCTGAAAAGAAAACGTTCGATGAGGTGCTCAATGAGTGGGGCTTCGAAATCTTATTCGTACGCGTTCACTCGGTCAACCCGGGAAGCGATCTCGCCGCCGAATTCATCCGCGCGACTACCGTGACATACATTGCGGAAGAAACAGCCAAAGCCAACGAAGCAGAAGGCAGAGGCAAGGCGGCGCGGGACAAGCAGCATTTCGAAGCCGTTACCGGCGTCACCGGCGGACTCGAGATGTTCAAGTGGAACAAGATAGCTGAAAGCAAGCTGACGACCTACGTGGAAGGGGGGGACGCAAAGCCCGTCATTCCGGTCGGCGGCACTCAACCAACTACGACGTAAAGGGAGTCGAAAATGTCAACGCTGTTCTGGCTCATATCTGGGCTGGCGGTAGTGGTGATACTACTACTCCTAGCCATCGTAGTTGTCTTGACGCTTTTTCGCGAACCAACCGGGAAGAGCGCGGGTTCAAGAAAAGAAACTCAGGACAAAAGTGGTGTACAGCAAAATGCAGGCAACACCACCAGCGACAAGGTGTTGGAAGCAATAAAGAGCGTGTTTACGGTGCAGACGTTCGCGCTCATAGCGGCGTTTAATGCGCTCGAG
>CAYIHD010000010.1:16946-24168 GCA_964363205.1 uncultured Candidatus Saccharibacteria bacterium | reverse complement strand
CAGACAAAGACCGGCATACTGTCCTCCGGCGACTCCTTTGTCGCTCCCAACATGACCGCCAACCAGTTTTGCATAGGCACGTCCTGCGTCACCAGCTGGGGCCAGGCGGGAGGCTCCGCAACCTGGGCGAGCGTCACCGGCAAGCCGTACGCTTTTAATCAAAGTGCAGACGTAGGCGCCAGTCCGAGCTTTGGCAACGCTACCCTTACCAACACATCGCCGACCATGTACTTTGTCGATACCGACCATCGCTCCGCGATGATACACAACAACAGCAACCTGTTGTATGTTCTGCGCGGGTGCGGCAACGGCAGCTCGTCGTGGTGCGCATACAACGGCGTGTGGCCTCTTTACATCAACCTCGAGAATAACGATGCCGTATTCGGTGGCAATGTTTACGCACCGGCGTTCCTCTACTCATCCGACCGGCGGCTCAAGGACAACATCACGCCCATACAAGACGCTCTGTCAAAAATTGTAGAGTTAAGCGGCGTCAACTTTAACTGGAAGTCGGGCGCGCGCGCCGGACAGGCGGATGTGGGCGTCGTCGCGCAGGAGGTGCAGGGTGTACTGCCCGAGGCGGTGCATACCGACGCAAGCGGCTACCTTTCGGTAGATTATCCCAAGCTCGTGCCCTTGCTTATCCAAGCAGTCAAAGAACAGCAAGTACAAATAGAGGCGCTCAAGGCGCAAATGGATGCCCTGCGCGCGGGGCGCTAGGCGCATTATGAAACTGTTTCGTTACATTAAAAAACTTTCGCACCGGAAGCTTAGAGTATTCTCCGTGCTTATCGCGCTGTGCACCGGCTCGTCTCTCTTTTTTGGAGCTGCGGCTAGCGCCTCCGCGGCGGTCGTGACATACACTGCCCCTAACACCTACCAGTGGACGGCGCCCGGTGGAGTAACGTCAGTCACGGTTACGGTAATCGGCGGCGGCGGCGGAGGTTCGGGCGGCGCATGGAGCGAGGGCAACTGCGCGGGCGACGCGGGCCTCGGCGGCGCGGGCGGCGCGGGCGGGTACACCGTTAACCAGGTAGTGCCGGTGACTCCGGGGCAGGCGTACAGTGTTACTGTCGGCGGCGGCGGGGCGGGCGGCGCCCGCGCGTGCGGCGGCAACTACCAGAACGGCGCTCCGGGCGGCAGTTCCTCCTTTGGCAGTGTAGTAGCCACGGGCGGCGGAGCGGGCGTGTGGTACGCCGGCGGTGTCGGTGGCACTCCGGGCTTCGTCGATGGTGGTGGTGGCAATCCTTGGCTTGGTTCCGCCGGCAAGGCCCGAAACCTCATGGACGGCACCGCGGGCACCTGGTACTGCTCGTATGGAACCACGGCAGGCACCAACAACACCGGATACGGCTCCGGCGGCCTCTCGTATTGCGCCGGATGGGGCCAAGCCGGCACGGCGGGCTATGTTTCCGTATCGTATGAGGACCCGTGCCCGACCGCTATAGAAACACCGTGGCAATCAAACGGGCTCTTGCTGTCTCCCGGCACCACGCGCAAGGTAACTCAACTGGGCAACAACTTTTGCCTTACCAATAACAGCGGCAGTACCTACTTTGTCCCCGCTAATACGAGCAATGAGCTCCAGAGTTTTATCAACGCCATCAACTCGCTGAACATTATCAGGTTCTAATTATTTCTTATCAACCCGCTCCACATATTCGCCTGTGGTGGTGTTGATGCGCACGACATCGCCCTCGTTGATAAAGAGGGGAGCGTTGAGCGTCGCGCCGGTTTCCAGCGTTATGAGCTTGCTTCCGCCCTGTGCGGTATTGCCTTTGACCGCAGGCGGCGCCTCGGTTACGCGCAGTTCCATTTTGATGGGGATTTTGATGCCGATTATCTTCTCGTCGAATACCAGCGCCTCGACGGTCATGTTGGGCTTCATAAAGTTTCCGCCGGTGCCTATGGTCTCGTGGCTTAGCATAAAGCGGTCGGCGGGATTTTTTTCGTCGCAAAACCACTTTTCTCCTTTGTTGGTGTAAAGATATTTAACCGCCTTGGTGGAGAGGTCGGCTTCCTGCGCTTTTTCCGACACGTGGAAGGCCTGTTCGGTCACCTTGCCGGTGATAAGGTGGCGCAGTTTTGTCTGGTTGACGGGCTTACGCTGCTGTTTGCGGAAGACGTGCGCGTCCAATACTTCGTACGGCTCCTCGCCGACAAGTATCACCTTGCCTTTCAGTATTTCGTTATATTCGAGCATCGTCCGAGTCTACCAAAAAAATCTCCGTTTATCTATATCTCCTGAAACACCGGCACAATACCGACCGTCACCGACTTTGACACCGCGCCGGTGCACGAGAGCGTAATGATGGTGGCGCCGTTGATGGCGCCGGTCGGCGCTGTGCCGCTCCAGGAGGGCGCGGTATTGGCAGGCATCGATTGGTAAAAGACGCCTGCGGGGTTTGAGGTTATAGAGCAAGCCGTACCCGAGCCGGAGGAAAGTCCTGTCACGTTCCACGAGACGGTGCTCCCGGTGCCTTTTTGCACCCGCAAAGGGTAAGCGCTCAAGGATGTGGAAGGAGGAATGGGCGTGCAGATGCCGTTCTTTGTTTCGTAGCCGCTGATGCAAGACGAGCAGAGTGGAGGCACAGCACGCGGGTCGCTGCAGGTGTCGGGTACGCACACGCCGTTTTGCTTGTGATAGCCGATGTCGCACGAGCAGGCCGGATAGTTTACCTCGTGCACTCCTGCGCATTGAGAGGTAGGCAGGACACACGCGCCGTTTTGCCTGACGTATCCCGTTTCGCACGTGCAGGCGGGAGGGTTTACTTCGTGTACGCCGGGGCAGGTGGCTTGGTCGGGCACACATTGGCCTCTGAATGTAATGCCCGCATAGTTACCCGAGGGTCCCGGCACCCAGTGCTGGCCGGCAGGACATGCCGGATGTACTCTAACCAAAAGCGATTTGCTGTAGTTGTTCCAACTTGTGTACTGCTCTGTTTGAGCCGCCGGATAAAAAATATACTCGCCGGGAGCGGTTGGGGTAAAAGTGTAGGTTTTTGACTCCAATGGAGGCGCCGTCCACATCGAAGAGTTGCAAACATTGCCGGTCCCGCACCATAAGTTGTTTTGATAGTCGTTGATCGCCGTCTTTAGCAAAGTGTCTCCCGCCGCCGGTATAAACGCGGCCGAAACTATCACCGCCTGGCCGACCGCGACCGTAGTCGAGCCGGTTTGTCCGTTGCCGGTGATGGTAAGCGCCGGCGGGGGCGTGAGATATATCGCTACATAGCCGTTGCCGCCCTTTTGTCCGGGACCGCTGCTTGTGCCGCCCGAGCCGTAGCCGCTGCCGTTGGTACCTCCGGGATTGGCGCGCGCTTCATATAAAGCGCCGTCAGCGCCCTTGCCGCCGCCCGGGGTACCCCCAGCGCCGCCCGCCCAAATGGAGTTACTGCTCCCACCTGTTGCTACTACCGTGCCGCCAAAAGAAGAGTTGCCGCCGGCAGTGCCGTTAGGTGGCTGGCCTGCACCGCAGACATATGCACCGCCCGTACCGCCCGCGCCGACCACTACTGTATATTCGTTGCCCGGCGTCACCGCAATATGCTGGCTCAAAATAGAGCCCCCGCTACCGCCGCCGCCGCCCGTGTCGGCATCGCCGCTGCACCCGTCACTCCACCTAAATCCGCCTCCGCCCCCGCCCGCGCCGACCACGGTAACCCATACGTCCGTGACGTAAGCGGGAGCCGTCCATTGATAGGTGCTGGGAGTATTGTAGGTTGCGGCCGCGGCGGTGTTGGCGCCGGAATCAAATAAAGAAAATACGCTTGCCGCGGTAGATGAGGGCGAATGAATAATGGCTTTCAAATCGGCGCCGCTGAGAAAAATAGCCACGCCCGCCAGCAGAGCCGCGCTGGCGCACACAGCCCCCAGCGAGCCCAGTTCCTCCTGCGAAAAAGAGTCATGGAGCAGTTTTTCAAAAAAACTCATGGTTATTGAGCCGGCGTAAATACCGGCGGCGGGGGAATGATCTGCACAACAGTCGCGGCAATGGAGCCGTCTGCGTTTTGCGTGCTTGAGGTGATTGAGACGATGGCCCCTACGGAAATATCATCCGGGCTTTTGGCGCTGTTGCCGGCAAGAAACGTGGTTTGCGCGGTGGTGTGCACGGTTATCGACTTGTTTCCGGCGCCGAGGATTATAAAGCCGCTTGCTGTTTTTTCAGTAACGGTGCCGAACGGGTTGGCTATAAGCACCGGCACTGCTTGTTTTTGCGCGGAGGTGTTAAAGGGCACGCCGGTGTATTGTATGACCGCGTAAGACAGCGCGCCTACCGCAAACACCAGTACTACTATCCACCCGATTTTATTGTCCATGACTTTATTATATACCCGATACCTCCGCGCATACCCGGTGTGTTGATAAGCGCGCCGAAACCTCGCCGGTGCGGGCGCTGTTGTAAAAAACAGCCATGATATATGCTGTTGGCATGGAGTACCTAAGCTCGCAGGAGGCACTGGATGGCAAGTCAGACGAGGAAATTCTTGCCCTGTCGGTTTCGCACCCGTCGTTGTTTGCCCTATTGGTGCGCGCCTACGAGGAGCCCTTCCTGCGCAAAGCCATGGGTATCGTGCGTGATAGGGAGGAAGCGGAGGATGTGGTGCAGGAAGCGTTTACTAAAATTTATCTCAACGCGAAAAAGTTTAAGGTAGTGGAGGGCGCAAGGTTTTCGTCCTGGGGCTACCGTATCCTCATTAACACCGCGCTCACGCACTACGCCAAGCGCAAGCGCCGCGGCAATGCGGAGTTTGGGCTCGACGAGGAAATCTGGGCGCTCATCCCCGACAAAAACCTCCGCCAGTTCGAAAAGAAGGTGCTCCTCGATGAGGTTGCCTCGGTATTAAGCAGAATGCCCGCGCCTATGGCCCGCGCGCTGTCGCTCTTTTTTATAGAAGGGAAGACGCAGGAGGAAATCGCTAAGTCGGAGGGTCTTTCCGTCGGCGCGATTAAAACGAGGGTGCATAGGGCAAAAGCTGAGTTTAAAAGAATATACGAAACTATTAACACTAAAGCTTAGTTACATTGAGTATGCAAAGTAAAATTGAGCAACAGGTAATGGCGGGGGTGGGGATTATATATGCTGTCCGCCAGCTCATAAGCGCCACCGCGCTCAAGCTCTATATATGCGCCGCCTCTTTGTACGGCTTGGTACAGCTGGTGTGGGTGCATCGCGTGTTCGAAAACTGGGCAAATGTCGGCGTGCAAGGGACGGTGCAGTTTATGACCTCGGCCGTGCTCAATACGCATCTGCCGGTCCAGCTGACGCTCCTGGTTCTCGCAATAGCCGGTGTGTCTCTTCTGCGCGACCTTGTGCGCACAACTACCGCACCCCGCATGCTGTTGGTCTAAAAGTTTTATTTGTACGCACGGTCGCGGTTATCGATTACTTCGACTAACACCCGGTGCTCGGGGAAATTGAGAGAAAATATAATTCTTACTTTTCTAACACGTACACGAAAGTGACCCGCCCATTTGCCGGTAAGTCTGCGCAAGTCAACCGCAACCGGTTCTCCCGCAAACCTTTGCAAGGCTCTTTGTATGGCCATGGCGACAAACTCATCCGGTATATGACGTTGCGTCAAAAACTTTTCTGCCTGACGCGAGAGCGATATACTCCAGTCCATTTAAATTTAAGTACGCAAAGTACGCACCCCGCGCCGCGAAGGTTTTTTGTAGAGCCGCTCTATCTCACGCTGTTCTGTTGAAGAGACGATGGGAATATCAAACACACTCATCAGGTCGAACTCTTTCTGTATTGCCTCCCGCACGCTCTCGCGGGCCATTTTTTGTATTTGCTTTTTAAGCGCGGTAGTCATGCGCACACTATAGCATATTTCATGTCTCCAACGACTCCTGCCCTAAAAACCGCCAGAAAACCTTTATTTGTAGGGCTATTTTGCCAACCCTTCCGAACCACTTGACAAGAACAGGGTATGGATGTAGAATAAGCGGTAGGTGTAGGGGTGGTGTGCACAGCCACATCCCTTGCTCTGGAGATTCCAGGGATATCCTTTAAAGAATAAATCCGCTACCGGCACGGCGATAAAAGTGACGGACGTTATTGGTGGGACGGACTTTGACCACCGAAGGCTCCTGGATATTGCAATATCTGGGGGCCTTTCTGCTTTTTATTCCTCCGGAGCTTCTTCTTTGTCATCGGCCGCCGGTTTGCCTGACGCGTTGTTGGCTAAACCTTTGCGGATTTCTTTCAGGAGTTCGTGGGCTATTTTTTTGTTCTCGCGCAGGTAGGTGCGGCTGGCGTCGTACCCGCGGCCGAGCTTTTCCTCGCCGAAGGCGTATGAGTTGCCGCTTTTTTGTATGATGCCGAGCTTCTCGCCCAGCGCCAACAGCTCGCCCTCGGTCGAGATACCCTCGTTGTACATCAGGTCAAACTCCGTGGTGCGGAACGGCGCCGCGACTTTGTTTTTGACCACCTTTACCCGGTGCCTGCCGCCGACCACCTCCTCGCCTTTTTTAATCTGCGCGATGCGCCGGATGTCGAGGCGCACTGATGTATAAAACTTGAGCGCCTTGCCACCGGTGGTGGTTTCGGGGTTGCCGAACATCACGCCTATTTGCATGCGTATCTGGTTGATAAAGATAACGATGGTTTTAGATTTGGAAACAATGGCGGTGAGCTTGCGCAAGGCCTGGCTCATGAGCCGCGCCTGCTTGCCGACCTGGTAGGAGCCCATGTCGCCCTCTATCTCGTCTTTGGGCGTGAGCGCGGCAACCGAGTCGATGACGATAATGTCCACCTTGCCCGAGCGCACCAAGCCCTCGACTATCTCGAGCGCCTGCTCGCCGGTATCCGGCTGGCTGACCAACAACTCGTTTATTTTGACGCCGATTTTTTTGGCGTACTCCGGGTCGAGCGCGTGCTCCGCGTCGATAAACGCGCAGACACCGCCCTTTTTTTGCGCTTCGGCTATGGCGTGGAGCGAGAGCGTCGTTTTGCCGGAGGATTCCGGTCCGTAAATTTCCAGAATGCGGCCGCGCGGATACCCGCCGATGCCGAGCGCCCAATCGAGCCCGATAGAGCCGGAGGGGACGGCGTCGACGTCAACCTTGGCGGTGTTGCCGAGCGTCATGATGGCTTCGTCGCCGAATTTTGTTTTGATGGCGCGTATCGCGGCGTCGATGGCCGCGTTGTCCTTGCCCTCGCGCGTGCCGACGGTTTTTGCGGGAACCTCTTTCTTTCCTTTTTTAAACGCCATAA
>CAYIHD010000010.1:0-16846 GCA_964363205.1 uncultured Candidatus Saccharibacteria bacterium | reverse complement strand
TTGCTCGCGCGGCGGCCGAACCGGTCGACCGCCGCCACGGTGACTACAGTATATCCCGCAGGCGGGGAGAAGCGGTACACAAATTTGCCGTTCTCGTCGGTGTACGACGGCGCGTCGTTTATCGTCAAAAAAGCTATATTTTGAGCCGTCCCGACCACGGTGACAGCCGATGTCGAGGTTGCCGAGCCGTCGGCCGGGGAGTCGATGGTAATCTCCGGCCCCTCCAAAAGTTTGCGCGCCTCAAACAGACCATATAAAAGGACGACGCATACAATACCTATAATAAGTGCCCTGCGCATGCCGCCAGTGTAGCAAAATTATAAAGTTTCTTCTCCTGTGGGAGTGGGGGAGGATTTCTCCAGAATTTCGCGGGGTTTGGCTCCGTCGCCGGGGCCGATGACTCCTTTTTCTTCCAGCATGTCGATGAGCCGCGCCGCGCGCGCGTAGCCGACGCGCAGTTTGCGTTGCAGGTAGCTGGTCGAGGCTTTGCCGGCATCGAGCACCGCAGCGTGCGCGGCGGCGTACATGTCGTCATCAATTTCTTCCTCATCGCCAAAGTCGCCTCCGCCGCCGGTGCCGGAGATGCCGACGCCGTCGTCGCCCTTTTGCGCCAGTGACATTTCAATAGGGAGTTCCGGCTCGTTGTGTTTTACAATAAAGTCGACGACCGCTTTTACCTCCTTTTCGCTTATAAACGCGGTTTGCAGGCGCACGGGCTTGTTCATATCGGCGGATAAATAGAGCATGTCGCCGGCACCGAGCAGGGTCTCGGCGCCGCCTTGGTCGAGGATGGTGCGCGAGTCTATTTGCGAGGCAACTTGCAGTGCGATGCGCGCGGGCACGTTGGCCTTGATGAGGCCGGTGATTACGTTGACCGACGGACGCTGGGTGGAGAGTATAAGGTGGATGCCGATGGCGCGGCTCATTTGCGCCAAGCGCACGACCGATGCCTCCAGCTCGCGGGGGAAGGTGTGCATGATGTCGGCGATTTCGTCTATCATGATAACAATGTAGGGCATGGCCTCCGGCACCTCGTCACCCTCCTTGGGCGCTCCGTTCTTTTTTATTTTTTCCAACGCCGGAGCAAGAATGTTTTGGTGATACGACTCCACGTCGCGGACGCGATGCGCCTCGAGCACGTTGTACCGGCGCTCCATTTCGCGGCCTGCCCAGCGCAGGGCGGTGATGGCCTTTTTAGCATCGGTAATAACCGGCGTGAGCAGGTGCGGGAGCGAGCGGTAGAGCGTGAGCTCCACGCGCTTGGGGTCGATCATGATAAAGCGCAGCTGCTGGGGCCCGCAGCGGTACACCAGCGAGTTGACCAGCGTGTGGATGGCGACCGATTTGCCCGAGCCGGTGGCGCCGGCGACCAGCGCGTGCGGCATTTTGGCGACGTTGGCAAAGACGGCGCCGCCGGCGATGTTGCGGCCGAGCGCCACCAACAGCGGCTTGCTGCTCTCGGCGAATTCCGGCGCCTCAAGCAGGGCGCCTAAGCCCACGGTCACTTTGGCGGAGTTGGGGACCTCGATGCCGACAAGACTCTTGCCGGGTATCGGCGCCTCGATGCGCACGGAGGAGGCGCTGAGCGCGAGCTCGAGGTTTTTCTGCAGAGTCAATATTTTTTGCAGGCGGACGCCTTCGGCGGGCTTGACCGCGTAGCGCGTCACCGACGGCCCGATAGAAATTTCGTCGAGCTCCACCGTAATCCCGAAGTTCTGCAGTGTGCGCTTGATGATATTGGCGTTGCCTTTGATGTCGCCGACGCCCGGCCGTCCGCGGTCGCGCTCAAGCAAAGAGAGCGGCGGAGGAGTATAGGGAGAAAGGAGCGACTTGAGGTTAACGACAGGTTTTGCCGCGCGTATCGGTTCCTGTTTTGGCGCAAACACCGGCAGGTCTTCCTCATCTGTTTCTTCTTCGGCCTCGTCCTCTTCGTCTCCGTCCTCCTCTTCGTTATCAAGACCGAAGCCGCCGATTTTAGGCTCAGCTCCGGCACTCCTGCCGGTGAGTTTTGCGTACCATCTGCAGAGCATATGCCAGAGCGCGGCAAGCGGCTCAAAGTTGATACCGCCCTCTATTAATAGAAGGAGCGATATAAGGGTCAGTCCGCCGAGCACCACCAAAGACGCGTAGATGTCCAAATATTTGAGCGCCGGGTCGGCTATTGCCCCGCCCAAAAGACCGCCGTTGCCGGAGACTGCTTGTATGAACCCCAGCCCGGCGACGAAAAAGAGCACGCTGGTTATCAGTTTAAACAGGGTAATGCCGCCGCGCTCGGCGCGCAGGGCGTTGCCCGCAAGGACAAAAAACAATACCGGCAGGAGGAAGTACCCTACGCCGAGCAGTTTAGCAAAGAGCCGGTACGCGTCACTGCCGGCGATGCCCGCCGCGTCAAAAGAGGCGAGCGTCAAAAAGAGCCCGGCCACCACCAGCAGTACGGCGGTAATCGCGTGCTTGGTTTCTTGCGGGACAGGGGAGAAAGCCTTCCAATTTTTCTTAACATGCTTTCGCGCCATATGGCGAAATAATAGCATGATAAGGCAAGGTCTTGCGCGGTTGGGATTAGTTGTTAAACTCTAAGACATTGGTGTCCCTTATTTTTCCTTTAGATTGTAAAAGACATTAAAAGACATTTCATGCCGGACAACAGCAAAAAATTTCACGAATTTGCCCTACAATCAATCCTTTTTAAAGGACGCAGTGACTGGTATTTTTGTTATCTGAAGACCGAAAAGATAGCGCACGTGCTGGTCCTGCTCGCGCAAAATTCCGGGGCAATAGGGGATGATATGACCGAAGCCGCCCGCCGCGCGGCATCTCTTTCCGGCGAGATAGCGCATCTTGCCGCCGGCGAGGTGGACGCGCCGGTGGTGCTTGCCGACCTCTTTGCACTGCTTGGCGCGGTCCGCATGCTCTCGGTGTACGGGAGTTTGTCTAAGGAAACGGGCGCTATACTGGGGCGCGAATTGGAGCAGGTGGCAGAGCGGCTGGTGCGCGGCTCGCACCCGTCCCCTTTTGTATCCACAGAAGATTTGCAGGTCTCTTTACCGGCTCCCCACTCATTTGACGGACATCAGATGTCCCTCAAGACAGGCGATATGGTACCTATAAAGGACAATAGGCCTAAAGGACAAAGTAAAGGACAGTCCGATAGAATGTCCTTAATACTCGACCTTGTCCGGAAGAGCAAAAGCCTCTCTATAAAGGAAATTACCTCTGTTATAAGGGATTGTAGCGAGAAGACCATCCAGCGGGAGCTCAATATACTAATAGAGCGCGGCCTTATACGGCGCGAGGGCGAGCGCCGGTGGAGCCTGTATTTGCCCGCCTAGCAGTTGTCCCCTTATCCCCTGTTGCCTATTGCGGGGTTTCTGTATATATTTGGCATACCCTCGGAACAAGGTCAGAGCTCCCTCGCGGGGGCATTGTGCGTTGTCCACAGGGTATTCAGGCAGAGTTCAGCCCAAGCTCATATAATGAGTGAGGGCGAACGCGCAACAGTTCGTTGACAACTTCATACTCCAGAACTCCTTGTCCCTTCACGAAAGATTACGGCTGATATTCCGTCTCCTCATTTAGCTACCAATTGGCCAAAAGGCCGGGTAGAAGTTTGTTCGCGTGCGCGTGCTTTTATCATCGATTACAAGTAAGTTTATTCGTTCGTTAGTTAATTAGAAATTATTATCGGTATGACTATTACCAACAGTTCACTCCGATTGGTTGCTCTCGTAACCGGCGTTGCCGTTGCTCTCGCGCTCATGGGCGCGGTAGCTATCGCTCCGGTACAGGCCGCAGGCCTTACGCAGACGCAGATCCAGTCGATCACTTCGCTCCTCGCGTCTTTTGGCGCTGATGCAGCGACTATCGCAAACGTCACCGCGGCTCTTAACGGCCAGGCGACTCCGGGCACCGGCGGTTCCGGCACCGGCGGCGCTTGCCCCGCTCTCTCCCGCTCGCTCCAGTTGGGCAGCTCGGGTGCGGATGTTAAGGCGCTCCAGGTATTCCTCAACGGCAGCGCAACCACACAGATTGCATCTGCCGGCGCGGGTTCTCCTGGCAGTGAGTCCACCTACTTCGGCGGCCTTACTAAGGCGGCTGTCGTCAAGTTCCAGTCCGCTAATGGCGTCAGCGCCATCGGCATCGTCGGTCCTGCCACGCGCGCGGCTATCGCAGCGGTGTGCGGCGGCACAGGCACCGGCACTGGTACGGGCACCGGCACCGGCACAGGCACCGGTACGGGCACCACGGGCGGCGCAATAACGGTTAGCGCAGGCGCGCAGCCGGTCAACTCGCTCGCTCCGCTCGGCGCTACGCGCGTTCCGTTTACGGTCTTTACCGTCACGAACAACAGCAATGCTGCCGTTACGGTCAACAGCGTAACCGTACAGCGCGTCGGCCTCGGCGTCGATGCCAACTTCAGCGGCGTTGTCCTCCTCGACCAACAGGGTCTCCAGACGGGCACCGCCAAGACGCTCAACTCCAATCACCAGGCGAACCTCGACGGCTTTACGCTGGCGGCGGGAGCCACGCAGACCTTCACGGTGGCGGGTAACATCAGCTCGACGGCGACCGCTAACAGCGGTCAGGTTGTCGCGCTCCAGGTTGTTGCTATCAACACCGGCGCTACGGTCTCCGGCTCGCTCCCGATTTCGGGCGCATCCCAGACCATCAACACGACCTTGACCCTCGGCTCGGTCTCCACGACGACTTCGTCGTATGACCCGGGCGCGGCGCAGACCAAGAACATCGGCGATTCCGCCGTTCGTATCTCCGGTCTCCGCTTTACCGCGGGCTCGGCCGAGGATCTCAAGCTCTACAACGTCCGTTGGCGCCAGGTCGGCACTGCTTCGGCATCTGACATCTCCAACGTGATGACGTTCGTGGGCGACACCGGCTACCCGACAACCTTGTCGGCAGACGGCAAGTACTACACGACCGTGTTCCCCGGCGGCCTCTTGGTTGCCAAGGGCAACTCGATCGACCTGTACACCAAGGCTGACATCACGGGCAGTAACTCTGCCTCGCGCACGGTTGACCTCGACATCGACAAAGTGACCGACGTCTACTTCGTAGGCCAGACCTACGGCTACGGCATCGCTCCTTCCGGCACCTACAATCCGTGGTTCACCGGCTATGTCACGACCATCAACGCGGGTACGGCTACGACCATCGGCAAGGCAATAGAGGTTGCCGCGCAGAACATCGCGGTCAACGTCCCCAACCAGGTCCTCGGCGGTTTCGCCACCGACTTCAAGGGTGAGGCGGTCTCCGTAACTTCGCTCCCGATCACGATTGCGACCTCAACCGGCTTTACCGGCAACGGCGCTATCACTTCGATTTCCATCGTTGATTCCAACGGTGTTGTCGTAGCGGGTCCGGTTGATGAAGCATCAACCTGCACCAGCGGTTGCACGGTTACCTTTACCGACACCATCACCTTCCCGACCGGACGCAAGGTCTGGACGATCAAGGGTAAGATTCCGTCCGGCGTAAGCAACAACTCGACGGTTATCGTCACCACGGTACCGACGAGCTGGAGCGGCATCACCGGCCAGACTTCCGGCAACACCATTGCTCTGACGCAAGGCACCTTCGACATGAACACGATGACGGTCAAGGCGGCTGCGCTCACGGTCACTATGTCCACCCAGCCGTCCTCGCAAAATATTGTTGCGGGCGCGCAGGGAGTGCTCCTCGGCCAGGTACAGCTTGACGCTTCGCAATCCGGCGAAGACGTCCGCATGTCCTCTATCCCGTTGACACAGACCGGCACCATCGGCGAGCTGACCTCCTGCCAGCTCTACAACGGCACGACTGCTCTTAACACCGGCAGCAACGTTCCGTCCGCGCTCGCAACGAGCGGCTCTGACACGACCTTTACCTTCGACAACACCCTTACGGTACCGAAGGGCACGGTCATGACGCTCGGCATCAAGTGCAACGTCACCACCGGCGCGACAGGCACGCACGTCTGGAGCGTCAGCGGCAACGCCATGACCGCAACCGGCGTAACCTCCGGCTCTACGGTTGGCGTAACCGAGACGGCAAGCTCCGGCGGCACGATGTCTATCGGCTCCGGTTCTATGGCAGTCACTGTTGACTCATCCTCTCCGTCCTACGCTCTTACTGCGGCAGGCACGACGGGTGTCACCATGGGCATCATCAAGCTCCGCGCTACCAATGAGGCGATAACCCTCACCAAGCTCGGCTTGAAGCTCACCAACAGCGGCAACGCAAGCTCAAGTGCTGTACAGGGCAGCGGTTCCACCAACGGCGGCGTATCCGACCTCGTACAGGTATACCTCTACAACAGTGCGAATACGCTCATCGGTACGGCGACCTTTACGGGTACCGGCACCACGGCAACCTCGACCTTGAGCACTCCGCTGACCTTGGCAAAGGACACCGATACCACCATCACCGTCAAAGCTGACCTTGCAACCATAGGTTCCAGCGGTAGCGGCGGCGTGGGCGACGTGGTCAAACTTGACCCGCTCAACGCTGAGGGCTCCGGCGCTGCTTCGGGCACGACTATCAAGTCGGGCGCGACGGCGGGCGTCGGCGGCATACAGATGTTCAAGAGCTATCCGACGTTTGCCAACGCAGGCGTCTCTTGCACCAACAGCAGCAGCCCTGTCTGCAACGGTACCGCGCAGGTACTCAAGAAGTTCACCGTGACGGCTAATGCGGCCGGTCCGGTAAGCATCGAGCAGATAGCGGTATCGTTCGCGACCAGCTCGGCACGGGTTCGCAACGCGAAACTCTTCGCCTACACGGTTGGCTACGACAGCGGTCCTGCTAACATCTCGGGCACGACCAACGGCCAGTTCGGCGGTACGGCTACCTTGAGCTCTGATGTTGACACCGCGGCTCCGAGGGTCAGCTTCGTACAGACCACTCCGTACTCGTTCTCCGGCACCGTCTACTTCGTCCTCAAGGGCGATGTGACTCCGGACTCGGGCGCGACCAACTGGTCTATCGGCGCGACTGTTCTCGGCGACGCGGCGACGTCTTCCTCACCGGCAAACTACAACGCGACGAGCACACTTAACCGCTCCTCGCTTGTATCCGGCGTAGCGACCACAACCACCGGCTCCAACTTCGTCTGGTCTGGCAACTCGTCCACGACCCCGACGACGAACGACATCGACTGGTTCAACGGTTACTACATCCCTGGCCTTTCTTCGACCGGATTCTAATCCACGGAGTTAGCCCAACTGCTGGAGACAACAGCGCAAAAAACCCACTCTTTATGAGTGGGTTTTTTGTTTGCCTAAGTTTCAACCAGGACGGTCCTGGTTGTTTGTTTAAATATTCAAATCTTGTTATATTGAAATCTCTATGGAAACCAACCCCGCTACGCGCACCCTCCTTATTACCTGCGCCGTCGTTCTGCTCGCCGCCGCCGGCGTTTATTTTTATATACAGCGTGCCCCGGGCTCTCCTTCGTCTACGGCAAGCACCACCTCTCAAACGCTCTCCGACGGCACCGTCATTACCGTGCCGGCTGGTGCTACGGTGTCAGAGTCTCCCGCAGAGCAGCCACCGACCGCTCCCAACTACCGCGCGCCGGTCGCGTACAGCGCCGGCACAAGCGCCGAGGTGCGCGCCGCCATCGAGCCGCGCCTCGCGGCGGACATTGCTCTGCTCGCCAAGAATCCGCAGAATTTTAGCGCATGGATGGACTTGGCAATATTGCATAAAATAGGCGGCGACTACCGCGGCGCGGAGGCGATTTGGCTCTACGCGGTCAAGGTTTGGCCGCAGAGTCCGGTCGCGTTCCACAACCTCGGCGACCTGTATCAGAACTTTCTCAAAGACCCGGTAAAAGCAAAATTCTACTCCGACCAAGCAGCCGCATTGGGTGCGCGGTAAAACCGCTCGCTATCCACACCACCCCCTCTTTACAACAGGGTTTCGGTCGTATACTGGGGGAACTCGGGCGTTTATTAATTTGTCATATTTTTATCATGTCGTTTCTTAAAACTTCTCTCAAGCACATAGTTTTTTCGGTCCTTTCCGTATTAGGAGGCGTTACGCTTGGCGCGGCGCTTGTCGGTGCCGCAACCACCATTAGCACCAGCATCACAACCGCCGGCGGGTACACCCAGAGCGGCTCCAGTGAAAACACTTTTACGGGCAACACGACCCTTGCTTCGACAACCGCTACTGCACTTAAGGTCGGGCAAACCGGCACCCGGCACACGGGAATAGTCTCCGGGTCTTGTACCATCGCAAGCATCAGCATAAACGCCTCCTCCACCGGCATGGCGAGTTGCGCGAGCGCTACCGGCGTTGTTTCCGGAGACACGGTGTTTGTACAAGCACTCAACACCATCCCGGATAACTTCCTTGTCCAAGCGGCATCAACTACCGCCGACGCGGTCATCCAGATTGACCTGGCGAATATTCCCACCACTACCGCCGACGGCGGGCCTGATACCACCGGTGCTATCTCATTCAACTTCTGGGCGGTGCGTTAATTACCAGCGTGCTTAATTACATAACCGCCATGCGCACGCTTCTTAAAACAGCCGCTATCCTAGGACTATTCGTACCAGCGCTCGCGTTTGCGGCGTACGATGACGTAACCCTCACAACGGACGCGATACTCTCGGTCAATAGCGTCTCCATAAACGTGTCCGGCTCCAGCGCGACACTGGAAACTTTGGTCGTTGGCGCGGACAGTTTTACCGCCACCATGCAGTCCGGCTCCACTATGGTCATCAGCGCGCCGGATCTCTCGGTCACGACCGAGCCGGCAGTAGGCGGCCTTACCACCAGTTGTAGCAGCGGCGTAAACACTGTTACCATTCCTGTCGTCTCCGGGGCGGTTGACATCACGGTTACTCCCTCGGCTACTGCGTGCGACACAACCACCACCAGTTCGTCCTCCGGTGGCGGCGGGCCGGTAGGTCTTGTCGGCAGTTCCGGCGGCGGCGGCGGAGGAGTTTCTTCATATGATGCGCCCGTTGTCGTTGTAGCGCCGGCGGCGGTAGTGCCATCCGCGTCCGGGCTCTCCACGACCCAAGTAGATGCTATCCTCTCTCTACTCTCCTCTTTTGGAGCCGACCAAGCGACGATAGACAATGTCAAGCTTGCATTAAGCGGCAAGGCTACCACCGGCACGATTACCGCGGCTTTCGCGCGCAACCTCGAGTTTGGTATGACGGGAGAGGATGTTAAAGCGCTCCAGCAGTGGCTCAATACCAATGGGTACCGAGTCGCATCGTCGGGCCCCGGCTCTCCGGGCAACGAAACAACGAAGTTCGGCGGCGCTACCCGCTCCGCGCTCATCAAGTTCCAAAAGGCCAACGGCATCACGCCGGCGGCAGGCTACTTCGGGCCTAAAACACGGGCGGCGGCAAAATAGCCAACAACCTGATTTTGGTGCTAGTATAGGCGGATGAAATACTCCGCCTTTACGCTATGCGCGGCATTGCTTATCGCGTTTGCGCTTCCCGCGCGCGCCGCGCCCGCGTCTGAAATTCATATCAACCCAGACGGCAAGCTCACCGCCAAAAACGTGGTGGTTATGCAAAAGTCGGAGAACGGCTCCGCTTTCTTTTCCCGCGTGGCGTGGGGCGACATCTTTTTGCGCATAACCGTACTTTCCACGCCAAATGGCACTGCAGCAAATATAACCAAGAACAACGGCGGCGCGGCGACCTATGCCGACGTCAAGGTCGGCGACATCCTCAACGTGGAGGGCGCGCTCGCGCCCGGCGCCGACACGCTCCTTATCAATGCTACGTCCGTGCGCGACCTCTCGCTTAATGTCGAATCAAAAACTATTTCCGGCACCGTCAAGACACTCAATGTATCACTCAACGCCTTTACGCTCACCGACAAAAAGCTAGGGAGTATTACCGTTGTCGCGCCGTACAACATACAAAAAGGCGCGCGCACTGTTTCCCCGGGAGAGCTGGTGGTGGGCGACAAAATTCTCTCCGCTTCCGGCTCATACGACTATGCTACTAAAACCTTTACCGCGTCGACCATGGAGGTGTATCAGGACAAGTCGGTATTTAAGGCTCAGAATTTCCAAGGTACGCTCAAGTCGCTTTCCGGCACTGCGTTGCCCACAACCGCGGTGGTTGCCGTCGGTAAAAATGATTACACGGTGTACTTGCCCGCATCGGCAACAGTCATGAGCAAAAACAAAGCCGCTACGACGCTGCAGCGCTTTACCGCCGGCGATACGGTGCGCTTTTACGGCAGTATCCGCCAAATCAATCTGCAGGAAATCGACGCCAGCCTCATCCGCAACCTCGCGTTCTAGAATGGTATAAAGTTATCCACAGTTACCAAGGACTCTCCTTGGTAAACATTCTTTATGGTAAAAATGAAATCAAAATACACGCCGGGCAGTTTTTCGTTGCAGGTGCGGCGCTCCACAACCGGCAAAGGGCTTTTTACGAAAGAGCGTATACCAAAAGGCGCATGCATTATCGAGTACACCGGCCGGCCCGTAAGCAAAGCCGAGCAATACAGCGACTCCGGCAAATATCTTTTTTGGACCGGCAAGGATACGATGATCAACGGCAATATCCCCTCCAACAAGGCGCGTTACATCAACCACTCCTGCAAAGCCAATTGCGAGGCGGACGGCCCGAGGGACCGTGTGTATATACTGGCTCTGCGCAATATCAAAGCGGGGGAGGAGCTGACCTACGACTACGGCGACGAGTACTTTGACAAGCACATAAAGCCTAAAGGCTGTAAGTGCCCTAAGTGTTCAAAAAAGTAGTACTATTAAAATACCCATGTTTAATAAAACTTTCTATCATTTCTTTTTCGGGTTTGTGGTTATTATCGGGCTGGCTTTTGCGGTGCTGTTAATCACCGGCGCGCAGCAGCCGAGCCCCGTTGACAACGTCGCTTTACCTCAATAGAGTAGTGCCAGCAACTCTGCACAGGAGGCCATAATGGTCGTGTTCTTCGAGAAGCTAAAGTTTACAGCTCTGTTTCTCATCCCATTCTGGTTCTGGCTCGGGATGTATCTGTTCATTGCACCCGATTCGGCGCTGGTTCGATTGCTGGTGGTTGGCCTGGGCGTATGGTTCCTCGGCATCATCCAGCTCATCTGTCTGTGTGTTCTCGTCTTTCTCATCTTTCCTGACATCGACCATAGGCAGCGCCGCTTCGAGCGCTCCCAGGTCAAGGTAATTGATGGATAGAGCCTAATAAGCCGGTACGCTTGCGCGACCGGCTTTTTTTATATATAGTGCCGAACATAGGGTCAGAGACAGTAGGTTCTCCCACGGGGAGTTTAATGCCACAGGGCACCTGCCGAGACGGTCGAACTCCAACCCTAAAAAATAGAAGGGTACGCAAAATTCTCTTGAGAATTTTGCAAATATAAATAGCATACCCATAACGAAGTTATCATGGCCATTACACGGCAGAAAAAAGAAGAGACAGTCGCAAAGGTTGCGGCAATCACCAAGTCGGCCAAGACGCTTGTCTTTGCCAGCTTTAAGGGTCTTACCGTCGCGGAGCAAAACGAGATGCGCAAAGCATTCCGTCCGCTCGGCATCGGCTACACCGTAGCCAAAAAGTCTTTGCTCAATCTGGCGCTCAAAGCGGCGGGTTACAAAGGCGAGGCGCCGGAGTTGCAGGGAGAAATCGCTCTTGCCTACGGCGAGGATGAACTCGCGCCCGCGCGCGAGCTCGCGGTGTACGTGAAAAAGTTCGGCGAGCACCTCGCGTTTGCCGGAGGCGTGTTCGGCGGAAAGTTTGTCAGCAAAGATGAGATTTCATCGATTGCGGCAATCCCCGGCATCGAGACGCTCCGCGCACAGTTTGTACAGCTTATTAACAGCCCGCTCCAGCGCTTTGCGGTAGTACTGCAGGCCAAGGCGGAAAAAACAAATTAATTATGGATGAGAAATTCAAAGGCCTGGTGGACCAGGTAGAAAAGATGTCGGTGCTCGAGCTCCACGAGCTCGTCAAAGCGCTCGAAACGCACTGGGGCGTATCGGCGGCGGCAGTAGCCGTAGCCGGTCCGGCGGCAGCCGCGGCGGAGGAAAAGTCGGCATACAACGCCCACCTCACCGACGCAGGCGCAGCCAAGGTGCAGGTCATCAAGGCGGTTAAAGACGCACTGGGCTTGGGCCTTAAAGAGGCAAAGGACCTCGTTGATGCAACCCCGACCGTGCTTAAGGAGGGGATGAAGAAGGAGGACGCCGACAAGCTCAAGGCCGCCATCGAGGCCGCCGGCGGCAAGGTCGAACTTAAATAAGCCTGAAACTTTTTCCGATACCGGCAGTTCTATTAAGCAGTGAATTGTTGGTAGCAGTCAATAGCAAAAACCCCGCATATTGCGGGGTTTTTGCTTGCAGTTGCGGTTTTTTTTGTAATGCATTAGAGTGGG
Organism: uncultured Candidatus Saccharibacteria bacterium; assembly: GCA_964363205.1. Lineage (GTDB taxonomy): Bacteria > Patescibacteriota > Minisyncoccia > Phycocordibacterales > SBAW01 > GWA1-54-10. Next base: position 4,473 of record CAYIHD010000010.1, on the reverse strand, counting down.
CGCAGAAGTTTCATTTGTAGGAGGAGTCCTATGGAACGAAAACAAGCTTTTCGTAAGGAAGATCGCCGTTTTGAACTGTGGCTCAAAGCGGAAATGAAGATCGAGTCGATACCTCGGGCGGTAAATGTCGACTATACTAACGAAACGCATTGGACCGACTATCTTTATCATTGGGAGGGCGTCGGCAGGCTTTTCCACAAGCGCGCACTTTTGGCATCGCCCTTTCTCTTCTCTACGGAACAAAGAGGAGTTGAGTTGCCGTTGTGGGATTGTATAGCGACACCGTACACGCCGTCTCGAAACTCCATGATGTTGGCCGGCCTCAATCGGCTTCGTCCGCGAAAACTTTTTACATTCGTTTGTACTGGTATCGAAAGCCAGTGGAACGAGGTCGAATACGACGAGCCGGTGCCTGTCTTGCGGTTGGGTAATGCAAACTACGCCGCATTCCACAAAGCCGGCCTCATTCTGCCACATAAGCAGCCCTTGGTTAAAAAGACCCGAAAAGCCGCTTGAGGCCTATGTGTACCGCCGCGCTAACCCGCGGCGTTTTTCTTTTTACTTGCAGTTTTTTTGTTTTGGCGGTAAGGTCTTAGCAGAATCAGCAAGGGAGGATATGGATGCCGCGCAGGAATCATGGCGGGAGCTGCAAGCAGGCCAGTAAACGCTTTCGGGGGCTGCACCAAATGCACAAACGCAAGCGCAAGCGTATGACAGCCGGTAAAAAGGCAAAGATCCGCCTCATATCCAAAGCCCGTGCGGGGAAAATTTTCGATGTTTTGTATGCGGCGGCACAGGAAAACCCGCTTGGTGTGCCAAGTACAGTGTAAGCAATCGTTCCGCCGCGTCCGCGGCGGTTTTTTTATTTTGTAACCTTTTATAAAACAGGGGAGTAATCATAAGTGGACGCCTGCCCGCCGGCGGGCGGGGTCTGACAGCGGAGGCCTGCGGGTTACACCACAAGAGTTGAACCCTCAATCAACCGTCCACTCCGCCCCAGCCTCTTACTTAAGTAAGAGGCTTCTTTTTTGTGTGGGATACTTACGGTAGTTGCACGCATCGGAGGGATGCCAAAATGATGATGTTGGGGATCTATACAAAGGTTAATCAGGCCGCGGCGGTTGAACTGGTCCAAGACTATGTGGCCGAATACTGGGCCGCTTGGGGTATCGATATAAAACCCAAGGCTACCGCCGACCCAAAGCCTGTTAACGGCGAAGACCCGTTTGCAATACCACATAAGGCAGCCGCCTAAAAGGTGCCGTTCCGCGCGTTGCGGGACGGTTTTTTTACTCCGCTTTTTGCCCTTTGCATAAGCGGGAAAGCTCGACTAGAATACGGCTACCCAGATTGACCGTATGGCAGACCCGCTACAGAAACTCTTCGGAAGCGCGGCCCGGATTAAGCTCCTGCGGCTCTTTCTTTTTAATCCAAAACAGACGTATACCGCCCCGGACGCCGCGCACCGCTCCCGCGTGCCGGAGCGCACGGCGCGCAAAGAGCTCGGTATATTTTCCTCCGTCGGCCTTATACGCCGGAGCCCCACGCGGCAGGGCAGCGGCCTGCGCTACACGCTCAACAGCGAGTTTGCGTACCGGAGCGTCCTGCAAAATTTACTGCTCAACGCGCCCGAGCGCGCGAATGATATTTTTGAACGCGTGCGCCCGTCGGGTGTTATAAAACTTATTATCGTGTCTGGAGTATTTGTCGGCGACTGGGAGGGCCGGCTCGACGTGCTTATCGTCGGCGACCGGATAAAAGACAAGCATATCCGCGCGCGCATGCGCAAACTGGAGTCAGAAATCGGGCGCGAGTTGCGGTACGCAATGCTTCCGAGCGACGACTTTCTGTACCGTCTCAATATGAACGACAAGTTGGTGCGCGATATTTTGGACTACCCGCACAAGATAATGCTCGACCGGCTCAATATCGGCTTAAAATAAGGGTGCTTTGTCCACTGATTATCCCCAGGCTGTCCCCATAGCTTATCCCCAAGAGAGGTACAATTAAGGGGTCGACGTGCAGGTGCATTTATTAACCTTATTATTAATATTTTTCGTATGATCGTGCAAAATTGGGCTAACGTCCTACAGGGGTCGTTTAACGACATGCTTGCCGCAGTCATCGGGTTTATCCCGAACTTTGTGTTTGCGGTGATAGTGCTTGTCATCGGCTGGGTTATCGCCTGGTTTATCGGCAACCTTATCGCGCAGGCAGTGCGCGCTATCAGGGTTGACCACGCGCTTAAGAGCGCGGGCGTAGACGATGTGGTAAGCCGCGCGGGCTACCATCTCGACTCGGGCGCATTCCTCGGCGCACTGGTGCGCTGGTTCATCATCCTCGTGTTCCTTATCGCGGCTCTCCAGATACTCAATCTCTCGCAGGTAACGTTCTTCCTGCAGGCGGTGGTTGTGTCGTTCCTCCCGAACGTCATCATCGCCGTGCTTATCCTGCTTGTCACCGCGGTTATCGCCGAGGTAGCACAGGGGGTGGTTGCGGGTTCTGCTCGCGCCGCAGGCATCACTGCCGCCGGATTTGCCGGTACGGCAGCTCGCTGGGCAATCTGGATCTTCGGCATTCTCGCCGCCCTCTCGCAGCTCCAAATCGCGCAGGGCATACTGCAGACGCTCTTTACGGGCGTGGTGGTAGCGCTCTCGCTCGCCTTCGGCCTTGCTTTTGGCCTCGGCGGCCAGGACGCAGCCTCGAGCTTCATCTCGAAAGTCCGCGCAGAAATCAAGCGCGACTAACTAGTTTCGACTGTTCAAAACAAAAGCGCCCTCCGTACGGGGGCGTTTTTGTATCCACAAGACGAGTTGCGTAGTGTCCTGGTATATAATTGCACATATATGAGCATTACAAAAAAACTTACGGATAAAAAACTACGCGATGGCTACGCGCAAATGGCTGCCGACCAAGCTCGCGAGCGTGAGGCACGGCAGTGGCAATTATAAAAAACCATAACAGTAGCTATAGCTACTCACATGGTTAAGTAAAACAACGCATGAATTTTGACGCTTTTGTTTTTATAAATAGTGTGTTATGATTTTATTGGAAAAACAAGGGAGGTTCTCATGTTGATTATTGTGGCTCTTTCGGTTGGTGGTCTATACGCAGCGGCAACAATCGTAGCTGCGGTATGGATTTGGTACAACGTTGTTCGTGTTGTCGGAATGGCCGATTCGTACACTCGGGGAGACCGGTGGCGCGTGAGGTACGAGTACTACGTTGGAGGAACACTCATAAGTCTTTGGACTGGACTACAGTGGCCAAGAATACTCTGGCGACGAGTGCAGTACAGACGGACGATAAACGCATAAATCCACGCTTGTTTAATGGCCGCCTCAACAGCGGCCTTTTTCTTTGCAAAGTAAGCCGATATGCTATAATTAGCGCATGACAACGGTGAATCTTATAAAAAAGATGGAGAAGGAAGATCTCATACTGATTCCACGTAAAAAATACGAAGAGCTCCTTTTTCGAGAGCCGCGCATAGTGGACGAAGTCTCAATGACTGCAAGTGAAAAACGTGCGCTTGCTCATGCGCGCAAAGAGCTTAAACAAGGGAAGACGCTTTCTTTTGATGAATTCTCAAGAAAATTGGGACTTAGAAATCGGCACTAAAGCTCTCAAGGCTTTGAAAAAGTTTCCGCGCAAAGATGCCGTGGTAATTGAACGTGTGGTGGAACTTCTTCCAATCAATCCATACGCTGGAGACATACAAAAACTCAGTGGAGAAGAAGACACATGGCGGAGGAGGGTCGGTTCTTATAGAATTTCTTACAAGCTCTATCCTAATCGAAAGTTAATTCTAGTGTTCGAAATCAAACGTCGTACCTCCAGTACCTATTAACCATGCGCAGGCAAAACAGAAAGAAGAGAATATCCTTCGGTCAATTTGATGCCGCACATCTTTATTCACTCGCCATAGAAAATTTTTGTGTTTCTGAAAAAGAGGGGGTGTGTTTTGCTTGCATAAATTTGAAGTCCCGGCTTGAGAAGGTAATTGGAGAAAAAGAAGCAAAGGCTATACGCAGACAGGTTAAAAAACATCAAAATTAGAATACACTGAGGGGTTATTATAAAGGTTCATTGACACCCCGCAGGGCCTCCTATATACTCACTCAATCGATATGTTGATTACTAATAAATTCGCGCTGCGGAGATAGGCTTGCACCTGGGAGGTGTTTGAATGTCCCGCGAAAAGCGGGTTTTTTTGTGCCAAAATATCGCGGTCTTTGACAACTGAATTGCATCGCACAGAGAAATTTCCCATGTTGGGTCTTTTCAGCTTTGTGCAGATGCGCAGGTAAAACAAAAACAAAATGCTGCAGAGTTGATCGCTCTGTAGTAGTAGACAACAGATCATTGCGGTTCTTAAGTCCCGACGTAAAAGTCGGGATCCCGACCTTGCGTCGGGACTTCCTTTTCTCGACAGAGAAACGGAAACTAACAAGGGCGTATGGTGGATGCCTA
>CAYIHD010000009.1:17985-24319 GCA_964363205.1 uncultured Candidatus Saccharibacteria bacterium | reverse complement strand
GTTCTCTAGTATCTCTACTTTAGCCTTTCTGGTCGAAAAGTCCAAGTAAACACAAGCCACATCTATCCTCCACTCCCTACTGTCCGGCACCTTTCGGTCCAGCAAGTAGGTCTGTATGACCCGATGGAGCCGCTTAAGCTTTGCCGGATGCACGTTATCCTCCGGCCGATAGGTTCCACGCGAACCGTTTTCACGTGAAACACTCTTTACCTCGATAAAACTAAGTAATTGGCCCTTTTCGGCTACTATATCTATCTCACCCCATTTCCGCAGGTAATTGCGCTCTAATACCCGAAATCCCTTTGTTTCTAGGTATTTACACACAACCTCCTCCCCAATATCTCCTATTTTGCGCTTTGGACTAGGCATAATGGTTCACCCAGCTCAGCTGGGTTCATGTGGAACGTTACATATGTAACATAAAAGACAGGCTTTTTTGTCCTTTAATGCACATATCCCCACAGTTATCCACAGAAATTCTGAAAAACCCTTTATTTTTGAGCTTTTGGCTATCCACACTCTGGATGTCTTTTACTGCCTGTGTCGTCATGTGCGTCTGCCAGGACTCGAACCTGGAACAGCTGGTTCGAAGCCAGCCGTGATATCCGTTTCACCACAGACGCATCTGCGTATTCATCCTAGCAGGAAATTGTGTTATATTCACTCACGAGCGGATATGGTTTAGTGGTAGAATGCGTCCTTGCCAAGGACGAGACGGGAGTTCGATTCTCCCTATCCGCACAAAAAGTCACTCATGCAAATAAGCCCCAGCAAAATACCCCCGGAGGTAGTGCGGGTAACAGAGGGCCTCGAAAAGGCCGGTTTTGAGGCCTGGATAGTAGGCGGATGTGTGCGCGACCTCCTGCTCGGTCGCACCCCTAAAGACTGGGACGTGACGACAAACGCCTCTCCGGAGCAAATACAGGCCACCTTCGAGCACACGTACTACACCAACGAGTTCGGGACGGTTGGCGTGGTCAACGATGACGCCACCGACGAGCGGCTTAAGGTCGTCGAGGTGACCCCGTACCGGCTGGAAGGGAAGTACAGCGACACCCGCAGGCCCGACAGTGTCGAATTTAGCCAAAACATAGCGGACGACCTCAAACGCCGCGACTTTACCGTCAACGCGCTGGCCTATAACACGTCTAAAGGACAACTGCTCGACCCGTACGAAGGCATAAAGGACATGGGGACGCGCTGGATACGGGCAGTAGGGGAGCCAAAAGAGCGTTTTGATGAGGATGCGCTCCGGATTATGCGCGCCGTGCGTATTGCGGCCGAGCTCGACTTTACCATCGAGCCTAAAACCGAAGCGGCGATAGGGGAGTCAGCCGCTCAGCTGGAAAAGATATCGAAAGAGCGCATACGGGACGAGTTTGTGCGGATTTTGAACTCCTCTCAGCCGATGAAAGCCCTTATTTTAAGCCATAAATTGGGGATTTTGAAGTATATAGCCCCGGAACTCGAGGCCGGCATCGGGGTCGCGCAAAACCAGGCCCATAGCTTTGATGTTTTTGAGCACAATATACGTTCGGCCCAACACGCCGCCGACAAAGACTGGAGCCTCATAGTCCGGCTCTCCGCCCTGTTTCACGACGTGGGCAAACCTAAGAGCCGCCGGTGGTCGGACGAAAAAAAGGACTGGACCTTCCATGGCCACGAGGTTGTGGGGGCCAGGATGACCAAAAAGATACTGGAGAACCTCAAGTTTTCACGTGAAACAATCGAAAAAGCCACCTCGTTGGTGCGGTGGCACATGTTTTTTAGCGACCCGGAAAAGGTAACCCTATCGGCGGTGCGCCGGATAGTGGCCAACGTCGGTAAGGAACACATCTGGGACCTCATAAACCTGCGCATATGCGACCGCATAGGGACAGGCCGCCCCAAGGAGCAGCCGTTCCGCTTACGCAAGTACCAAGCGATGATAGAGCAGGCCATGCGCGACCCCATTTCGGTCGGCATGCTCCAAATAGACGGCCGAAAAGTCATGGAATTGGGCGAAAAGCCGGGGCCACGCATCGGTTGGACGCTTCATGCGCTGTTGGAAGAAGTATTGGAGGACCCTGCCCGAAACACTGCAGAATATCTTGAAAAGAGGGCCGGCGAACTGCTGGAAATGCCGGACAAAGAGCTTCGCACCATAGGGGAGGAGGCAAAAGAGGCCAAGGATGTTGCGGAGGAGGCCGAGATAAAGGACATACAGAAAAAATACTTCGTTAATTAAAGACAAAAGGGTTATCCCCATGTATGTCTTTTATGTCCTTTACATTGTCCTTGATGAGAGTACTCTTAGTACAGATAACGTTTCCGGTGAAAGTCTTTACCCTGTGAATTTTGCACGAAAACAAAAAGTTCTTTAATGTGCTTTGCTCGAGCACGTGCAACGATCTAAATAAACTTCTTGTTAGCATGGCGATTGGCCCTCACACTTATACAATCACTATAAAACAAGGCCACACCGCTTCTGCGGGAAATAGACTTAGATAATTGCACACAACCCCCGCACCTCCATGGCGGGGGTTATTCGTACCCAAAAATTAAAAGGCGACGCCTTTTATTCAACTCAATAACAACCGGGCAGTGGTCGGAGCTTCATTGACACTTTATATAGGTTGTATATACTTTGTAATACAGCTATGAGGACAATAATAAACATATCGGTACCTAAAGAGACTGCCGTTGCAACCAAGAAAGTCGCCCGGGAGGAAGGTTTCGCCTCCGTGAGCGAATACTTCCGCCACCTATTGCGCGAGGAAAACCGCCGCAAACTTGCCGCAGAACTTAACAAGCAACGTCGTAGCGGCAAGTGGATTAAGCTCCGCTCTCTCAAAGACTTACGTTAAACTTAATGGATGGACATTTTTTACGTCCCTAAGTTTGCCCGGCAATACAAAAAATTACCGAGAGAAATACAGGAACTTGCTGAAAAGCGCGAGTTATTATTTCGTAAGGATCCTTTTGACTCGCGCCTTAGGACCCATAAACTTACCGGGCGGCTGGAAGGGTACTATGCTTTCTCCATCAACTTTTCTTACAGAATTATTTTTGACTTTAAAGACGACAAAACCATACATTTTTACGAAATTGGCGACCACGATATTTATGACTAATCTTTTAATTCAATAGAAACAGGGCAATGGTCGGAGCCCATTATGTCGGGTAGGATTTTGGCGGACTTTAGGCGGGGGAGGAGTTTTTTGGAGACGAACCAGTAGTCTATGCGCCAGCCGACATTGCGCTCGCGGGCGTTTTGCCAGTGCGACCACCATGTGTAGTGGCCGTTGCCGGCAGGAGTAAAGCGGCGGAAGGAGTCTATAAATCCCGCCTCTATTATATTGTCGATGCCCTCGCGCTCCTCTTTGGTAAAGCCGTGCCCGCCCTCGTTTGCTTTTGGATTAGCGAGGTCATCCGGCGTATGCGCCACATTTAAATCGCCGCTGAACACAACCGGCTTCCCCTGTGGTGAGCCTGTCGAACCATTCTCGAGCCGGAACATATACTCGAGAAACGCCGGGTCCCACTGTTTGTGCCGCAACTTCAATCGCGACAAGTCGTCTTTGGAGTTGGGCGTGTAGGAGGTGACGACAAAAAAATCATCAAGCTCAACCACGATAACGCGCCCCTCGGTGTTCGGGTCGCCGTAACTATCCTCATGCAGTTTATATTTTTTACACAAATCCTCCGGCAGTCCGAGCGCAACACTATGCACGGCAATATCCTTCTTAACAAAGACGGCCGTACCGCTGTAGCCTTTCTTAACCGCGCTGTTCCAATACTCCTCGTACTCCGGCAAATCTATAACCGCCTGCCCGCGCTCGGCTTTAGTTTCCTGCAGACAAATAACATCCGGCTTCTCCTGTTTTACAAAAGATTGAAAAGTGCCCTTCTTAACCACCGCGCGTATGCCGTTAACATTCCAACTGACGAGCTTCATGCGAAAAGAATAACACAACTTAGCTTCATGAAAATTTTAGGAACCTGTGGTATTACTGTATGCAGACCGCACATGCAATAAAGGAGACACGGGCATGGAGATACGGCCGTTTAAGACCATTGCCGCCGCGGAAGCCGAAGCGGCGAAGGATCTCCCGGACTTACGGACAATGCCTCTTTCGGAATTGGTCGCCTTGGTACTCAAGAACGACCCGAGCTTTGCCGACAATCAGTCGGAAGAAGCGGTGTTTATCGCCGCTTGCGGTGACGAAGAGGGCGGGCTCGATGCTCATAAAAAATATCGCGTATTCCCAAAAGAGGGCAGCGGGGTGCGGGCATTCTGTATCTCCCGCCTCAACCGGATAGCCCGCGAACTTTTGGTATCTGCCGCCCCCGCCTGACAAGGCGGGATTTTTATACCGCGTAACTTTTGGAGGCCCGGCAAGTTTAAAAGGCAGACGCTCTCTACAGAAGGAGTCACGCCATGCACGCGCCCGTCGTTTCGGGCCCTATCCGCCTCAGTGTCCGCGAGTTGCTTGATGCGGCGCTGCAAAAGAGCCGGCACGAGCTTGAGCTCGACCGCGACGTGTTCGTACGGGTTTATCTGGATGAGTACAAGCCGAAGTTTAAAGACTTCTGTCGCACCAACAAGCTACCGCCGCTTGTCATCGCCTTTTGCCAAGCACTAGTGCGCGGCGAAATTTCCTGACCGCTCCGACTTTCGGAGCGGTTTTTTTCTACCTTATAAAAAACGCGCAGTTTTCACTGCGCGGGTTTGGCCATTGGCGTTATGTCGAGCAACACGCGGCCGATGCCGGGGACTTTGTTGATGAGGTCGGTCGAAATTTTGCCGAGCTCATCGGCAGAATACCGGTAGTAAGGCCCCGGCTCCAAAAAGACGGACGGGTAGTAGGTGTGTCCATCGCCCATCACGCCGACACTGCGGACGGGGACCAGCCGTGGATAGAGATTGCGGTTGTGGTGGCGAACCACATTCCATACTGCCCATGGCAGGAATACCCGCTGCAACCACGACAGGTGGTTATAGGGGAGTAGTTTGCCTTGAGCTGTCTTACTGGGCGAAATCCGACGCAAAATAGCGGTCAACATAGGGACCTCCAATACTGTGGACCGAGGTACAATAGTCTGCTATTAACCTAGCACACAATTACTTCCTCCGCTGCCCATGAAACTTTTTGTGTACTTCTCTGAGATGCTTATCCGTAATGTGCGTATACACCTGCGTCGTTGCTATGTTGGCGTGGCCCAGCAATGCTTGCACACTGCGCAAATCGGCGCCGTTCTCCAAAAGGTCGGTGGCAAAGCTGTGGCGGATGACGTGCGGGGTTACTTTGCGCGTGATGCCGGCCTTAACTGCATAGCCTTTTACAATCCGCTCTATCGAGCGGGGCGTGAGGCGCAACTCATCCGCGTTTTTTGACGCGCGACCCATTTGGATAAACAAGGCTTCGTCTACATCAATACGTTTATGCTCGTACGCTTTGATTGCATCTTTGGCGGCAGGGGAGAGAAAGACGACGCGGACCTTCTCGCCCTTGCCGCGCACGCTGAACTCGTCGCGCGTCAGGTCGATGTCGCGGTTGAGCGCGCAGAGCTCGGAGACGCGCAGGCCGGTGGAAAAAAACAATTCTAAAATCGCACGATCGCGCAGACCCGCGACGGAGTTATCGCCTTTTGGCCCGTTTATCAATCTATTTAATTCGTCGGCAGTTATTAAATCGAGGTCGCGCTGGCCGACCTTGGCCAACTCGATGCGCTCCGGATTTAAACTTTCGACATCCCGCTTGCGCAAAAACTTAAGGAACGCGCGAAGCGAAATCATGTAGTAGTTCTGCGTCTTATGCTTCATCGTGCCGCTGGTGCCGGCTTGACGGTTTAAATGTATGCGGAACTCGCGCACTGACTGCTCGGTAATTTTGGAGGGGGAAGATACCTTGGAGAAAGCGAGATAGCGCGAAAGATAGCGGTCATAATTTTCGACCGTCTTAACACTGCGCCCTTTTTCTATCTCCAAATATTCCAAAAACTGGTTCTTAAGGTTTTTGAGGTCGGTAGTTGCCATATGTCGCACAATATTATACCGTGGATATAGAGGAAACAGATAGGAGAGCGCTATGCCTTGGCTGACACTGCTTATCTTCGCCACCATGTTCATCATCGGCCTCTTAATTGGCCGTGCAAGGGCCCCGGATACATTCAAAGTGGTCGGGTTGCTAGCGTTAACCGCGCTCTACTCGGCATATCTCGGGTCCGACCCGTACTTTCAGTTCAAGAGCGTCTTCGAACCAGCTGCCGCCGATTTCTTTGGACGCATCATTTTGTTTTTCGTCATCGGAGTTGGGGGCGCTACGATAACTAACGCAATCCGCCTCAAATC
>CAYIHD010000009.1:0-17885 GCA_964363205.1 uncultured Candidatus Saccharibacteria bacterium | reverse complement strand
CGCGGGGCTTTTTCTTTACACCACACGGTGGGGGCTTGCGCAATTTATGGGGGTGTGATACTATACTGAGCATGCTTACCAAGCAGAAAAAGGCGAAAACTATGAAGGAAGTGGCTGTCCACGACAAAGACACCGGCAGTCCGGAGGTCCAGGTCGCGCTTTTGTCTAAGCAAATAGACGAACTTGCCTCACATTTGAAGAAACACCTCAAAGACAAGCACAGCCGCAGGGGCCTTTTGCAGATGGTCGCAGACCGCCGCACTCATTTGAAGTACTTGGAGGGCAAGGACAAGAAGCGCCACTCCGCCCTTGTTAAGAAGCTCGGGCTGAAGAGGTAATTTTTTGCACCTTCGGGTGTATTATAAAAGGGAAGCTTTTTTGTTCGGGTTCACGGTCTGCACAGTCGGTTTGTTTTAGTTTTATTTAGTAGAAGCTTAGTTATTTTTAATATATGGCAATCATCAAACATAAAAGCCAGCGCGTCGGCATTTTTATAGACACGCAAAACCTTTATCACAGCGCAAAAAATCTCTACAAAGCCAAAGTAAACTTCGGCCAAGTGGTCAAAGAGGCCGTCGCGGGGCGCAATCTCATCCGCGCCATCGCGTATGTTATCCGCACCGAGTCGGAAGACGAGAAGGGCTTTTTTGAAGCGCTCAACAAGCTCGGCATCGAAACCAAGGTCAAAGACATACGCGTCTTTGCCGGCGGCGCCAAAAAGGCCGACTGGGACATCGGCATGGCGATAGACGCCGTGGCGATGGGTCAAAAACTCGACACCATCATCCTCGCCACCGGGGACGGCGACTTTGTGCCGCTCGTGGAATATCTTAAATACACCTACGGCGTGCAGGTAGAGGTAATTGCCTTCGGCAAATCCTCTTCCGGCCAATTGCGCGAGGCGGTGGACGACTTTATCGACATCTGCGAAGACCCGCGCAACTTCCTCATCGGCTACCGCGGCGGGGTAGGGCGCTACATACCGGGGTTCGGCGGCAAGTCGGGCGCCGACAGCAACGCCGGCCGCGTCAACGCCGACACCAGCATGGAGACCACCGAGGCGCAGGATTGGGATGGCGAAGACCCTGCCATCAAGATGAGTGGCGAGTAGGGCTGCGCGAAAGCAGGCCGGCGGGAGTACGGCTCCGTAAAACGAAGTTTCCAGGAACGCAGAAAATTTCCTGCTGATAAATTTTCCTAACGCACGGCCCCGTCGGGCCTGCGTACATTCCTGAAAACTTGTTTTACTCCGCTCCGAAAACCCGCTTTGGCGGGTTTTCTTAAGCACAAAAAAAGACCGCCGGGCTCGTAACGAGCTCGGCGGTTTTGATTTATGAGGCACGGGCCTCGGATTTGAACGACTCGTCGTCCGGCGTGTTCATCCGACGGAAGTAATCAATGCTGCCCTGACCGTCTGCCCACAACCAACCTTGCATGTAGCCAAGTGCGAAGTGAGCAACTGGGTGCTTTGACGCGCTTGGGACCGTCGCCACTGTCGTAAGCCGTGGCAGGTCAGTGCTATCAATAAGACTCTTCCAGTATACCGACGGGGGATGGCCGCGACGTTCTGCGGCACCGGCAACAAAACCAATCCACCGCCGGCACTTTTCGTCGGCACTCATACGATCGATTTGTTGCACCATCCATTCGAGATGTCTCTCAATTGTCGCAGCCGGCAGTTTGGCCGCCGTTGGGTCGCAAGCAACAGGATCAATACCCATCGGCAGCCCGACGAACGCCGACAGTATCTCCGGTCGATATAGCGTATGAAAGTCCAACACATACTCCCCAAACTCGCGGGCGTGGTGGAGTACGTATATGCCTCTGTGTGTAGAGAGCATCGCGGCGCACTGCTGCAAAGCAGAAACCAGTTTTGCGGGCTTCATCCTATTCCTCCCCTAGTAAGACCAACTGTCGGCCATACTAGCAAGCCCGGTGCTTTTTTGCTACACTCGCGGCAGAGGAACATCCATGGGAGGACACTATGGACCACTCGGTACAGGGCTGTTTTCTGCCCCACAATACCTGCAAGTACTGTGGTGCAGGAACGCACAACAACAATCAGCACGACGAGAACTGCCTGATCAACCTGTCTAAACACGAGGAGTGGCGGATCAAAGTGTGGCGGAAAGGATACCGCAATCGTATGAACGACCCAATTCCGCGCGACGCCGCCTGTAGCGGAATGGGCGAGGCAGAAGTGGAGGCTTATATCGCAGGCTGGAGTTGCGCCGACAAAATGCAAAAGTTAAATGTACAGGCTGCATGAGCCCCACCAGTGGTGGGGCTTTTTTTATTCTGCAGTTCTGTTAGAGTTTGGGGGTATTAATTAAGCGCGAAGTGGGGAGATAGGTAGATTCCAAGAACGGCTTGGGACCTAAAATCTCAACGCTTCGCATATATAAGGTATGCAAAGCAAAGTATATTCGATCGATATCGGCGGCAAGACGCTCACCGCGGAGTTTAACGACTGGGCCGACCAGGCCAACGGCTCGGTGTTGGTGCGCTACGGCAACTCCGCGGTGCTCGCCACCGCCGTGATGGGCAGCAAGGAGTCCAACCTTGATTATTTTCCGCTCTCGGTCGAGTATGAGGAAAAGTTTTACGCCGCCGGCGCGATACTGGGCTCGCGTTTTATGCGCCGCGAGGGCAGGCCGTCGGACGAAGCCGTGCTCTCGGGCCGCATCGTCGACCGCACCATCCGCCCGCTCTTCCCCAAAGGGCTCAAGCGCGACGTGCAGGTAATTCTCTCCGTGCTCGCGATAGAAGACTACGACACCGACGTGCTTGCGGTTACCGCGGCATCGCTCGCGCTCTCTACCTCCAACATTCCGTGGAACGGGCCTGTCTCGGCCGTGCGCTTGGGGCTTGAGGAGTCCCTCGACCCTGCTCGGGATAAAGGCACGCCGGACTATATTATCTACCCGACCTATCGCCAGCGCGATGAGGAACTCCCGCCGAAGGCCCGCATGGACCTGACCGCCTGCGGCAAAGACGGACTCATCAATATGATAGAGGTCGGCGCGCGCGAGGTGGGCGAGGATGTGCTCGAGGCCGCGCTCATGCGCGCATCAGCGGAGATTGAAAAAATTCAGGACTGGCAAAAAACCATCATCGCGGAGCGCGGCGCGGTAAAAGCAAACTTTCCGCAGCCGGAGAACGGCCCGGAAATTGCGGCCGCCTTTGCACAAGTGGTTGAGCCTATGCTCGCGGCGCATAACGGCCTCTTCGGCAAGGACGAAATCGGCGCGATGAAAGGCGAGTGGCTGAAAAAAGCGGTTGAGCAGTTCCCCGATACTAAACCCAACCAGCTCGACGCGTATTTTGAAACGCGTCTCGACGAGTATGTGCACAATCTTGCCATTAAGGAAGGAAAGCGCGTCGACGGCCGCGCGATGGACGAAATCCGCCCGCTCTACGCCAAGGCCGGCGGCATCTCGCCGATGATACACGGCACGGGTTTGTTTTATCGCGGCGCGACGCACGTGCTCGGCGCGCTCACGCTGGGCGGACCGGAGGCCGCGCAGATTATCGACAGCATCGAGGTGCAGGACGGCAAAAAGCGCTTTATGCTCCATTACAACTTTCCGCCGTTTTCCGTCGGCGAGACCGGCCGGGTCGGCGGCATGAACCGCCGCATGATAGGCCACGGCGCTTTGGCCGAGAAGGCCCTCCGCGCCATCATCCCCAACAAAGAACAATTCCCTTACACTATCCGCATCGTCTGCGAATCACTGGCCAGCAACGGCTCGACCTCGATGGCGTCGGTCTGCGCGGGCACGCTTGCGCTTATGGACGCGGGAGTTCCGATCAGCAAACCGGTTGCCGGCATCGCCATGGGTATGATGTCGGATGCAAAGGCGGGAGAGTATCGCGTACTGACCGACATCCAAGGACCGGAGGACCACCACGGCGACATGGACTTTAAAGTCGCGGGCACCGATGCAGGAGTGACCGCCGTGCAAATGGACGTCAAAGTAGAGGGCGTGCCTTTGGCGGTGCTCTCCGAGGCGTTTGCCCAGGCAAAAAAGGCGCGCCTGCAGATACTCGGTGTTATTACGAAAGAAATCGCCGCGCCGCGCGCCGCACTCTCGCCCCGCGCGCCGGAAATCATTTCGATGCGAGTGAAGCCCGACCAAATAGGGCTGGTTATCGGCGGCGGCGGCAAGACCATCAACGGCATTAAAGACATCACTAAGGTCGACGAAATATCGATAGAGGACGACGGTTCGATATTTATCACCGGCAAAGGGGGCACCGCGCAACTGGCAAAAACTATGATTGAGGCGCTGGTCAAAGAGTATAAACCGGGCGAGGTGTACGACGGCGAGGTAACGCGGCTGATGGACTTCGGCGCGTTTGTGCGCGTCGGCCCCGGCAAAGACGCCGAAGGGTTGGTGCACGTAAGCGAGGTGGCGCCGTTCCGCATCAACAAAATTGCCGACGCGGTAGCGGTGGGGGACAAGGTTCGGGTTATGATAAAGGAGATAGACGACAAAGGCCGCATCAACCTTTCCATTAAAATGGCTGATCCGGAATTTGCGTCTCGCAAGGGACTTGTCCCCGCACCGGCACCCGCATATGGATCCTCAAAACCCGATAGACCCCATTAGAGAAACCTCAGCTACTCCCCCTGCTCAAAAACCTCCAATCTCTAACGGGGTAGACCCCGCTAGTTTACTCCTCCCAAAAAAAGAAGCCCCTCCTCCTGCACAAAGAATAAACGCAGGGGTATTGCTCGAGCAAGAACAACACGCTGAATTGCCGAAGACGGAGCCTGCGCCAGCCGCTACTCCCGCTCCAAAAAAAGAAGAGGATTCCGGAGTCTCGCCGCTGCAAACGTACCGCGGCGACGTAGAGCAAGTGGTGCAGGAGGGCAAAGGCGTGTCGGTGGTATCCATCGCGGCGGCAGAGGCCGAGCGCCGCGGCAAGATGCCGCTCATCAACAAAACGCCGGAAGAAATAAAGGCAAGCCTCAAGAGTTGGTCGATGATTGTCGCGGGAGTGGTGCTCGTACTGGCCGCGGCCGGCGCGCTGGCGGTGGTATTTTTACGCCAAACAACAACGCTGCTTACCTCGGAAAAGCCGCACGCGCCGTTTATATTTGTCGATGAAGCGGCGCCGGTGATGATACCCATAGGACAGGGAGAAAAGGGAAACAGTATGGCCAACCTGCAGACCGCGCGCCGGAGCATCAAACTGCAAATAGGGCTTATCGAGTGGCTCTACCTTACCAAACAACCGGAACAGGATGGAGCGGCGCCCGTCCAGGTCGGTATAACCGAACTTTTGCAGACCATCGCGCCGCAGATACCGCCGGAACTCATGCGCACGCTGGAGCCGGCATACCTGGTCGGCATACATTCGTTTGAGGAAAACCAGCCGTTTTTGCTGCTGCTGGTGGACTCGTACGAAACCGCGTACGCCGGCATGCTCTTGTGGGAGCGCACGCTCCAAAAGGACCTGCTGCCATTCTTCAGCCGGAACCCGAGCCCCAAAATGCAGGGGGCGGCTCCGCCGGCAAGCACCACGCCGCAGCTCCTGCAAACAAGCTTTGTGGATAAAGTGGTGGAAAACCGCGACACCCGCGCGTACCTCAACGACGCGGGCGACGTACTCCTGCTGTGGACAGTGCTCGGGCGCAATATCATCCTTATTACCACCAACGAATATACTCTGCGCGAGGTGATATCGCGCCTTAACACCGCGCCGGTTATCCCTATCCCGGGGAAGTAGCGGCATGCTATTATACTTTCCATGACAAATGAGGAACTAAAAATAAAGTTGGAGGAGGAGTTGGATACGGTGGTGCAGGAGCTTGCCGACCTCGGGCACGAGGATGTTGACTCAACGGCGACCGAGTCTGACGAGCTTGCCGACCGGATGGAGGCGGAAGAGGAACACAGTTCCGAAACAGCGACGCTATTGGACCGTAAAAAAGAGATAACCGCCGCGCTCGCGCGCATGGCCGCGGGCACCTACGGCTTCTGCGAGGAATGCGGAGAAAAGGTTGAGGAGGACCGCCTCGAAGCCAACCCGGCGTCCGCTACGTGCAAACTGCACATGGCATAAGGCTCCGCGAAAGCAGGCCGGCGGGAGTACGGATACTATTTTGCTATATAGTTGACATATATCTTAGCTATATATAAGCTATATCTATGACTACTCAAATTGTTTTCAATATCGACCCGAAGATTAAGGCCAAGGCGATGAAGCGCGCCAAAAGCGAGGGGGTGCCTTTTGCCTTATACCTCAGGCAAGCCGCTGAGGATTTTGCAGAAGGGAAGAGGGGCATGGCGATTGTTGACGAGGTTCGCCCTGAAAAACTCGCGCTTTGGGAGCGTGAATCGAAAAAACTCGACAAAGGGGAAGGGGTCCGTTTGCGTAATATGAAAGAGTACAAGGAATTTGTTCGAAACTTATAGAGTATGGACGGTGACTCACGGTACACTCTTGTCCTTTCTGCGACTTATAAACATGCCCTAAAGAAAATGAAGGGTCACAATACTGTTTTGTTAAAAAGCCTCGAGACAGGCGTCACCAAAATCCTACGGGAACCAGAGTTGGGTAAACCACTGCGATATACGCTACGTAATTACCGCAGAATTCATATAGCCGGATCATTTGTGCTTCTGTATGAAATCCGCGCTCTTGAAGTGTATTTGATAGATTTTGACCACCACGACCGTATCTACAAAAAATACTCGTAGTACTATGTAGTGCATGCATTACGCGCGGGTGTATGGAGCTCAAACCTCGGTACTTACGCCGCACATTGTTTCTGTCGAGACTGACATTTCCGCCGGGCAGCTGCACCGGTTCGACATTATCGGGCTTCCGGACAAAGCGGTCGAGGAGGCGCTCGACCGCGTCGCCGCGGCGATAAAACACTCCGGTTTTAAATCGCCAAAAGTCAAAAACGAAAAGACCGTCGTCTCTCTTGCGCCGGCGGATTTAAAAAAAGAAGGGCCGATGTTTGACCTGCCTATCGCGCTCTCGTATTTGTTGGCGGCGGGAGACATCAAATTTGACCCGGAGCCGTATCTTTTTGTCGGCGAACTTTCTTTAGACGGAGCGCTGCAGCCGGTGCGCGGCGTTTTGCCGCTAGTGGCGGAAGCCAAGCGCAAAAAGAAAAAAGCTGTTTTTGTACCGGTGGAAAATGTCGCGGAAGCGGCGCTGGTGCAGGGGATAGAGGTGTACGGTGCCTCAACACTGCGGGAGGTTGTAGATTTTTTGAATACAAAGAAGCCGGCTGGAAAAGGACTCTCCTTAAGACAGGGAGCCAAAGGAGAGTCCTTAGGCAGCCGGCTCAAACCGGCGGCGCGGACAAAGCTCGCGCACGATTTCGGCGAGTCGCAGTTTGCTTTTGAGGACATCCGCGGACAAGAAAGCGCAAAACGCGCCGCGATAATAGCGGCGGCCGGCGGCCACAACCTCGGGTTGTCGGGGCCTCCCGGCACGGGCAAGACCATGCTTGCCCGCGCGCTTGCCTCGATACTCCCGCCGCTCTCCTTCGACGACGTGCTCGAAGTAAATTCCATACATTCGGTCGCGGGCGTTTTGCGCGGAGAACTTTTGACCATGCCGCCGTTCCGTAGCCCTCATCACACCAGCTCGTATGTATCCATCGTCGGCGGGGGAGCCAACCCGCGGCCGGGCGAAGCAACACTGGCACACAAGGGTGTTTTGTTTTTGGACGAGTTCCCCGAGTTTGAGCGGCGCGTCATCGAGGCTCTGCGCCAGCCGATGGAGGACCGCATAATTTCGGTATCGCGCGCCAAAGGCACGGCGCAATTTCCCGCGCGGTTTACGCTGGTGGCGGCGATGAACCCGTGCCCGTGCGGACACTACGGCCATCCGGAAATCGCCTGTACTTGCACGCCGATGACACTGGTGCGCTACCGCCGGAAAATCAGCGGACCAATTGCAGACCGCATCGACCTCTGGAGCATGATGGGGCCAATTGAGCTTGGCGAGCTCGGTAAGCGCGACACGGTGGGCGCGCAAACACGCGCCGCCCGCGCGCGTGTACTCAAAGCGCGCGAAGCGCAGAAGAAAAGATTTTCCAAGACAAAAAATCCGGGCAAAACCAACAGCGACCTGACGCCGCGCGAGCTCGACGACTTGGTGCCGCTCTCGCCGAAGGTGCGCGAGTTGTTGGAAAAAGCAGGGACCCGCATGGCTCTCTCGCCGCGCGCATTCCATCGCGTCATCAAGGTGGCGCGCACCATAGCCGACCTCGACGAACATCCGGACATCAACGACTCGCATATCCTCGAAGCCCTCCAGTACCGGGAGAAAAAGCAATAACCAGAACGACTAAAACAACAAGTACGATGGACGACCCGCACAAAAAATCAATCATACATTTGCGGCAAGACAAACACTTGGGTGCTTTTATAAAACGGCACGGACCGATTACGCACCGCCGGGCGCATAAGGGCGGTGCTTTTCAGTCTTTAGCCGAATCTATTATTTACCAACAACTGTCGGGCAAGGCGGCGGGGACTATTTTAAAACGGTTTGTCGCGCTTTTTCCGAACACCGCATTTCCATCGCCTGAACAAGTTCTGAAAATAAAAACAGAAAAACTCCGCTCAGCCGGATTGTCGGGACAGAAAGCCGCGTACCTCAAAGATTTGGCGGCAAAGTTTAAAGACGGCACGATTAACCCGAAGATTTTCTCTAAGATGTCCGACGCAGAAATTATTGAGCATGTGGTAGCGGTCAAAGGGATAGGCGAGTGGACGGCGCAGATGTTTTTGATGTTTACGCTCAACCGGCCGGATGTGTTGCCCACCGGCGACCTTGGTATTCAAAAAGGATTTCAAAAACTTTTTGCGCTCCGCAACCGCCCCTCGCCGGAACAAATGAAAAAGTTGGCGAGCGGCTGGCAAGGCCATCGCACGGTAGCTTGTATGTATTTGTGGCGCCTGCAGGACGAAGAGTAAAATTTGGAAACTTTTTTAAGAAGTGTCAATAGCCAAACGCTTGCAATCACCGTGAAGGGGAGTATAGTTATCCTGTTTTCCTTTACCTAGCACGTAAAGAAAAAACTTGCATCAAAACTCCTCCTTTGCTACACTCTTTATGGAGATCTACTGGATAACCACGCAACTAAAAACCGAGCTCGAAGATGAGGCTTTTTTGACCAAACGTTATGACCAAAAAGTCGCCCGAAAAGTTGCGCAGCGTTTACGGGAGATCGGCGCAGCTCCTAGCTACGCCAAATTGCCCCCAGCCACGGGTAAGCATCCCATCAAGGAGGGCTCACGGTTTCTGTACTTCGCCGTAGACGTACCCGGATTGGGAGAAAAGCGGGGGAAATTGCGCCTCCTTTTCAAACCGTTCGGGGAGTACAACTCAGCGCACGTAGAGACAATAGTCGCGGTGGTAATTTTAGGATTGGACGACTATCACTAGATTTTATGATCGAGCTTGCAGAATACAGAAATTGATTATGGTGGATATAAAAAATAAAGGATATGTCTCTCCGTTAGCAGTTCACCCCGGCGAGACACTCAAGGAAACCCTAGAATTCGTTGGAATGTCTCAATCCGATTTAGCGACCCGTACCGGACTTTCTGAGAAAACAATTAGTTTTATTCTGAATGGTAACCAGCCTATTACACCTGAGAGTGCGCTAAAATTCGAACGTGCCTTGGGAATTTCTCGAAAAATACTCCTCTCTTTGCAAGCTTACTATGAAGCAGACAAATTCCGACTAGAGGAAAAAGAAAGATTAGAAAAAGAAACGGCTCTTTTGTCGAAATACGATTGTTACACCGAATTAGCAAAACTTGGATTTGTACAGGCCACTCGTGACTCACTAAAGAAAGTCGAAGAGTTACTAAAATTTTTTGGTGTAAACTCTCTCTACTCTGTCAAAACAGTTTTTCCTGTTGCGTTTAGGCGTACCCAAATAAATAGAATAAGTGATGAGGCGTTAGCCGCTTGGTTAAGAATGGGCACAATACAAGCACAAAAAAGAGAGACGGCTGATTTCAACAGAGAACTTCTTCTAAGGAATATAGAAAAAATGAGGGCCCTTACCAAAGAGCCTGTTGTGACGTATTCCCAGGCTCTTATAGAACTATGTGCAGAAGCTGGTGTTGCTTTAACTTACACTCCTCACTTAAAAAAGACTTGCGTAAACGGGGCGGCACAGTGGCTTTCTCCAAACAAGGCACTAATTCAAGTGAGTCTTTACTATGCTTATGCTGATATATTTTGGTTTACTTTATTTCACGAACTGGGCCATATTTTAAAGCATAGTAAAAAAGAAACTTTCATAGAGTTCGAAGGTTTGGCCAATACTGATGTTTCAGAACTTGAAAAAGAGGCGAATTTATTTGCTCAAAGAGTTTTAATTCCTGCTGATAACGAAAAAGAGTATCAGGCTCTTAAGGAAACTATTAACAAGACAAACTATAGGAACTTAATAATTAACTTCGCTAATTCCCTCGATATTGATCCGGGTATTGTCGCTGGAAGGATTGGCCGAGAAATGGGAATATGGAAATATATTTCTCCGCTCAGAAAGAAACTTCGGTTCGCCGACTAATTGTCCAGGTTGCCACTACTTATATGAAAATGTAGGTGTTTTGAGTCTTGATAAGTACCGAGATTAGTGAGAATACGCGCCGCGCTGTGCTCGGCCTCGACCTTAGCTGCGAGAATGCGCACCACCGCCAGTACTTCCTGAAATATTGTTTCATCCTCCGCTGAGCGGTCGGTAAAAGAGGGAATGTGCCGCTTGGGCACTACCACTATGTGCACCGGCCAGTTTGGCCGAGTGTGATGAAACGCCAAAACATTATCGCTCTCAAATTCTTTTTTGAGTTCAACCTTGCCGGGGATCGCGACATCACAATAAAAATCGTTTCCCATATAGTCCATGACTTCAGTATGAGGCTGTGACTTGTGTTACACAAGTTGTTGATTTATAAGGGGTTTTTAGGTAGTCTGCAGACAGATAGAAACAGGAGACAGAAGATGAGTTCACAGCCGGTGCTCTTCTACGAAGGGCCGTACTACATGTTCTCCAACTTCTCGTCCTTTATGCTTGATTGGCGGGGCAGGAGATGGCAAACAGCCGAACATGCATATCAGGCTGAGAAGTTTAGTGAGGACAGAGCACGGCATGTCGAGAAGAGAATCGAAAAGGCGCGATCCGCACACGAAGCCAAAAAAACCGCGCAGGAGTTCGAAGAATACAAGCGTCCGGACTGGGACTCGGTTAAGCTTGAGATTATGGAAGAGATCCTCCGGGCAAAATTGAACCAGCACGAGCACATCCGGAAAAAATTGCTCGAAACCGGCGACCGGCTCATTGTCGAAGACTCGCCGACCGACAACTTTTGGGGCCGCGGCCCCGACGGGAAGGGCGCGAATCATCTCGGCAAACTCTGGATGAAGCTGCGTGCCGAGCTGCGTGCCGGTACTTTCGTCTACTAATGCACAACACCGCGAGCAATCGCGGTGTTTTTTTATTTATAAGGGTATTTTGGAAAATAAAAGCGGCAGAGGGGATTCCCTCTGCCGCTGGGCTACTGCCGATCGAACGGGTGGTTACGACGCGTGCGTGCCGGCGCTGACGCTCGGCTTGTCGGGCTTCTGGTGCGGCTGCGCGCCGATGGTGTCGCCGGCGCCGTTGCTGTTGTGCTTGACGAACAGGTTGTTGACGTGGACCAGATGCTCGGAGAACTTGCTGACGAGCGCCGGATCGTAGATCGTCTTGGACGCCTTCAAATCGGCGATCAGCGTGTTGATGCCGGCCGTGATCTCGGGCACCTTCTTGGATTCCACCTTCATGTACTGGATCGTGCTCGTGGCGCCGATGGCGCGGTCGAGCTGCGACTGCGTAGTCAGGTTGGGGCCAATGATATCCGTGAGGGCGGCGAACGCCGGAACGGAAGCCGCCAGCGCGAGAAAGGCCGTGGTCTTGAACATCTTCATTGGAAAGAACCTCTTCTTTGCTTGAATCATTGCCGAATTGGCAACCTGCGCAGGGTAACATCCCCATAAATTTACGTCAATACATGCGGCGCTTCATGAGGTCTTCAGTACGGGTACCTCATTATTGCCGTATCGAGGGCATTTATAAACGTAAGTATTTTTTATTTCATGAACCAAAACACGGGAGTTATTGTGGGCGCGGTCGTCATTGTGCTGATACTGCTCGGAGGAATATTTATGTATACGCAGAGCAACCCGTCGCCGACGGCCAGCTCTACGCCGACAGGAGTTGATACCGGAACAGACGGAACAGTGCCTGATACGCAGGCAAGGACTCCGGGCGCGCCTGTTGCGAAGACCAACTCAAACGTCAGTCCGACGGACACCACCGCGGTTGTGGTCGGAGGCGTCATACCGAACGGCGCTTTTACCTCTTACTGGTATGAGTATGGCGCGTCAAACAACCTCGGAGTCGCCACCGCAAAACAAAACATCGGCTCGGGGTACGTTGAGCTTGCGGCGCCGGCGTATATCACCCAGCTTGCCAAAGACACGACGTACTACTTCCGCCTGGTTGCCGAAAACTCCGTAGGCAAATCTGTCGGCGCCATATACACCTTCCACACCACGGTTGGGAACCCTCCTCCGGTTGGAAGCATACCGACCGCAAAGACGCTCGCCGCCACCGCCGTGACGCGCACCTCCGCGAACATAAACGGAGAGACAACGCCGAACCAAGCGGCGACCAAATACTGGTTCGAGTACGGTGATACCGCGAATCTCGGCGCCGTCAGCGCCCTCCAATCGGTCGGCGACGGCACCGCCAAGGTAGCCGCGTCTCTCGCGCTCTCCAACCTAGCTCCGGCGACCACCTACTACTACCGCCTCAACGCGCAGAACCAGTTCGGCACGCGCAGCGGCGACATCCTCACCTTTAAGACCTCCGGGCCCCCGCTCTCGGCGGTGCCGGTGGTGACAACGCTCGTCGCGGGACCGGTCGCGACGACTACCGCAACCCTGCGCGGAACGGTCAACCCGTACAGCGCGCAGACCACCTACTGGTTCGAGTACAGCACTGACTCGTCTTTGGTTTCCGCCCTTAAGACAACCTCGCATCGCTCAGCCGGCGGCGCCGCCGCCACGGTCTCGATTGAGACTAACGTGTCCGGCCTGAACTCAAACACCACGTACTACTACCGCACGGTGGCGCAAAACGCCTCCGGCACCGTCCGCGGCGAGCTTATATCCTTCAAAACCAACTAGAGAGCGGGTCTTCATGAAAAGTACACGGGGACTGTGGAATTGTTAACCGGTCAATCAAATAAAGGTCGAAGTTACAAACATTAATCTAAGTTATATATATGAACATGAACAAAAAATACGCTCGGCTCTCGCTGACAACCGCTATTGCGGTCATGGCGATGAGCTTCGGTTCAATAGGTCTTGCACAAACGCCGCCGGTCGCCTGCAGTGTCGGAATGTCCACGGTAAACACCAACCAAGCGGCGATTCTTACCGCGTCCGGCGGCAACGGAGTCTACGCGTGGTCCGGAACGAACCTCAACATTACCAACTCGGCAGGCACCCAGTTTGCGGTCAGCTATCCGACTCCGGGGACCTATACGGTCATCGTAACGAGCGCCGGCCAGTCGGCAACCTGCAACGTGGCCGTCGTGGCGGCTTCTGCAGGATCCCTGGTATGTTCTCCGGCAACGCAGAACGTTACCCTGGGACAGACCGCCGCCGTAACCGCTACGGGAGGCACCGGCACTTATGTGTGGTCGGCTCCAGGACTGAACATCATAAATCCGAACGGTTCGGGATTCAGCGCGAGCTACGCCAGCACCGGCCTTAAAACACTGATTGTTACCAGCGGCGGAGTCAGCGATACCTGCGCGGTCAATGTGCTTGCAGGCGCCTACGTGCCTCCGACCCCTCCGGTTACTCCGGGCTTGCCTAATACCGGCGGCGGATACGGCAAATAAATGAAGAAGGCGGTTCTACTATCCATCGGTGTAGGCCTGCTCGTTGCAGGCCTCTCGATGGTTATACAAACCAACAGAATTACCGCGCAGACGTACACGCAAGAGCCGGTCGCCGCATCAACAACCGAGCAGGGCAGCGGAACTTCCTTCGCGCAGCCTGCCGCGCCCGCGCGGCTCAGCATCCCCACTATCGGCGTTGACGCCAAGATACAGAGCGTCGGACTTTCGTGGAGAGGCGACGGCACCATGGGCATCCCCACGAACCTTACCGACGTCGCCTGGTATAACGGCGGCCCGAAGCCCGGCATGCCGGGCATCGCGGTCATCGACGGCCACGTGGACGGCAAAGACGTCAAAGAAGCGGTCTTCTACAACCTGGGCAAACTACAGCCGGGCGACGCGGTAACCGTGGTGGATAAAAAGGGAACGACACTGCAATTCCGCGTTATAGGAAGCAAAACGTACGACTACGACGCGCCGACCGGCGACATATTTACC
Source organism: uncultured Candidatus Saccharibacteria bacterium (assembly GCA_964363205.1). Classification (GTDB taxonomy): domain Bacteria; phylum Patescibacteriota; class Minisyncoccia; order Phycocordibacterales; family SBAW01; genus GWA1-54-10. The sequence continues at coordinate 3,444 of CAYIHD010000009.1, read as the reverse complement.
GGCGACTCTACAAAATCGCTCCTCAACCTCATAACCTGCTCCGGAGACTGGGATAAAGAAAAGAAACTCTACCGGCAAAGAGTGGTTGTAACCGCGCAGCTTGTCACCACGCGGTCAAATTAAAAGTTTAACAAAAATAAGTATATGGACCTCATCATTTGGATAATATTCGGCGGGCTGGTCGGATGGATAGCGTCGATGGTCATGGGCACCGGCGGGGGACTCTTATGGGACATCGGCGTGGGTATTGTCGGAGCGGTCATCGGCGGATTTATCATGAACCTGCTGGGACAAAGCGGCGTAGGAGGCTTCAACCTATACAGCTTCCTAGTGGCGGTGCTCGGCGCGTGCGTGCTTATCGCAATCGTCAGAGCCATGAAGCAATAAGACAGCGGAAAGACGCCTATATCTATTATCGGATAATAGTGCCACACTGAACCAATGGTACGCATATGAACACTCCTCCCGCCGGCGACGATCCGTTTGCTGACACAAAGCTCGGCAACGCGCTCGCCCGGGCTATCGTAGACACCATCCACGAGCCCTTTTTGGTGCTCAATGCCGACCTGCGGGTCATCGTCGCCAGCAGGTCGTTCTACGAAAAGTTCCAGGTCAACCAGGAAGAGACGCAGGGGAGATTGCTTTACGACATCGGCAACGGGCAATGGAATATATCCGCGCTCAAACACTTCCTCCAGCATATTATCTCCGGCCACGAAGTGATGACCGAGTACAAAATAGCGCACAACTTCCTGACCATCGGATGGCGCACCATGATGCTCTCCGCGCGCGAAGTCGTCTACGACGGCAACCAGCGCAAGCACCTCCTGCTTACCATCGTCGACATATCGGAGCGGGAGCTGTTGGATATCGAAAAGGAAAAGATGTCGAAGCAGAAGGACCTGATGATGAAGGAGCTCAAGCACCGCATGGCCAACAGCCTCCAGCTTATCGCCAGCATATTGATACTGAAGTCCGAGGCGGTAGAGTCGCCGGAGGTCCGCGCCCACCTCCACGACGCCCATGAGCGCATCCTGTCGCTGGCGACGATAGAGAACGACCTCTACGCCACCGGCGTCAACGACGACATCGAAGCGGGGCCGTATCTTACCCGGCTCTGTGCCAGCCTCTCGCAGAGCATGATAGGGAGCAACAAACCGGTCATCATCAGTGTCGAGTCCGCCGGCGGCACGACCACCTCATCCGAGGGCATAAGCCTCGGGCTTATTACCACCGAGCTGGTCATCAACGCGCTCAAGCACGCGTTCCCCGAGGGCAAGCACGGAAAGATTGTGGTTGCCTACAGTACCGGCAAAGGGGGGTGGAAGCTGATGGTATCGGACAACGGCATAGGCATCACTACCGTCCCGACCCGCAAGGGGAGCCTCGGCACGGTGATTGTGCAGTCGCTCGCGCGCCAGCTCGGCGCGACCGTGGAGCGCAAGACCAGCCCGAAAGGCACCGTTGTTTCTATCGAGCACTCGCTCCTGGGAGCTTCCGGAATGCCGCTTCTAACTCCTTAAGACCGGCGGGTTTGGTGCAATGTACATGAAAGCCCGCCTTGTAGGCGCGCTCTTTGTCCTCGGGTTGCGCGTAGCCGGTAAGCGCTATGAGTCCGGACGAAAACTTTTTATCTTCTTTTAAGATTCGGGCGACCTCATACCCGTCCATGTCCGGCAACCCTATATCCAAGATAATAATCTCCGGGCGGAGCTCCCGGGCTTTTTGCACAGCCTCGGTGCCGTTGTAGGCTACCGTTACGGTATGGCCGCGCAGCTCCAGGAGCCGCACGAGCGCGTCGGCCGCCACCTCGTTGTCATCAACTACCAAGATCGAGTGGATATTTTTGACCTGGTGCACCGACCCGCCGCGGAGCCGGCCGCGGGGGACTGAAGCCTTGGGGGGCTGTATATGCGCGGGTAGCGGAAGACGGACGGTAAACTGCGAGCCCTTGCCCTCGCCCTGGCTGGCCGCTTTTATCGTGCCGCCGTGCAACTCAACAAGCTGACGCGTCAGCGGCAAGCCGACGCCGAGCCCCTGGGTAGGCAGGCGCCCGCGCTCGACCTGAAAGAACGGCTCAAAAATGCGTTCGAGCATATTTTTTTGGATGCCTATACCGTTATCGGAGACAATTATGACCGCCATAGTATCCTCCTTTTTTGTACTGAGCTCTATTGAGCCTCTGTGATTGGTATACTTTGCCGCATTGTTAAGCAAATTTACTATTATTTGCTCGAGCCGTATCGGGTCCGCCTCGATATACAGGTCGTGCTCAGGTTTCCGGACTGACAGCGTGTGGCCGCGGCTCCGTATGAGCGCCTGCGCCGCGCGCACCGACCGGTCTATAACAGAATCCATCGAGAGCGTCTCCTTACGGAGGGTCAATTTATTGTGCGAGATGCGCGAGATATCGAGCAGGTCGTCCAACATAACAGTCATGGAGCGGACGCGGTCGTCTATAGTTTGGAGCAGAGCGGCGGTATCGGGCGCGTGTACCTCCTGCAGGCGCAGGAGCTCGGCGGAGCTTAGTATGGCGGCGAGCGGGTTGCGCAGTTCGTGCGCAAGAATAGACAGGAAATCTTTCTTCGCTTTATCCTCCGAACTGACCCTGCTCAGTGCCTCCTCCAGCTCGCCGACATGACGCCCGAGGGATATCTGCGCTTTTTTGCGCTCCTCGACAATAGAGGTGAGGATAAGAAACAGGGCGCTCATAATCCCCACAAAAATCTGAATATAGAACCCTTGTCCCTCATACGGACCGTACCCGGTAATCGTGCTCGAAATAGCCACGAGCGCCGCGACAAACAGCGCGAGCGTTATGCCGCGCGGGCCGGTGCGCAAAGCCGCCCAGGTGAGCGGAATAAAAAGATAATAGACAAAGTGCGTATCCGACGTCCAAAAAACAAAAATGGCGGTCGCCAACACAACCGCGACAACCGCGCACAGCTCTATATATTGCAGAGGCGTCCTTTTAAAGAGAGGTGCGGAAAACCATTTTAGGACAAGCGGAGCCGCAACAAGGGTACCGAGCGCGCCTCCTGCCCACCAAGAGATCCACAGAGCGCCGGCACTGACAGCACTGACAGCACTGACAGCACTGACGGTGCCACCCAGCCACAAACTTGCCGCGCCTATGGTGGGGCTTATCAGTGTGCTGATAAAAGCAACCGCAATGAGCCAGAGGCTGTCATGCAACTTAGCGAACCGCGGGTCAAAGTCGGTATATTTCTTTAAAAAATAGGCCCCGCCGAGAGCCTGGAGCGTCTCCCCGGCGGCCATACCGAGCGACACCACCAGCCCGGCGCCGGCGGACACATTGACCGCAAACGCGGCGAGCATAATGACGGGCCACAGGCGGTAGCCGTACAAAAAAAGAGCCGCGAGCGCGATTCCGGCAGGCAGCCAAAACAAGGTCGCAAACGTATCAACCGGATTAAGACTGAG
>CAYIHD010000008.1:19350-26542 GCA_964363205.1 uncultured Candidatus Saccharibacteria bacterium | reverse complement strand
ATCGGCGCGATATGCCAGTACTGCGCGATGTCGGCGCTTACCACTACGGCATTCTTCGCCACGGCTATCTGGCATTGGCGCAAAACCCGCGTCTAATACGCGGGGCGGCGGGCGCGGCGGACGAGCCGCCAGAGTACATACAATATAAGAAACGCCGCCACGGGGTAAAATATTGCCGCGCTGCCGATGATAAAGTTGAGAATAGTGAGCAGGTAGAGGTAGAGCGTCTGCAGGATAAACCAAACGGTGCCGAGCGGATTTTGAGGCGCGTTTTTGACCGCGTCGGAGCCGAGTATCTCTCCGGCGCTTCCAACACTGGTGCCGAGCCGGCCCTTGGTGTTTTCTATCTGCGTATCGAGAGCGTCGGAAATGGATCTGCGGCCGCCGTCGACAAGTTTAAACATTGGCGCCGTTGCGTTGGCTACGGCAGGGGAGAAGCCCGCTATGCCCTCCTGAATTTTAGCGGAGGACTCGACGGCCGCCGCGGCACTGGTGGATGCGGCAACCGGCGCGGGTTTTGGTTTTGGCGTTACGTAGAGCGTAAAGGTAACCGGCGTCGCGCCGTCTTTTTTGGCGGCGCTCAGCACAACATCTGCGTTGTCGGTAGATACGACCACGCCGAGCGGCACGTCGGCGCCCTCGACGCGCGCCTTTGCGGACAACTCGAGCGTCTGCGGTTCGGCAACCGTCGCCGCGGATGCCAAGGCCGGCAGAAGGAGCATTACAAAAATAACAACCGCCCTACGCATACGACTCATTATATAACAGAAAATATAGCCACCGGGCGCTTCATGAGGTTTTCATCCGAACATGAAAAGATAGGGTAGGCAACTTGCATCCGTTCTGTGTAGGAGTAGTGTTGCGATAACGAGGACAGGGTACGCCCTCGGCGTTCGGGCTCTTTTTATCAACGGGCGATTATAAATTAGTTTAAAAACTATATGAACGCATCATCCCTCCGTGTCACGCGCGCAGCCCTCCTCCCCGCGCTTTTTTTGGCAGCATTGTTTGGCGCGTTTTTTGTTTCTGCACCGTCGGCAGGAGCTGTTGATTTATGCAATACCACTCTAGACGTCGCGTGTGTAGGCGCGGCTCAAGGTGCTCTTATTGGCGCATCGCCGATTACTGTCACTGAGCTGGGGGACACAAATGCGATAACGAAAGCACAGAGCATCGTTGATGCCGTTTCTACGGGGGTTGTCGTCACTCTTACATCGTCTTCCAACTCACAGATTCACGGTACCACTGGGGCCGTTACCTACGGCCTCTCAGAGGTGGTTGGCGATGTGGCATTTCACCTTGCCAAGAACGCAGATTCGGCGGATCAGACTGTTTCCATGGTCGTCCCACAGGCAGCCCCTGACTACACGGCGATATTCGCCGAAATTACGAATACTCTCGCAGGACAGAGTATTGGCATCACTACCAACCTCAATGGCTGTGCCGGAACTCCTACTGCCTGTTCAAATCTGTACTTTGAGAAGACGGGCATGGGCCGCGTGACCTTTACCGCGTCATTGAATCTGACCGACTCGGATACCACCACATTTCTGCAGACTTTAGGAACAAAGATGGAGGCTTCTGCGGGTTCCATGCGCTTTGACGCCAGCACGGCGACCCAACTTAAGGATGCCGGAGCGGAGATACAAATGTTTGGTCTAGATGACCTTGGGTTCACGAGCACGCCGGGCATCATCGTGAAAGATGACGCTGGTATCGTGATTGACCCGAGCAGTGATGCATACCCCGAGATTACCGGCATTGACTACGACCCGGACACGGGAATACTGACATTTGACGCTAGCCACTTTACCCAGTTTGAGACGGACTTTCCGGTCACAAACGTGACGACGGGGGAGAAATTCGCGACCATTCAAGCGGCGATTGACGATGATGGCACAGTGGACGGCAACACGATTCAGGTGGCGGCCGGGACGTATGACGAACAGGTTGTGATTGACGGGAAAGACCTCACACTCCAGGGCGCGGGTGATACGACTATCATCCGACCATCTGCACCTGCAACACTTACTTCGACCTACACGTATCCGGACGGGACGTTCTGGGTCGGCACGGTTATGTCCAGCGTTATCCTCGTGACCGATACCGATACCGATGCGGTCACGGTCAAGAATCTTAAGATTGACGGCATCAACCTCACCACGCTGCCCGCGGGCGCCTCCAGAGTTGCCGGCATCCTCTACGGCGAGTCAGGTGGAGTCATCGACAATGTGACCGTCACGACCATGGTGGTCAACGGATATTCCACTCGCACCTACGGCATCGACTTGAGCGCCGTCGGAGACGCGCGCACTGTCGAGGTTATGAACTCCAATATCTCGAACTGGTCGCGCAACGGCATTCAGGCGCAGGGGGCCAGCCTCACGGCCGACATTCATGACAACACACTGACTGGTCCAGGCGACGTTCATGTCGGCGCTGCCGTTCCCAACGGCATTCTGTTCATCCATGGCACGGGTGGCAACGCCACAGGTAACACAATCAGCGCCCTGCATCACAGCCTCAGCGGGTCACGTAGCGCCGGTATTCTCTTCTACAATCCACTGACCGCAGGCATTGTGGCCGAGGACAACGACATCTCCGACACCGATGATGGTGTGAATGTTTCGGCCAGCGCCAACGATGTCATTATCCGTGGAAATAACTTGCACGATAACCTTGAGGTCGGTATCCATCTCGAAGACGGAGCCACCAATACTACTATCACGGGCAACACCATCACCGGCAACGACATGGCCGGCATCCGCTTCGCCGGAGCAGACGACCCCGGGACCCCGGATGATCCGCCCGGAACCGGCAACGTTGCACACAGCAATACTATTACCGGAAATGCAGAAGGTGTCGTGAACTACGATTCACAAACCTTTGACGCCACCAACAACTGGTGGGGAGATGCGACAGGGCCGAACCACTCGTCTAACCCTTCAGCAACGGGGGATTCAGTTAGTGACAATGTAGATTACTCACCTTGGCTCGACGGGCCGACTGGGGTTGAGAGGGACCACAACGTAGTCGTCGACGGAGATACTTACAACTCGATTCAGGAAGCAGTCGATGCCGCCGACGAAGGCGACACCATCAGTGTCGCGAAAGGAACGTACGTAGAGGAAGTTGTAATTGACCACAACCTTACACTTGTCGGCACTAGCGGTGCGGGTGAGACAACTATCGACGGCGATGGCGACAATGTGCTCACCATCACCTCTGATGTTACCGACCTTGAAATAAGCGGTTTCACCATTACCGGCGGAGGCAGGGGAATCACCACATCCGGTTCACTCACCAACGCGACGATAAATATCCACGATGTTGTCGTGAGCGGCAACGACGGTGCCGGCCTGTACTTCTCCGGTGGAGACGAACAACTGACCGATACGGATCTGACGATTGCGGACAGCGAGGTGACGGACAACAGTGGAGGTGGCATATACATCGATAGAATCGACGGAACCGAAGATGGAGGTGGCAGCACGCTCTCCATCACAGGAAGCACCATCTCGGACAATGGCACGGACACCACCGGCATTCACATTGACACCGTCGGCAACGCGGAGGTCAATATCAACGAGAATTCAATCGTAGAAAACGTCGGAGACGGTTTGTTTGTGGGGGATGTGGGTGGGGGCGGAGATGTTGATGCCACCAACAACTGGTGGGGTGATGAGACAGGTCCCGCAGGAGAAGGAACGGGCGATGGTGATGAAGTGAGCACAAACGCGGACTTCACTCCTTGGTACCTTAATGCCGGACGCACCATTCTTTCGTCGGTGGCCACAAGCGAAGACGACACCCTGACTTCAACCGGCGATGAAGATCTGTCCATGAGTTCCGATACCGAGGGCGAAGCCGATTTACCGAACGGGATTACCGACGTGGTGTTGAGCGATGAATCAAATCTCGACCTTTCCGCTGGATTGGTGGATGACGAGGTTACCCTGCAATCGGGAGTTGAGGGCGAGGATGTTGTGCTGACCAACGCGGACTTGGACACTGTCACCGTGAATATTCCGGACGGAACCTTAATTACAGGCCCCGATGGCTGGGACGGCATTATTGAGCCGCCAACTGAAGGCACGCCAGCGGGCGGAAACGCTCCGGCTGGATTCAGCGTAGGCAGTGTTGTTATCTCGGTCGGTTCTCCCGACGGCACATTGGTCTTCGATGAGGCGGTCACGATATTGCTAGAAGGCGTTACCGGTACTGTCGGGTATCGTCCGTCCGGGTCAAATACCTGGCAGACGATAAATAATGTCTGCGGCGGCAGCTACGCTACGCCGACTCCGCCGACGGCACCGGGCGAATGTTCAATAGACAACGGCACTGACACAAAAATCGTAACGTATCACTTCACCTCATTCGGAGGAATGGACCCAATTCCAGCGCCTGCGGCGGCAGTCAGTAGCGGTGGTAACGGTGCTCCGGTAGGGAGTGGCGGCGGTGTAGGCGGGTCGTTTATCCCTGGGCTCGCGGTCGCGGGCACCGGCACGGGCGTTGGTACTGGTACAGGATTCGGCACCGGCTCAACTGGCGGGGAGGTGTTGGGTGCGGCTGCGTACAACTTCGGCCGAAATCTCGCTCTTGGCTCGCGCGGCGCTGATGTAGACGCGCTCCAGCAGATTCTTATCGACGGAGGCTTTCTTAAGATAGCCTCTCCGACCGGGTACTTCGGCGCGCTGACACGGACCGCGGTCATAGCATTCCAAGCCAAGTACGGTATCGCCCAGGTTGGCCTTGTAGGCCCCCAGACCCGCGCACAACTCAACAAAGGCAGTGCTGCTGTCTCGGTTACGGAGCAGCAAATACAGGCGCTTCTGGGGTTGCTACGCTCCTTCGGTGCGGATGAATCAATAATCGCCAATACGGAAAAAGCTCTTCGCAAGTAGGAATCGTAGAAGCTTGTTTTTGTGTGTTAATGTTAACGGTATGAAAAAGTATCTCTTCGCGGCGGTGCTTCTTGTGGGTATGAGCGCGGCAGGGCTTGTTTCGGCCAGCCACTCTTGGGGAGGCTATCACTGGGCGCGCACTGCCAACCCGTTTACGCTCAAACTTGTCGATAACGTAAACACGGCGTGGGATGCTTACCTCGCGACAGCGTCAACCGACTGGAGCGTATCTGACGTACTCGACACAAGTGTCGTAGCGGGTACGGTCGGCCGCAACTGTAAGGCGGTGCCGGGCACGGTTCAAGTATGCAACAGTAAGTACGGCAACAACGGATGGCTCGGTCTGGCGCAGATTTGGATAAACGGCGTACATATCACGCAAGGGACTGCAAAAATGAATGACACCTACTTCAACACGGCTAAATACAACACGCCCGCGTGGCGGGAACTCGTCATGTGCCAGGAGGTTGCGCACGCGTTCGGGCTCGACCACCAAGACGAAGCTTTTGGTAACTACAATCTCGGCACTTGCATGGATTACACCAACGCGCCATCGGGTGGCATTGTGGGCGGCTTCGACTACGGTCCAACCAATGAGCATCCCAACTTCCACGACTACGAGGAGCTCGCGACAATCTACGCGCATTTCGACCCGTTCAACTCCTTTAGCAATACATCGGCAACTGGCCGCGGCGCATCTGCCGCGGCGCAGAGCGGTAGCTTTGAAAATGCCTCGGAGTGGGGCAAAGCGATTGGCAAAGACGGGAACGGCCGCGACAACAAGTTTGAGCGCGACTTGAACAATGGAGATAAAGTAATTACTCACGTCTTCTGGGCGGACTAAAAAACTCTTAGTTACTACATTAGTATGGAGAAATATGGTATAATGTATATATGGAGTTTCGCCAATCGCTTTTTTGGGATGTTGACCCTAAAACTATAGACACAGAGGTAAACGCTCGATATATTATTGAGCGTGTTTTGGATTTTGGGAATGATACCGAAGTCAAATGGCTTTTCCACTACTATCCCCATGAGCGTATACGGGAAGTGATGTCTTTGCCGCGAGCTCAAGTGCATGCAAAATCGAAAGCTCTTTGGGATCTCGTTTTGTCATGACAGATATTGCCATCGCCGACCTGCATCTATCGGCTCTTCCCGCAGAAACACAGCGAGCGTTCTTGGCTTGCGCGCAGTTTTCTTTTTTAGATGATGCGTGGTACTTGGCTGGAGGTACTGCTCTTGCGCTTCAAGTCGGACACCGAACCTCTGTTGACCTCGATTTTTTTCGAACCGATGCAGATTTCAGCACAACCGATCTTGAGCGCGACTTAACAACCACCGGTATGTGGAAGACATCGATGTCAGAACGCGCCACGCTCTACGGTGAGCTTAAGGGAGCAAAAATGAGTTTTATTGGGTATCCTTTTTTTAAACCGTCGTCTGAAAGGCTACGACACGGCAGGGTTGCAATGCTTGTGCCACGCGACATAGCGGTCATGAAAATAATCGCTATTAGCCAGCGGGGCAAGAAGCGCGATTTTGTTGATTTGTATTGGTATGCAAAGAATCGCGAACCACTGGGTGATGTTGTAAAGCGCACCACCCTTCAGTATCCCGGTCAGGAACATAATCTGCCCCATATCTTAAAAAGCATGGTGTATTTTGCCGATGCGGAAGCCGACCCCATGCCCGCGCTCTTTTTTGAGGTTTCGTGGGAAGAGGTTAAAGCTTATTTCAAAGATGAAGTGCCGCGCCTTACCAAAAAACTCTTAGGGTTGGTTTAATCTACCGGCACACGCGCGGGTTTTTGCGTTGTATAATTAAGGGGTGAAACGCTTTTGGCGCAAACTCTCCGGACTTTTTGTTCCCTCGCATCACAACGCCTACCGGCCGCACTTGTTGCGCCGGCGGTCGCTGGTGTTTTTGCTCGCTTTGGCGCTGGTTGCCGAGGGCGTATTGGTTGCAAACCTCATAGCGCGGCAGTCCGGGCACGATTTTTTGGCGGCGGTCATCCAAAACGAAATTATCTCGCTCACCAACGCGCAACGCGCGCAAAACAGAGTCGGCGTTCTGCGCGAAAATAAAATGCTGGACGCCGCCGCGCAGGCCAAGGCAGACGACATGGCGCGGCGGGGCTACTTTGCCCACAACGGGCCCGACGGCAAACAGCCGTGGGCGTGGATAAGCGCGGCCGGCTACGATTACCGGTATGCCGGGGAAAACTTGGCGGTGCGGTTTGTGGATTCCAAAGACGTCGTGTCCGGATGGATGGCGTCGCCGACGCA
>CAYIHD010000008.1:0-19250 GCA_964363205.1 uncultured Candidatus Saccharibacteria bacterium | reverse complement strand
TGCGGTTTGTGGATTCCAAAGACGTCGTGTCCGGATGGATGGCGTCGCCGACGCATCGCGCCAACATAGTCAAGCCGGTGTATACCGACATCGGTGTTGGTATTGCGCAAGGTATGTACAAGGGCCAGCCGGCGACGTTTGTAGTACAGTACTTCGGTAAACCGGCGGAAGTGGCGGTTGTCGTGCCTCCTACACTGGTGGCCGCGGCAGCTCCAAGCACCACCACTGTCGCGGCAAGCGTGCAGCCGCCGGTGCAGGTGTTGGGGGCGGAGGCCATTACCCCGGCTCCTCCCTCGCCGTCGTTTAACGACTCCTTGGCGCGCAATCTCGGCAAGCTCGCTTCCGAGCCGCGTGAGACTACCACGTGGGTTTTGGGCGGCATCATAACACTGCTCATGCTGGCGCTTGCGTTTGCGTTCTTCCATCATATGCAAATCCAGGCGCACGACCTGTTGGTGCCGGGCGCTATGGTGGTAGTGGTGGCGGCCATGCTGTTAGTTATAAACAACAGCGCGCTTCCAAGCGTTATCCACGACACGCAGGCGGCAAGCGTTGCAAATGCTATACCCCGTTAGATAGTCTTGACGTCATCTAATAGGGTATACTGTTTCCATGAACATGAATAAACAATTAACAACCGGTATAGCGGTGGCGGCGGGGCTCGCGGTGGTGGCGCTTTTCTTTATATACGGCGGCGCATCAGAAGGAGTTTTTAATACTGCGGCGCCGGCGGCGGCCGCGCTTGTCGTGCAGGACGAGATAGTCGGCACCGGCGCCGAGGCTGTTAATGGTTCCGTGGTGAGCGTGCAATACACCGGCAAGCTCGACGACGGCACGGTGTTCGACACCTCGGTCGGCAAAGCGCCGATAGAGTTCCCACTCGGACAAGGCTATGTGATACCGGGATGGGAGCAGGGGATACTGGGGATGAAGGTCGGCGGCAAGCGATTGCTTATTATCCCGCCAAGCATGGCGTACGGCGCTCAAGCCAACGGGCCTATTCCGGCAAACTCGACATTGATTTTTGAGGTAGAGTTGGTTGGTGTCAAATAGCAAGTTCAAAATAGAAAAAGAAATGCCCGGTTCTCTCGCGAGAGCCGGCATTTTGTCTACTCCGCACGGCGATATACAAACACCGGCGTTTGTGGCCGTGGGCACCAAGGCGGATGTTAAGGGGATTAAAGCCTCCGAGTTTGACGCGCTCGGGATACAGACCATCATCGCCAACACGTATCACTTGTACCTATCGCCCGGACCGGAGTTGATAGAAAAGGCCGGCGGCATCCACAAGTTTATGGGTTTTGACGGCCCGATTATGACCGACTCGGGCGGGTTCCAGGTCTTTTCGCTCGGAGAGGGGTTTGGTAAGAAGGTATCAAAAGTGAGTGGGCAGGAACAGAAAGCTCCTGCAAAAGGGAGAGATGAACACGACCCCAACTCCCTTTTGCAGGACTTTGCTGTTCCTGCCTCAGCTCCGGCTGTGTACGATGAGGAGCTTGCTACGAGCCACGGCAAGCTCGCCATCGTCGACGAGGAAGGCGTTTCGTTTACCTCGCATGTCGACGGCACCTTCCACCGCTTTACGCCGGAGCGTTCGATAGAAATCCAGCACGGGCTCGGCGCCGACATTATTTTTGCGTTCGACGAGTGCACCAGCCCCGCGGCCGACTATGAGTATCAAAAAGAGGCGATGGGCCGTACGCACCGCTGGGCCGATAGGAGTCTCAAAGCGCACCGGCAGAATATTAAAAAAAATGCCGAGCAGGCGATATACGGGATAGTGCAGGGCGGGCGCTACGCCGACCTGCGCATCGAGAGCGCAAAATATTTGGCAAACATGGACTTTGACGGTTACGGTATCGGCGGCTCGTTTAGCAAAGAGGACATCCTCGGTATTTTGGATAAGGTCAACACGGAACTGCCAAAGGAAAAGCCGCGGCACCTGCTCGGCATCGGCGAGCCGGAAGATATATTTATCGGCGTGGAGGCCGGCATCGACACCTTTGACTGCGTACTCCCGACGCGCAACGGCCGGAATGGAGGTATTTATGCCGCGGACGGCAAATACCAAATTCCGAATAATAAATATCAAAACGACTTCACGCCGCTCGACAAAAACTGCGGATGTCCTGTTTGTCTTAAACACACGCGCGCGTATATACACCACCTCTTCCGCACGCACGAGATGCTCGGGCAAATACTCGCGAGCATGCACAACATGTACTTCCTCACCAATCTGGTAAAAGAAATCCGCCAATCTGTTTTAGACGGGAATTTTACGGAATTTCGTGATACATTTCTAGGTCACTATAGCTCGCTATAGTGCATAAAAAAGTGGCAAAGTTTAAGCTCAAAACAACGCACCGGCCCGCCGGGGATCAGCCCGCGGCTATTTCGGCTTTGGTTGCAGGGCTCAAAAAAGGGGAACAGCACCAGACCCTGCTCGGCGTGACCGGCTCGGGCAAGACCTTTACCGTCGCTAATGTTATCGAGGCGGTACAGCGGCCGACGCTGGTTATCGCGCACAACAAAACGCTCGCGGCACAGCTGGCGCAGGAGTATCGCGACTTCTTCCCCGACGCGGCGGTGCACTACTTTGTTTCCTACTACGACTACTACCAGCCGGAGGCGTACATGGCGCACTCCGACACGTATATAGAAAAGGAGGCGCAGATTAACGAGGAGATAGAGCGCCTGCGCCACGCGTCGACGCAAGCTCTGCTGACGCGCAAAGATGTGATAGTGGTTGCGTCGGTCTCGTGCATTTACGGTTTAGGGAGCCCGGAGGAGTACCGCAAAGTGCATCTGGAGTTGCGCGCCGGGGTAAAGAAAAACCGCGCCGAGCTTATCCGCGAGCTCATCGGCGTGTACTTTGAGCGCACCAACGCCGACCTTACGCCGGGCACCTTCCGCGCGCTGGGCAACAGCGTGGAGATTATGCCGACCGGCGAGCGCGTGCTCTACCGCGTAGAGTTCGCCCATTCGACAAGCTCAGGGCAAGACGGGGAGACTATCGGCAAGTTGCGGATTATCGATGCCGTGACGCGCGCGGAAATAAATCAAGGACTCTCCTTAAGACAGGGAGCCAAAGGAGAGTCCTTGTTCCTATTTCCGGCAAAGCATTACGTTACTCCCGAGCATGAGCGTGCTCGCGCTATAGCTGACATCCGTGCGGAGCTCAAGGCGCAACTGGCCAAGTTTGAAAAGCGCGGCAAGCTCCTGGAAGCCGAGCGCCTGAAGCGCCGCACCAACTACGACCTCGCGATGATACGCGAGGTGGGCTACTGCAACGGGATAGAAAATTATTCCCGCCACTTCGACGGCCGCAAAGCCGGCGAGCCGCCGTTCTCACTGCTCGATTATTTTCCTAAAGATTTTCTTACCGTCATCGACGAGTCGCACGTTACCGTGCCGCAGATAGGCGGCATGTACGCGGGCGACCGTTCGCGCAAAGAGACGCTGATAGAGTTCGGCTTCCGTCTGCCGTCGGCTTTGGACAACCGGCCTTTGCAGTTTGAGGAGTTTGAAAAGCATGTGGGGCAGGTTATTTATACGTCGGCGACGCCGGCGCTGTACGAAAAAGAAAAGAGCGGCAAAAAGAATATTGTCGAGCAAATTGTGCGTCCTACCGGGCTTTTGGACCCGGTTATAGACATCCGCCCGGTGACGTCCCAAAAGGATTACCCGGGCCAAGTGCAGGATGTGATAACAGAAGTGGCCAAGGTGGTAAAGCGTGGCAACCGCGTGCTTATTACGACGCTTACTAAAAAAATGGCCGAGGATTTGAATGACTATTTGAAAGAGCGCAAAATTAAATCAACCTACTTGCACAGCGATGTTGAGACTCTTGAGCGCATCGAGATACTCACCAGCCTACGCAAAGGGGAGTACGACGTGCTGGTGGGCGTCAACCTCCTGCGCGAGGGGCTCGACTTGCCGGAAGTGGAGCTGGTTGCCATACTCGACGCCGATAAGGAAGGATTTTTGCGCTCGGAGGTGTCGCTGATACAAACCATAGGCCGTGCCGCGCGCAACAGCGCGGGCAGAGTTATTTTGTACGCCGACCAAGAAACGCCGTCGCTTATAAAAGCGGTGGGCGAGACCCGCCGCCGGCGCACCGCGCAGGAGGTGTACAACAAAAAGCACGGCATCACGCCGACGACCATCATAAAGAAAATAAAAGACATTACCGAGGAACTCCGCTCGGAGCACTCCAAGGCGATTATCAGCATGCTCCAGATAGATAAGGAACTGTACAAGAAAAATCCCCGCCAATTTATAGCGCAAAAAAAGAACGAGATGGCCGAGGCGGTAAAAGAGCTCGATTTCGAGTCCGCCGCACTCATCCGCGACGAGCTTTTAGCCTTGACCGGAGGAGCATCCAAAAAACCGTCAAAAAAGCCCAAAAAATATTAGAAATATTTTTACACTCCGCTCGGAAAAGAAAGCTTGCTTTCTTTTCGCTCGCTACGTTGAAAAATAAGGGTATTTTGATGGCAAGGCTTAACCTTGACAGAAGGGCTTGACAAGAAGCAATAGGGGGTGTAGGATATAAATCTCACTGCGGTTGTTCTTTTAAGGGGTGCTTGGGTTACCGCAGACCCGCTGAGAGCACCCCTCACCATTTCGCTTGATGGCGCCTGTCATAAGGCGACGTCATCAAGGTGGCGCTCCGAGAGCGACACCCCAGCCCCGCAGCAGCCTCACATCGGTGAGAGCAGCGCGGGGCTTAGTTATTGCCTAAATGTAAAAAGCAATATACTCTTCGGCCAGAGTCAGAAGCGGGAGGAAGCAATGACCGGACTTGAGTGGTTTGGTTTTCTGGGGATTATGTCAATATTCGGGTCGCTCTTTTGGCCCGCCAGTTTCTGCAGGAGCTCCGGAAACTCCGGAGCTTTTTCTTTTTCTGCCATAAAATGCTACACTAGGAACACATAGCTCACCCCTCGGAATATTCGAGGGGCCGTTATCGTTGCATATGGAAGAGTATATCCACATAAAAGGGGCTAAGACCCACAACCTCAAAAACATCGACCTCAAAATCCCCAGAAATAAAATGGTGGTTTTTACCGGTTTGTCGGGCTCCGGCAAGAGCTCGCTCGCCTTTGACACTATTTTTGCCGAAGGCCAGCGCCGCTACATCGAGTCGCTCTCCGCATACGCGCGGCAGTTCCTCCGCCAGATGCAAAAGCCCGATGTCGAGGAGATAACCGGCCTTTCGCCGGCAATTTCTATCGACCAAAAAAGCCGTTCCAACAATCCGCGCTCGACCGTGGCGACTATCACCGAGATATACGACTACCTGCGCATACTCTACGCGCGCGTCGGCAAGCCGCACTGTCTGGTCTGCGGTCGCGAGATACGCAAGCACAGCAATCAGGAGATTATCGAGAGCGTTGCCGAGACAGTTTCATCTCACATTCCCCCGAAGGACAGCAAGCTGCCTACGGGGCAGGCTAAAAAAAACATCAAAGTCTTCGATATTACCATTAGTAATGAGTACGTGCGCATATACGCGCCGGTGGTGGTCGGCCGCAAAGGCGAGTACTACCAATTGCTTTACGACCTGCTCGGCAAAGGATTTGAAAAGGCAAAAATAGACGGCAAGCTTGTCTCTTTGCGCGACCGGGTAGAGCTCTCCCGCTACAAAAAGCACGACATCGACGCGATGGTTGATGAAATTTTGATATCGGAATTTCAAAGAAACAAAGCCGCCGCGTTGGAGCGCCTCGGCGAGGCGGTTGAGCGCGCTCTGCAGGAGGCGGATGGCTTGGTAAAAATCGAAGAGGCCGGCAAGGAGCGGATTATATCAACCAAGTTTATGTGCGCGTACGACGGATTTTCCTTCCCCGAGGTCGAACCGCGCCTGTTCTCCTTCAACTCGCCGTACGGCGCTTGTCCGGCGTGCAACGGGCTCGGTACCAAGCACTTTTGGTCCGACGAGCCATGCCCGGTGTGTAAAGGCGCGCGCCTGCGCCCGGAGACACTTAATGTTTTTTTGGGCGATAAAAAAAATATCGTTGATATTACCAACCAATCTATTGCGGACGCGTTTGAATTTTTTGATAACCTTGAACTTTCTAAAAAAGACCACGAAATTTCTAAAACAGTTATCAAAGAGATATCCGCGCGGCTCAAGTTTATGCTCGATGTCGGCTTGGATTATCTGACGCTCGACCGCCGCGCCAACACACTGAGCGGCGGCGAGGCTCAGCGCATCAGGCTTGCAAGCCAGCTGGGCTCCGGTCTCGTCGGCGCTCTGTATGTGCTCGACGAGCCGACCATCGGCCTGCATCAACGCGACAATGAGCGGCTCATAAAAACTCTGCTCAACTTGCGCGACCTTGGCAACACAATCATTGTCGTCGAGCACGACGAGGACACCATTTATTCCGGCGACTATTTGGTGGACATCGGCCCGGGCGCCGGCGTACATGGCGGACACATTGTGGCCGAGGGCTGGCTCGACAAACTGCTCACGGCTAAAAAGAATGACAGCGGCTCGGTGACGCTCAGCTACCTGCGCGGCGAAAAGGCGATAGAGGTACCGGATGAAAGGAGAGAAAAAGATAAAGGGTCGCTGAAAATAAAAGGCGGCTCGGTGTTTAATATCAAAAACTTGGATGTCGAGGTGCCGCTCGGCCGGCTTGTTGCGGTGACCGGCGTGTCGGGCTCGGGCAAGTCGTCGTTCCTCTACGAAATTTTGCACGAAAACCTGCGCGCGCGGTTTGATAAAAAGTACCGCTCCAACAAAACGCACAACGCAGCCAAGTTTGAGGGGAGCGAGCACCTCAGCCGAGCCATACTCATCGACCAGTCGCCGATAGGCCGCACGCCGCGCTCCAACCCCGCCACGTACACCGGCTCGTTTACGTTTATCCGCGAGCTCTTTGCGGAGACAAGCGAGGCGCGGGCGCGGGGGTGGAAGCCGAACCGCTTTTCTTTTAACGTCAAACAGGAGCGCGGCGGCGGCCGGTGCGAGACCTGCGAGGGCAACGGCGTTATTGCGGTTGAGATGCACTTCCTGCCGACCGTGTATGTCACCTGCGACGTCTGCAACGGCAAGCGCTTTACCAAAGAGACGCTCGAGGTCAAATATAAAAAGAAAAATATCTACGACATTTTGTGCATGACGGTCGAAGAGGCGCTGAAATTCTTCGGCGACATACCGTCGATATACGACCGGCTCAAAACACTTGATGAGGTGGGCTTGGGCTACCTGCAGCTCGGACAGTCTGCGACGACGCTCTCCGGCGGCGAGGCTCAGCGCGTCAAAATATCCAGCGAGCTCTACCGCCCGCATCTGCAGAAAACTATTTATCTTTTGGACGAGCCGACGGTCGGCTTGCACTACGAAGACGTGCGCAAACTCATCGATATTCTCAATCGCTTGGTGGCGGCGGGGAACAGCGTGGTGCTTATCGAGCACAATATGGACATCATTAAGTCGTCCGACTATATACTCGACTTCGGACCGGAGGGTGGGGTCGGCGGAGGCAAACTGGTCGCCAAAGGCACGCCGGAGGATGTTGCCAACCACAAAAACTCCCACACGGGCAAGTATCTTAAAAAAGTGCTTAAATAACTGCCTCTATGCAGTTGGAGCAATTTAAAAAGAAGATGAAGCGGATGCCGGACTCGCCCGGGGTCTACTTCTTTTTGGGCAAAAATAAAAAGGTGCTGTACATCGGCAAGGCCACGAGCCTGCGCGATAGGGTACGGAGCTATTTTGTTGCCGATTTGCACGAAGTGCGCTCGCCGCTTGTCGCCAATATGGTGGCGGCGGCGGTGTCTGTCGATTGGCGCAAAACCGACTCGGTGTTGGAGGCTCTGCTTTTGGAAGCGAGTCTCATTAAAACCTACAAACCGAAAGCCAACACCGATTTAAAAGACGACAAAAGTTTTAACTATGTGGTGATTACCGATGAAGATTATCCGCGGGTGTTAGTTGTAAGAGGGAAGGATTTAGCCACTAGCCACTTGCCAATAGGGAAGACATTCGGACCGTTTCCGCATGGTCTTCAGCTTCGGGAAGCAATGAAACTAATCAGAAAGATTTTTCCTTTTAGAGACAAATGTACCCCGGCAGCTAAGAGGCCATGCTTTAATGCGCAGATTGGCCTTTGTCCGGGAGTGTGCAGCGGAGAGATTTCAAAACAAGAGTACCGCCGCACTATCCGGCACATTGTTTTGCTTTTTGAGGGCAAAAAGAAACAGCTGGTCGTGGCGCTCAACAAAGAGATGCGTTCCGCGGCGGCGGAAGAAAATTTTGAGCTGGCAAAGGAACTCCAGCGCCAGATGTACGCGCTCCAACATATACAAGACGTATCTCTTATAAAAGATGAGTTTCGAGGGACATCAGATGTCCGTCATTCGCGAATCGAGGCGTATGATGTCGCGCACATGCGGGGGAGTGCGGCTGTTGGCGTAATGACCGTTGTAGAGGGTGGCGAGGCTCAAAAAAACGAGTACCGCAAATTTAAAATAAAAAGCGCCAAAGCCGGCGATGACTCCGGCGCGCTTAAAGAAATTTTGTCGCGACGCTTAGGGCACGACGAGTGGCCTCTGCCGAGGATGATAGTGGTGGATGGTTCCACGGCGCAAATAAATGCCGCGCAGAGCATATTGGCCGAGTACGGCATGGCTATACCGGTTGTCGGCGTGGTCAAGGATGAAAAGCACCGTCCGCGCAATATCCTCGGCGACCGCGAACTGGTCAAAAACAAAGAGCGCGACATCCTGCTCGCCAACGCCGAAGCGCACCGCTTTGCGATAGGCTACCACCGCAAAACAAGCCGTAAAGAATTTACGTTGTAATAAAAAACCGCCCCTGGGGGGCGGCGTAAGGCTACTTCTTCTTGTGCGAGTTTTTCTTACGATGCTTCTTTAGATGCTTGAGCAGATCGTCGCCGAGCTTCTTGAACTTTTCCCATTCAGCTCGGTTGAAACGGATTGTTGCTAACGGATAAGCGTACTTGTCCGCCGTGCCATAGACCGTGATGGTAAAGCGGTCATCGGCCGGTACACCACCTCCGAACCCATGGCCACTCAGTGTGCACTTGTTCCGTTCAAAATCGAGATTGACCGGAAATCCCGGTGCTGTGCGAAGTTGCTCCAACAGCTTTGTCGTCAGCACTTGCTTAGGGGAAGTTAAGGCTTTTTTCTTCGTCAATCGCTTCTTGATCGACATCGCTGGCTCCTTTTGTCAGTTACGCCGTCCGTCGCTACCGTACCAAATAACCTTTACCTCGGCAATAGGTTATACTTTTGACATGAGAACCGTGGTTGGAGTATTGCGGGGAGGGCCTTCGAGCGAGTATGACGTGTCTCTCAAGACAGGCGCCACTGTCCTGCGCGAGCTTGATAAAGACAAGTATGACGTGCGCGACCTTTTTATATCGCGCGACGGCGATTGGCACTTGCACGGCGTTCCGGTTTCCCCTGAAAAGGCGCTCTTTGGCGTGGATGTGGCCTGGAACGCGATACACGGCGAGTACGGCGAGGACGGGCGGCTCCATCACGTGCTGGATACTCTCGGTGTACCTTATACCGGCTCCGGCGGCATGGCCTCGAAACTTGCTTTCAACAAGCAACACACTAAAGACCTGCTTGCAAAAAACGGCATCAAGGTCGCGCACGGGGTTGTTGTGGAAGTTCCGGAAGGAGAGGATGCGGTGGAGCGTCTTGCGGTGGAGTTGTTCCGCTCAATGCCGCATCCGGCCATAGTCAAACCGGTCATCGGCGGAAGCTCTGTCGGGGTGTCGGTTGCAGACAGCTTTCAGGCGCTTGCGGAGGCCCTTCAAAAAGCTTCCGAAGTTTCGTCTCAAGTGTTGGTGGAGGAGCTTATCCGCGGAAAGGAAGCCACGGTGGGTGTTATAGATGATTTCCGCGGGCAAAAAACCTATGCGCTCATGCCGGTAGAAATAATTCCGCCGCAAAACCGTTTTTTTGATTATGAGGTCAAATATAATGGCGAGACAACCGAGCGCGTGCCGGGCAACTTTTCTGCCGCGGAAAAGGCCGAGCTCGAGCGCGCGGCAAAGCTCGCCCACGAGCTGATGGAGGCGGCGCACTACTCGCGTTCGGATTTTATCGTCTCGCGCCGGGGCGTGTACTTCCTCGAGATAAACAGCGCGCAGGCGGTGGGGCTCACCGAGGAGTCGCTGCTTCCCAGAGCGCTCCATGCCGGAGGCACCAAACTCTCGCAATTCCTCGACCATATCATTTCGCTTGTACGCAACAAAAAATGAGCAAACTGGCTAAAAAGAAATGCGTCGCGTGCGAGGGGTGCGTTGACGCTCTGTATCCGGAACAGTCAGAAGTGTTGCTCAAAGAGCTCAACCCGGAGTGGATGCTCATCGACCAGTGCCGCATGTTGGCGCGGACTTTTATATGTAAAGACTTCAAGCAGGCGCTCGACTTTGCCAACAAAGTGGGCGCCATCGCCGAGGAGGAGCAGCACCATCCCGACCTGACGGTGGGCTACGGCAACGTAGGGGTCGAGCTTACCACCCACGCCATCGGCGGACTTTCGGAAAACGATTTCATTGTGGCGGCGAAGATAGACGAGATAACATAAAAAAACCGGCCGCAAAGAGTTGCAACCGGTTCTTCATTTCAGAACTTGGCAGAGCCCAGAGCGAGAACGGCGATGACGAATACAAACGCCGCAGTCACGGAGAGCACGCGCACCCTCTGCATAACGACCGCCATTGGTTTCCTCCCAGAAACTAAAGACCTTCGCGACCGCCAATCCTATAGGTACGGCCTAAACTGTCAATGAATGCTTGTGTGGATTATCTGTGGACAAAAAGGGGATAGCCGGGCTATCTAGGGAAGTTGTTGGTATTTTGGCGTTCTTGACGTAAGATAAAAAACACCGAGTAATGCAGGGCCCGTAGCTCACTTGGTAGAGCGCCTCATTTGCAATGAGGAGGTAACCGGTTCGATCCCGGTCGGGTCCACAGACGGCAAGTTTTGAGTTGTAGCCACAAATAAAAAAAGCGCTCCACGTATGGAGCGCAAAACACTAGGCGGATTGTCGATAGGCGGCAAGGTGTTCGGGTTCAACCCAGCGCGGCTGGATGATAGTCCGGCCATTCATTTCGTTAAGCGGATCGAACCGTAGTACTTGGATTGCGTTTGCCTTTCGCCCCCGGAGAAGCACTTCAGCAGTCATTTGTCCCTGCGCCTCATGCTCCATCATGTCATACAGCCGCAGGTGAAAGACTTCGATCGGCTTGCCGACAGGTTGTCCTTCATCTCCCACCCAGTAAAAGGTAAGAGGTCTATTCCGTAGGTAGAGATAGCAAAACTGGATGAAACCGAGAGTCCGCTCGAGAATAACACCAAGCCTTTTCAACATGTTCTTTCTCCTTTTTCGTCTGCCGAAATATAACCACATTTGTCGGAGTAAAACAATGTTTGCTATGATGCCAATATCGCATCCTTAGCTCAGATGGTTAGAGCGCTGCATTCACATTGCAGAGGTCGCAGGTTCGATCCCTGCAGGATGCACCGATTTTGTTTTGTGCTAGTATCGTTAGTACGTTCAAAAACCGTGTCGGGATGTGGTATAGTGGTATTACATACGCTTCGGGTGCGTAGAATCCGGGTTCGATTCCCGGCATCCCGACAGAGTTTTGGAACGGGCCCCGGATATGAAAAAGAAAGAACTGAAGCAAATTACCGATTTCATTTATGAGATCGGTATCTTGCGTAAAACTCCGCGGTCGGGGTTTTGGTTTTTGGGCACCGGCGAACAGTCGGTGGCGGAGCACCTCTTCCGCACGGCGTATATTGCCTACGCATTGGCGTATCTGACGCCGAAGGCCGACAAAAACAAGGTGGTGCTGATGGCTTTGGCGCACGACCTGGCCGAAGGCCGGACCTCGGACCTTAACTACGTACATCAACGCTACGGGCGTCTTGCCGAGGCGCGCGCGTTCGACGACGTCGCCGAGTCGGTGCCTTTCGGCGGAGAGTTGCGCGATTTGTATCTTGAAGAACAGGAAAAAAAGACGCTGGAGGCGCGCATCGTCAAAGACGCCGACCGTTTGGAGTGGATTGCGTCGCTCCGCGAGGAGGAGGTAAAGGGCAACAAAAAAGCAAAAGAGTGGACCGTCTCGGCGCGCAAGCGCCTGACGACCCCGGCCGCAAAAAAGATAGTACTCCTCCTGCTTAAGACGCATCCCGACCGATGGTGGTTCAACAAAAATGACAAGTGGTTCGTCGGCAGGGAAGAGAAGTACCGCAGCATGCGGAGGAAATAAAAACTTTGGGAGTTTTCTGCGTTGTGGACCTGGCGAGAATCGGACTCGCGACTCGGCAATGCGAATGCCGCGTAATACCACTTTACTACAGGCCCAGTTGAGACATTAGCCAATTTACACTAGAATAGGCTCCTTCTCAATATGACACTCACTACACACGCACTGGTCGGCGCGGCTGCGGCGAGCCTTTTCCCCGGGCACCCGTACCTCGCTTTTACGGCGGGGTTTGCGAGCCATTTTGCCATAGACGCGCTCCCGCACTACGACTACGACGAATATCTGCGTTCGTTTAAGCGCGACCTTGTTTCCCATTTGCATACCGACATGGTGCTGGGTAAATATTTTTTGCGCGACCTTGCGATCATCGGCGGCGATGCGCTGCTCGGTTTTGTACTGACCTTCGGCGCGGCGAAACTGCTCGGCATCCCGCCGGAACTGGCGCTGGTAGGCGCCGGAGCGGGTCTGTACCCCGACCTACTGCAATTTGTTTACTACAAAATCCGCACAACGCGCTTTGAGCCCGCGCTACAATATTTACAGCGTTTTCACATATGGGTTCAAAAAGATAATAGTCGTCCGGAGTGGGGATGGCAGAAAGGTTTTGCGTATCAGGCGGCCCTCGTTGCTGCAATTTTTATTGTTTTGGCTTACCGTAACTTTTTGATAGCGTGGTAGGGTTATATTTATCATGCAAAAAATTCCCGCCTGTGTCGGCATCATTTTAGACGGCAACCGTCGCTGGGCCGTCGAACATAATCTGCCAAAAATGGAGGGGCATCGCCGCGGACTCAATACGCTTGTTGATTGCACCAAATGGGCGCGCGACCTTGGTGTACAACACTTGGCAGTGTTCGCTTTCTCCACCGAAAACTGGCAGCGCGAGGCCGCCGAGGTTTCCTATCTTATGGATTTGTTCCGCGAAATAGCGCAAAAGCGCATGGAGGAGCTCAAAAAGGAGCGCGTGCGCGTGCGCGTTGCCGGCCAGATAGAACGTTTTTCTCCGGACCTGCAGGAGTCGATGCGCACACTCGAGCGCGAGACGGCCGGCAACAGCGGCATAACCTTGTGGCTGTGCATGTCGTACGGCGGACGCGCGGAGATAGCCGCCGCCGCGGCCGCAGCGGTTAATGCGGGAGAAGCGATTACCGAAGCAGCGATAGAAAAACATCTGTGGACAGCGGATATGCCCGACCCGGACGTCATCATCCGCACCAGCGGCGAGCAAAGACTCTCCGGTTTTTTGACGTGGAAGTCCGTGTACAGCGAATTGTTTTTTATAGATACCAAGTGGCCCGACTTTACCGAAGAGACGCTCAAAAAAGTGATTGACGAATACGCGACCCGCGACCGCCGCAAAGGCCGCTAAAAAAACTTCGCCTGCTCACTGGCTTCTTCCGACAGCTTCGACGCCGTGTCAACCATGTTTTGCAGATTCAGAGAGCTTGCGGGGTATTTTGCGAGCGCGGCCTGCAGCCGCGACGCCATATCGGCGGCGTCTATGTAATCGCCGCTTTTTTGCAGTTTGGTAATCTGCTCCAGCGCGCTGTTGGCGTGCTCGGCTATATTCTTTTCGACTTCGGATCTGACACGGTCGGTAATTTGATAGTCTTTGTTTATTTTTTCGGACTCTTGTATGCGCGTTTCTATAATGCCGATGTCAAAGTCCGCCTGGACCCTGCCGTCCGGTATCAGCGCCGACTGCATGCTTTCGTTTACGCCGGTCTTAAAGTGCCACAGCGCGTATCCGGGGAGAGCGCTTTGCGCCGCTATTGAGGTCGCGCCGCCTATAATAGACGCAAGCAGAAGAGTAATAACAATCAAAGGCATATTTCTGATTATATGCTATAAAAGTATATTCGTATGGAGTCAGGCTTGCATATAACGCTCGCCGCAGAGCGCCTGTTTACCGTGTGGGGTTTCCCCATAACTAACGCCACGCTTGCCATGTGGCTCGTTATGGCGGTGCTTATTGTGCTCGGTATTGCGGTCAGCCGCCGCGTGTCGCTGGTGCCCGGCAAGCTCCAAAACATGTTCGAGATGGTTTTCGAATACCTGCTCGACCTGATGGAAAAGACGCTGGGCACGCGGCAGCTCGCTCTGCGCTACTTTCCGTTTATTACCACTATTTTCCTTTTTATTCTTGCGGCAAACTGGCTGGAGTTTTTCCCCATATACGGGACCGTGCGCGTGGGCGGGGAGGCGCTGTTTCATGCCTCGACCGCCGACCTTAACACCACGCTTGCGCTCGCTATTATCTCGTTTTTTGTCATCGAGTTCTCCGGCATCCTCACGCTCGGCGTGTTGAAGTACGGCTCTAAATTTGTTAACGTTAGGGGAGGCGCGATGATGTTTATTGTCGGACTACTCGAGCTCATCGGCAATCTCGCGCGTCTCATATCATTTAGCTTCAGGCTTTTTGGTGCAATCTTCGCCGGCGAGGTGCTCCTGATGGTGGTCGGCACCTTCGTGCCGTACCTTCTGCCGGTGCCGTTGATGGCGTTCGAGGCCTTTATCGGCCTCCTGCAGGCGGCGATTTTTGCGATTCTCACGATGGCGTTTATAAAAATAGCCATCGATGAGCCCCACGTAAGTCATTAATAATTTATTTATAGTCATATGGATATTGAAGTAGCAAAAACATTGGGCATGGCGATAGTGGTAGGGCTCGGCGTCATCGGTCCGGGCATCGGACTGGGCATCTTGGTGTCAAAGGCGCTGGAGGCCATAGGCCGCAATCCGGAGGCCGCGAGCCAGATACAGACAACGATGTATATCGGCATCGCCGTCACCGACGTGCTCGCCATCTTCGCGGTCGTGGTCGGCTTCATAATCAAGTTTACGTAAAAACATGTCGGCCGTTCTTACCACATTCGGCGTAGATTGGCACTTGTTGCTGATTAATGCCATCAACTTCGGATTGCTCCTGTTGGTGTTGTGGTATTTCCTCTACGCGCCGGTCATGACAATGCTCGAGGAGCGCCGCGAGCGGGTGGTGCAGGGAGTACGCGATGCGGAAGCCGCCGCACAAAAACTCCACGAGATAGAGGCGTCGCGCGCAAGCGCGCTGGCGCAGGCGGGCAAAGAGGCCGACGCGCTGGTGGCCGCGGCGCGCGCCGCCGGAACGCAAAAAGAGCGCGACTTGGTGCAAAAGGGGGAGGCCGCGGCGCAGCGCGCGGTTGCGGAAGCGCAGGCGCAGGCGCTTGAACTCAAAACCCGCTCGATAGAGGAGAGCAAGCAGGAAGTCGCCAAGCTGATTGTCCTGGGGATGGAAAAAATAAAATGATAGAAATCGATTACGCCAAGGCCCTATATTCGCTCAATCCGGACAAGTCGCACTTGGTTAAACTGCGCACGCTGCTTAAGCGTCGCGGCCACGAAAAATTGCTCCCGAAAATTTTCGCCGAATATCAAAAGCTGGCGCTGGCGGAAAAGAGGAGAGAACGGGCCGCAGCAATTACTCCGGAGGCCGAACGAACCAGGGTCCTGCTGGAACTTTACCGCAAACTGATTCACACGAACTGATATGTCTAACTTTATAGAACAATTTAAAAAAGAGATAGAAGGATTTAAACCATCCGAGCGTACGGCCGGTACCGGTACCGTGCTGCGCGTCGGCGACGGCGTTGCCGAGATAGAGGGGCTCGCAGCGGCAGTCATGTCGGAGATGGTCCGGTTTGATACCGCGCACGGCAAGTCGCTGCAAGATGCCATAGGTTCCGAAAAGGAGGTGTTCGGCGTGGTACTTAACCTTGAGGAGAACTCCGTCCGCACTATTATTTTAGGCGACACCGGCGCTGTGCGCGAGGGTATGACGGTCTCTCCGACCGGTACCGTCCTTTCTATACCGGTCAGCGATGCTCTGCTCGGCCGCGTCGTTTCGCCGTTGGGCGCTCCGCTCGACGGCCAAGGCGCCATCAAGTCTGATAAACGCAATCCTATCGAGCGCGAGGCGTACGGCGTCATGGACCGCCAGTCGGTTAACCAGCCTCTGCACACCGGCATAAAAGCAATCGACTCGATGATTCCGATAGGGCGCGGCCAGCGCGAGCTTATCATCGGCGACCGCTACACCGGCAAGACCACCGTTGCGGTCGACACCATTCTCAACCAAAAAAATGAGCCGGAAAGTTCCCGGCCGATTTGTATTTATGTTTCGATAGGACAAAAAGAGAGCAAGACCGCGCGCTTGGTGCAACAGCTTAAGGAGGCCGGCGCGATGGAGTACACGATAGTGGTAGACGCGGGCGCATCGGTAAGCGCGGCTATGCAATACTTGGCGCCATTTGCCGGCGCGGCTATCGGCGAGTACTTTATGGACCAAGGCCGCGACGCACTCATTATTTATGATGACCTCTCCAAGCACGCGGTAGCGTACCGCCAGCTCTCGCTCCTGCTGCGCAGGCCGCCGGGCCGCGAGGCGTATCCGGGCGATGTGTTTTATCTCCACAGCCGCCTCCTTGAGCGCGCCGCAAAACTGAATAAAGAAAAAGGCGGCGGCTCGCTTACCGCGCTCCCGATTATCGAAACGCAGGAGGGCGATGTTTCCGGCTATATCCCGACGAATGTCATCTCTATTACCGACGGACAGATTTTCCTCGAAACGGATTTGTTTAACAAAGGCATGCGCCCCGCTATCAACGCCGGCATCTCGGTGTCGCGCGTGGGCAGTAGCGCGCAGACCAAGGCGATGAAAAAAGTTTCCGGCCGCATCAAGCTCGAGCTGGCGCAGTTCCGCGAGTTGGAAGCGTTTATGCAGTTTGCGCAGGACCTCGACGCCGACACCAAAAAGCGCATCGACTCCGGCCAGCGGCTGATGGCGGTTTTGCGCCAAAAAAACGGCCAACCATTGCCGTTTGAACGCCAGGCCGTCATCATTTACGCTGCGGTCAACGGTTATCTATCCGGAGTTCCGGTAGAGCGCGTGCCCGAGTATGAGGAAAAACTGATGAACTTTATCGGCAAGGAGATACCCGAGTCGATTGCGCGCGCTAAAGACATTGCTCCGCAAACCGAAGAGGAGCTTAAGGTTCAGCTGAAGAAATTTGAGGAGACTCATCCAGACCTCTTTAGTAGACATGGAATGTCTACAGGCGTGTAGACATTCCATGTCTACACTACAAATCATATGGCCGGCTTAAAACAAATAAAAACAAAAATAGTCGCGATGAAAAAGTCGCAAACGGTAACCAAGGCCATGGAGGCCGTGTCGGCCGCAAAAATGCGCAAAGCGCAACAGACGGCTATCAGAGGCCGCGCATATGCCCGCGCGGCCGCCGCAACTTTGTCGCGCCTTTCCGGCACCCGCGAAATTCTGCGGCACCCGCTCTCTGCAGTGCGGCCGGTCAAAAAGGCTCTATATATCGTTATTACCAGCGACAAAGGGCTTGCCGGCGCGCTCAACTCGGGCGTCCTGCGCGCCGCCGCCCGCGACATCGCGCAGTCAGGACTCTCTGTAAAAAAAGTTTCAATAATCGCGGTCGGCCGCAAGGCAAACGACTATTTTGCCGCGCGGGGATACAACATAGAAGCGTTTCATCCGAACAATGCGGAGGTCACGGGCGCCGTGGTGCGCGCCATTGTCGACGAGGCGGCAAAGAGTTTCGGCTCAAAAACGGACCGGGTCGTCATTGTGTACCAAAATTTTGTTTCAACATTTGAACAGAGACCGACTGTCCGCCAGATATTTCCCTTGATGCCAATTGAGCTTGAGCGCGTAGTGCAAGACATTATGCCGGTTAGAGGTGCGTTTGCGGAAAGTATCAAAAAACAAGTATCAAATGACAAACCGGCTGCGTACACCGTCGAGCCTTCCGAGGAAGAGGTGGTAGACACCGTGCTCCCGATGCTGGCGTCGGTTATCGTTTATCACGCACTGCTGGAGACCGTAGCGTCCGAACACTCGGCGCGCATGGTCGCGATGAAGTCGGCGTCGGACAAAGCGGGCGAGAAGCAGGACGAGCTGACATTGCAGTTTAACAAAGTGCGGCAGGCGGCCATAACCCGCGAGGTCAGCGAGATTACCGGCGGTATGGAAGCGATGGCCAGCGCATAATAAAATTATATGGAAAAAAATAAAGGAAAAATAGTGCAGGTCATCGGTCCGGTTGTCGACGTCTACTTTGAGGGCGACGTTCCGGCTCTGCGCAACGCGCTGAGGACTCATGTCGGCGATAGGGAAGTTGTGCTTGAGGTTGCTCAGCACGTGGGCCTCGGCCGCGCCCGCGCCATTGCGCTCCAAGACACCACCGGCCTTGCACGCGGGGTGGAGGTTACTGATACCGGCGGTCCGGTCACCGTGCCGGTCGGCGAAAAATCTCTCGGCCGCCTTTTTAACGTGGTGGGTCAGCCGATAGACGGCAAACCCGAGCCGACAGACGCTCCGCGCTCTCCGATACATCGCGAAGCTCCGCCTTTTTCCGAGCAAGCAACTAAAGCCGAGGTGTTTGAAACCGGCATCAAATCGATTGACCTTCTGGCGCCGTTTATCCGCGGCGGCAAAGTCGGCCTCTTTGGCGGCGCCGGCGTCGGCAAGACGGTGCTCATGCAGGAACTTATCCACAACGTCGCCAAGTCGCACGGCGGTTACTCGGTGTTTGCCGGCGTCGGCGAGCGCGTGCGCGAGGGCAACGACCTGTATCACGAAATGACCGAGTCGGGCGTTATCGACAAAATGGCGCTGGTGTTCGGCCAGATGAACGAGGTGCCCGGCGCCCGCGCGCGCATCGCGCTCTCGGGCCTTACCATGGCGGAGTACTTCCGCGACGAAATGGGCAAAGACGTTCTCTTTTTTATGGACAACGTGTTCCGCTTTGTGCAGGCGGGCGCGGAAGTGTCGTCCTTGCTCGGCCGCGTGCCCTCCGCGGTGGGCTACCAACCGACGCTCGCCGAGGAAATGGGCCAACTGCAGGAGCGCATCACCTCGACTAAAAAAGGCTCAATCACTTCGGTGCAGGCTATCTATGTGCCGGCCGACGACCT